>JBBSKY010000034.1:0-30735 GCA_038255915.1 Acidimicrobiales bacterium | reverse complement strand
TCCGCTGGTCCGGCCCATGGGGGCGGGATTGGAGCTGGCCGCCTGCCGCAAGGACGGGACCGAGTTCCCGGTCGACATCAGTCTGAGCCCGCTGGAGACCGAGGAGGGCACGCTGGTCTCCGCCGCCATCCGGGACGTGACGGCCCGCAAGACGACCGAAGCAGCCCTGGCTCACCAGGCCACGCACGATGCACTGACGGGCCTGCCGAATCGCAGCCTGCTCAAGGACCGGCTCTCTCTCGCCCTGGCCCGTGCCCAACGCTCAGGGGCGACTGTTGCCGTGCTGTTCCTCGACGTCGACCGCTTCAAGGTCATCAACGACAGTCGGGGCCACTCGGTGGGCGACGAGCTGCTGCGGGGGATCGCCGTCCGGCTACTGGACACGGTCAGGCCACAGGACACCGTGGCCCGCTTCGGCGGAGACGAGTTCGTGATCGTGACCGAGGGAGCCGGGACCGGCGACGGGCCGCTCGCCCTCGGCAGCCGAGTGGCCCAGGCCCTGGCCGAGCCCATGGATCTGGACGGCACAGAAGTCGCCATCACGGTCAGCATCGGCATGGCCACCGCCGGGCCGGTCGACGACGCCGAGTCTCTGCTGCGTGATGCTGACGCGGCCATGTACCGGGCCAAAGAAGCCGGCCGTGACCGCTTTCTGATGTTCGACGGCGCCATGCGGGCGGGGGCGACGGCTCGGATGGAGACCGAGAGTGCCCTCCGGGCCGCCATCGAGCGGGGCGAGCTCGAAGTCCACTACCAGCCCATCGTCGATCTCACGTCCCGCTCGGTCGTCGGCGTCGAGGCCCTCGTGCGATGGGAACACCCCCACCGCGGCACGATCCTGCCCGACGAGTTCATCCCCGTGGCCGAAGAGACCGGCCTCATCGTGCCGCTGGGGGCCTTCGTCGTGCAGGAGGCGTGTCGGCGGGTGGCGGAATGGCAGACCGTGCGGCCCGAGCTCGCCCCGCTCTCGGTGGCAGTCAACCTCTCCGCCCGTCAGCTGCTCACGCCCGATCTTCCGATCGTCATCCGCGACGCGCTCGATGCCTCGGGACTCGATGCCGCACTCCTCTGCCTGGAGATCACCGAGAGCGTCCTGCTCGATGACGCCGAGTCGGCCGCCCGTGCGCTTCATGTCCTGAAGGCGCTCGGTGTTCGCATCGGCGTGGACGACTTCGGGACCGGCTACTCCTCGCTCACCTACCTCAAGCGCTTCCCCGTCGACATCCTGAAGATCGACAGATCCTTCGTCTGCGGCCTGGGCGAGGGTGGCCTGGGCCGCCGAGACCGGGCCATCGTGGCGTCCATCATCGACCTGGCCCACGCCTTCGGATTGACCACCGTCGCCGAGGGCGTCGAAACCCCCCAACAGCTCGCCCATCTCCAAGCGCGCGGGTGCGACCAGGCGCAGGGCTACTACTTGAGCCGACCCCTCTCGGGCACCGATGCCGCCGTGTGGATCGGCGATGAGCTCACCAGGGCGGCAGCGTCGAGGGCGCCGAGGGACCGACCGATCGGCGTCCGGCGCGTCTTGCTGGTCGACGACGATCGCCACGTGCGCACGCTGTTCCGTCTCGTACTAGAGGAACATGGCGGCTTCGCCGTCGTCGGAGAAGCCGCCGATGGGCGTGAGGCCGTTGCCCTCGCTCGCCACTTTCAGCCCGACGTGGTGCTCCTCGACCTGGCCATGCCCGGTCTCGGTGGCCTCGAAGCCCTCCCCCTCCTCTTGGCCGTGGCGCCGACGGCGAAGGTGGTCGTGCTCTCCGGCCTGGAACCGGACGACGTCGCAGCCCGGGCCCACGAGCAGGGAGCCGTCGGCTACATCGAGAAGGGCTCCGACCCGACCTGTCTTGGAGATGACGTCGATCGACTGCTCACTTCGACTCGCTCCTGACCCATCGCGGTCATCGCCGTTCTGCGCCGTAGGAACGGTCGACGCGTTCAGGATCCTGCACGGATCCTGGTCACAGGCCAGATCAGGGGCTCAGCCGGCGAGGTCGGCGGCGATCATGTCGGCGACGATCCGGGCCGAGAGGGCCACGAGGGGGAGGCCTCCGCCGGGATGGCTGGAGCCGCCGACCAGGTAGAGGCCGGGGCGGCGGCCCCGGTTGGATGGTCGGGTGAAGGCGGCCCGGCGGCCGTTGCTGGAGGTGCCGTAGATGGCGCCGCCGACGGCCCGGTGGCGGGAGGCCAGATGGGCCGGGGTGATCACCTCGCGGTGGACGATGCGGCGACGCAGGTCGAGGCCGCGGCGCTCGAGCACCGTGAGGATCCGGTCGGCGTAGGCGTCGGCCCGACCGCCGGCCCAGGCCGCGGTGGGGTCGTCGGCCGACGGCACGTTCACCAGGACGAACAGCGACTCGTAGCCGGGCCGAGCGGCCGAGGGGTCGGTGCGGTCGGCAGCGCAGACGTAGACGGTGGGGTCGGCGGGAGGCCGGCCGGCGGCCATGTCGACGAACTCCCTGCGGTAGTCCGAGCTGAACAGCACGCTGTGGTGGTCGAGCGCCTCGGTGCGGCCCTCGGCGCCGAGGAGGAGCACGAAGCCGCTGGTCGATCGGCCGGCCGCCCGCACCCGGCGCCGTCCGCCGCGGTCGGGGAGCAGGTCGGCGTAGAGGTGGGCGGCGTCGACGTCGGCCACCACGATGTCGGCGGCGACCACCTCGCCCGAGGCGAGGCGCACGCCGGTGATCCGGCCGGCGAGTCCCGGCGACTCGACCGAGCGGTCGTCACCCGGGCCGAGCGGCCGGGTTGAGCGGGCGGCCCATCGTCGGAGTGACCGGGCCGGCCGGTTGGTACCACTGCCGTCGGTCAGGAGGGCGGCCACCTCGGTGCCGGTGTGCAGGTCGACGCCCAGGGTGGCCGCCGCCCCGGCCAGCGCCTCGGCCAGGGTGGCCAGGCCACCGAGCAGGGCCCAGCAGCCGTAGGCCTGTTCGATGTGGGGGATGCAGCCGAGGGTGGCCGGCACCCGCCACGGGTCGGACCCGGCATAGGTGGCGTACCGGCAGGCCCACTGCACCAGGCGGGGGTCGGAGAGGGTGGCGGTCGCCCTCTGGTGGAGGGTGGGCAGCGGGTCGATGGCCAGCAGGTCGCGGGGCGAGCGCATGCGACCGAGGAGGGCCCGGGGGTCCTCGATGGGCCCGGTGAAGAAGGTGCGCTCGGCCGTCTCCCACACTTGGGACGACCGACGGCCCCAGCGGTCCCAGGCCGGCCCGGATCCGGGGGCCAGCGCCTCGACCTCGGCCCGGGTGGCGGCCGGGTCGTCGCAGGTGGTGAAGGTGGAGCCGTCGGCGAAGTGGTAGCGGCAGGTGCGGGGGAGGCGCACCGGCCGGCAGGCCTCGGCCAGCGAGGTGCCGGCCAGCCCCAGCAGGTCGTCGAACACCGCCGGCAGGGTGAGCAGCGAGGGGCCGGTCTCCCACCGGAACCCGGCAGCGGCGTGGCTGCCGAGCTTGCCGCCCACCCGGCCTGTCCGCTCGAAGAGCTGGACGTGGTGGCCGGCGGCGGCCAGCCGGATGGCGGCGGCCAGGCCGCCCACGCCGCCGCCGACGACGACGACCGATCGGGGGTCGGCCGCTTCCGTCGGAAGCGGGCCCCGTGGCTCGGGTGCTTCGGTCGGAAGCGGACAGGGCAAGGAACCAGGCTCGATGGGCCAAGGCGACGCCGCGCCGGGGTCGAGCTCTCCGAGCGTCATCGCCGCACCCCATCCGGGCGGCGCCGGACCTCCGCTCGTGACGACCGGCCGACGAGCGCCGCCACCCCGAGCGGCACGCACACCACCCCGCCCACCAGGGCGACCAGGGGGTCACCGAAGAAGAGGAGGAAGCCGAGCACCTCCATCACCGCCATGAGGAGGTAGGCCGACACGGCCACGCGGGAGCGGGCGCCGGGGGCGGTGACGGCGAAGACGGCCATCAGCAGCGCCGACACCGCCAGCCAGCCGCCGTAGTTCGACAGGGGGATGCCCCGGTAGAAGCCGCCGTCCGGCCAGACCCAGAAGCCCTCGGCCACCATCTGGGGGTCGAGGAACAGGTCCCAGGCGGTGAGGGCGACGGCGCCCAGGGCGATCCGGGCCGGGGTGGCGCGCACCAGCCGGCCGGCCACCGCCCACGCCGGCAGGCCCATGCCGGCCCAGGCCAGCGCCACCACCACGGGGACGCCGAGCACCTGGGGCTGCAGCCGGTCGGTGTAGCGGTACTCGCCGAAGGGCAGGCCGGTCCTGACACCGACCGCCTCCACGGCCACCCCCACCGCCGTGGCCCCGGCCACGGCCAACCCCGCCCGGCGCCAGCCCACCGACCCGGCGGTGGCGGCCAGGGCGGCCGCGGCCAGGAGCACCACCACGATCGTGGTCGGCCCCTGGCGCCGGCCCCGCTCGAACAGGGGGGTCACCGCCTGGGTCAGCCACAGCACCACGAGGCAGCCCACGGCCAGGCGGTCGGCCGTCCCGGCGGTCCGGAACCTCTCGACGACGTCGCCGCCACGGGCGGCGAGGCGCTGACGGGCCACCTGGAGCTCCACGGTGGCGAGGCTACGTTCGACGGCGGTGGATCCCTGGGAGGTGCTGGGCCTGGAGCGGAGCACGGCC
This sequence comes from Acidimicrobiales bacterium, assembly GCA_038255915.1. Classification (GTDB taxonomy): domain Bacteria; phylum Actinomycetota; class Acidimicrobiia; order Acidimicrobiales; family JAUJNH01; genus JAUJNH01. The sequence goes on along the minus strand of JBBSKY010000034.1, from coordinate 26,156 downwards.
ACGGCCGGGAGCATCCGCCAGGCCCGTCGGCAGCTGGCCAAGCTGCACCACCCCGACGTGGTGGCCGGGGGAGGGGGCGGCACCGCCGCGGTGGCCGACGCCTCGGCCCGCCTGACCCTGGTGAACCGGGCCGCCGAGCTGGCCCTGGCCGACCTCGCGGCCCGGCCCGAGCCCCCGGCCCCGCCCCCGGCAGACGACGCCGAGGCCGATGCCGCCTTCTCGATCGATCTCCTGCCGGTCGATGCCTTCGAGCTGGTCCTGCTGGCCTTCTCCGCCATCGGGGACCCGAAGGTGGTCGACGAGCCGTACCTGCTCGAGGGCCAGGTCGACGACCCCTACCTCGGGGGGGCCCGGGTCGAGCTGGCCCCCGAGGCCGGCGGCAGCATCGTCACAGTCACCACCTGGCCCGTCTCGCGGGCGCCGACGCCGGCTCCCACGGCCACCGAGGTGGCGGGTCGCCTGCTGTGGGAGATCGGAAACCTGCGAGGCCGTTGAAGCATCTGGCATCCGCGGATGGCCGCGGCACCGAACCCCACCAGGCCGGAGGCAAGGGCGCCGACGGAACCAGTAATCCCCGCTAAACTGCACTTACTAGAGCCGCCTTCTGAGGAGCGTCCCCCCACATGGCAGTCCAATGCGTCGGCCCGACGACCTGGAACAGCGAGGAGTGGCGGGAGCTCGGCTCGTGCCGCAAGCTCGACACCAACATGTTCTTCCCCATCGGCCAGACCGGTGAGGCCGAGATCAAGATCGCCCGGGCCAAGAACGTGTGCGTGCCCTGCCCGGTGCGCCAGCAGTGCCTCGAGTTCGCCATCACCACCAATCAGGAGTACGGCGTCTGGGGCGGCCACTCAGAAGAGGAGCGCCGCGTGGTCCGCCGCCAGTGGCGGGCCCGCCAGCGCGCCGCCCAGAAGACCACCGTCGCCTCGTAGTCCGGCGCCGGTCGTGGCAGCATCCGGTGATGCCTGATGCCGATGACGCCGCCGCCGCTCTGGAGCGCATCGCCTACCTGCTCGAGGAGGCGCTGGAGCCTGCCTACCGGGTGAAGGCCTTCCGGGGAGCGGCCGCCACGCTGCGTCGGACGGGGGCCGAGGAGGTGGCCCGGCTGCACGCGATCGGGAAGCTCACCGATCTTGCCGGCATCGGGGACACCACGGCCCGGGTGGTCGACGAGGTGCTGCGGGGCCAGGTGCCCGCCTACCTCAGCCGGTTGGAGGATGAGCGGCCGGATCCGGCCACCCGGCCGGGGGCGGGGCTACGGGCCCGGCTGCGGGGGGACTGCCACAGCCACAGCGACTGGTCGGACGGGGGGTCGCCGATCCGGGAGATGGCGGCAGCGGCCCGGGCGCTCGGGCACGAGTACCTGGTGCTCACCGACCACTCGCCCCGGCTGACGGTGGCCCACGGGCTGAACCGGGAGCGGCTCGAGGAGCAGTTGGAGGTGGTGGCCGAGGTCAACGCCGAGGTGGCGGCCGACGGCGGGCCTCCGTTCCGCCTGCTCACCGGGATCGAGGTGGACATCTACGAGGACGGCACCCTCGACCAGGACGACGACCTGCTGGCCCGCCTCGACCTCGTGGTCGCCTCGGCCCACTCCAAGCTGCGCATGGAGGCGCCGGCCATGACCCGCCGTCTGTGCGTGGCCCTGGCCAACCCCCACATGGACGTCCTGGGCCACTGCACCGGGCGCATGGTCGTCGGCAAGGGCCGGCCGGAGAGCACCTTCGACGCCGAGCTGGTCTTCGAGGCGGCCCGCACCTTCGACAAAGCCGTCGAGATCAACTGCCGGCCCGAGCGCCTCGACCCGCCCAAGCGGCTCCTGCGGATGCTGGTGGACGGCGCCGTGAAGGTGAGCATCGACACCGACGCCCACGCCCCCGGCCAGCTGGAGTGGCAGCTCCTGGGCTGCGCCCGGGCCGAGGAGACCGGCGTCGACCCGGCGCTCATCGTCAACACCTGGGTGGCCGACGACCTTCTGGCCTGGACGGCGTCGCATGCCTGACGACCGAGCCGTGCCGATCGGGAGCGGGGTCCCCATCCGGGAGTGCCCACTTCCGGCCCTCCTGGTGATCAGAGGTGGGCACACCCGCGCCGTCGTCCGCGGCAGGCGGCACCAGAACCTCAGCAGGGCATCGAATCGTGCTTGCGGGCGGCTACCGGATCCAGCTTGGAGCGCAGCGTGCGAAAGGCGGTGGACACGACGGTGCGGGTGTCGGCGGGGTCGATGACCTGGTCGACGTAGCCCCGCTCGGCGGCGACATAGGGCGTGAGCAGCTCGGCCACATAGGCGGCCTCGGCTGCAGCCCGCTCCTCGGGGGTGGAGCGGCGGTGCAGGATCTCGACCGCCCCCTTGGCCCCCATCACCGCGATCTCGGCCGATGGCCAGGCCAGGGCCAGGTCGTTGCCCATCGTGCGGCAGTCCATCACGATGTAGGCGCCGCCGTAGGCCTTGCGCAGGATGACCGATACCCGGGGCACGGTGGCCCGGGCGTAGGTGAAGGCGAGCTGGCCGCCGTGGCGGATCATGCCCCGCCATTCGAGGTCCCTGCCGGGGAAGAAGCCGGGGGTGTCGACCAGGGTGAGGAGCGGCACGTTGAAGGCGTCGCACAGGTCGACGAAGCGGGCGCCCTTCTGGCTGGCCGGGATGTCGAGGGTGCCGGCCAGGGCCTGGGGCTGGTTGGCCACCACCCCGACGGGGTGGCCCTCGATGGTGGCCAGGCCGACCACCAGGTTCGGGGCCCAGCCGGCCCACAGCTCGAGGAACGAGCCCTCGTCGGCCACCTCGGCGGCCACCGTGCGCACGTCGTAGGCCCCGGTCGGGGTGGCGGGGAGCACGGTGGCCAGCATCGGACAGGGGCGGTCGCCCGGGTCGTCGACCGGCGTGCTCGGGGGGAGGTCGTCACACGAGTCGGGCAGGTAGGCCAGCACCTCGGCCAGCGCCTCGAGAGCGGCGGCTTCGTCGGCCACGGTGAGGGCGGCCAGGCCCGAGTGGCGGGCATGGACCGTAGCGCCGCCGAGGTCGGTGGGCGAGACCCGCACCCCGGTCATCTCCTCGACCATGGCCGGGCCGCTCACGTAGGCGGTGGCCCCGTCAGCCAGGCACACCACGTCGGCCAGGCCGAGCAGCAGCGCCTGGCCGCTCACCGCCGGCCCGGTCACCGCCATGAGCACGGGCACCCGGCCGCTGCACCGGGCCACCGCCGCGACGGCCAGGCCCCAGCCGTGCAGGGCGTTGATGCCCTCGGCCACATCGGCACCGCCCGAGGCCACCACCACCACGAGCGGAAGGCCGAGGGCGCAGGCCTCGGTGGCCGCCGACGCCAGGGTGCGGCCGGCCACCTCGGACAGGGCGCCGCCCCGGCTGCCGGCCCGGCACCGGGCCAACACCACCGGCCGGTCGCCGAGCAGCTCGACGGCCGAGGCCACCGTGCCTGGCACCAGGCCCCGCAGGCGCAGCGGCGTGCTGGGAGCGGCCGGCATCTCCGGCATCGGACCCGGCCGGAGCCGCCGGGGTTACCCGGGAGCCACGACGGCGAGGATGGGGAGGTGCACGAACTCGTCGAGGCCCGCTTCCGCGCCCTGGTCGCGGGGCCGGATGACGAGCTGGAGGCCCGGCTGGACGAGGCGGCGCTGCTGGTGGCCGCCGCCGGCCAGGGCCACGACCTGACGTGGGTGGCCGGCCAGCTCATCCGGCTGGACCAGGTCGCCGCAGCGTGCGGGCCGGGCCTGGACGGCCTGCTGGCCCACCTGTTCGGCCAGGGTGAGGCGGCGCTGGGCCTGAGCGGCGACCTGTCGAACTACGCCGGCCCGCAGAACTCCTACCTCGACCAGGTGCTCGACCGGCGCCTCGGCATCCCGATCACCCTCAGCCTGGTGGCTATGGCCGTCGGCCGCCGCACCGGGGTGCCCCTGGCCGGCGTCGGCATGCCCGGCCACTTCCTGGTGCGCCATGAGGACCAGCCCCGGGTGCTCCTCGACTGCTTCGCCGGGGGCCGGCGCCTCACCTCGGGTGACTGCGAGGCCATCCTGCAGGGCATCACCGGGCCGCTCCCCGGCTTCGACATGGCCTGGCTCGACCCCGTTCCGGCCTGCGACATCGTGGTCCGCATCCTCACCAACCTTCGCCAGCGGGCGCTGGCCACCGCGGATGTGGCCCTCCTCGGCTGGGTGGCGCCGCTGCGGGCGGCGGTGCCCGGCGTCGGCGACGACGACCTCCACCTCCTCGCCAAGCTGCGGGCCAAGCTGTCCTGAACCAGGAGGGGCGAGGCGAACCTACGACGGCTGACAGCCGATCGCCACCTCGACGGCAGCGCAGATCCTGGCCAGGCTGGCCGGCTCCGCCTTGCCCACCCTTCGAATGAGTCGAGCCCTCGAGAGCAGCTGAAGGTTGTCGAGGTTCACGACCGAGCGCCGGCGCACGCCGTCAGCGGCGCTGAGCTCGACCTCAGTGGAGAGGCCGCGAATGGTCGAGGTCACCGGACCGACGATCACCGAGTGCAGGATGCGACCCATGGGTTCGCGGGTGAGGACCACAACCGGACGGCGCTTGTCGAGATCGGCTAGCCAGATCTCGCCCCGCCTGGGACTGGGCGTCATCGAGGGGCCGGCCACTCGGCCTCCCAGTCCGTGTCGTCGGCTAGGTCGTTCCAGTCGGGACCGGCTTGGCTCAGGGCCGCCTCGTCCTCGGTCGGCGGGACCCGTCGGTACGCCTCGATGTCCCGGCGGATCTGGGCTCGGCGGATGACCTCGGACAGGGCGGCGTCGATGGTGGCCGACGCCGATGTTGCGCCGAGCACCGCACGTGCTGCCGCAAGCTTCTCACGATCGACCGTGATGGTGGCCTTGGACTTGGCCATACTCGTGACCTTACATCGGCACGTAGCACTGGTAGGACGCCGACGGCGTACAGCCCGAGGTCACCACTCATCCGCCTGCCGGAGTGGCATGCGGGGGCCGTAGCGCGGGGCGCCGCCGGCCAGCTGCAGCAGGCGGAGGACCCGGCCCCGGTGGGGGCGGAAGGGTTCGAGCAGCTCCAGCATCCGCTCGTCGGTGCCCCGGGGCTCGCCGGCCAGGTGCCACGAGGCCACGTTGGGCAGGTGGTAGTCGCCCACGCTGACGGCATCGGCGTCGCCCAGGGCGACCAGGGCCACCTCGGCCGAGGTCCACACCCCGACGCCGGGCACGGCCCGGAGCAGCCGGCGGGCGGCGACCCGGTCGGCCATCCCGGCCGCGGCCTCCAGCCGTCCGGCGGCGGCGGCCATGCGCAGGAGCGCCTCGGCTCGCTTGCGCTCGAGCCCGAGCGGGTGGAAGGCCCACGACGGCTGGCGGGCCAGGACGGCCGGGTCGGGCAGCAGGTGGAGCCGGGGGGCGCCGGACACGCCCTCCGCCGGCGGCGCCGGCTCGCCCCACTTCCGCACGATCGCCCGGTAGGAGCGCTTGGCCTCGATGCCGGTCACCTTCTGGGCGCAGATTGTCACGACCATCGCCTCGAACACCCGGCGGGTGCGGGGCAGGCGGAGGCGGCGGTGGCGGCGGTGCAGCTCGGCCACCAGCGGGTGCCGGCCGGCCAGCGCCTCGAACCCCTCGACCACGTCGCCACCGCCCACCAGCTCGGGCGCCTGGGCCACCGACCACCCCGCCCCGGGGCCCCAGCCCTCGGCCCGCACCCGTCCGTCGCCATCCACCCGCAGCCGCAGCGTGGCCGGGCCGTCGGGGGTGCGGGTGGCCCGCCACGCCCCGCCGCCGTCGATGCGCAGCATCGGGTCGAACCGGCCCTGGGCCACCATCCCGAGGGTCAGGCGGAGGTCGACCGGGTGCCCGGCGACGAAGGTGGCGGAGGCATCGGGCACGACCTGACAAGTCTGGTCCGCGATGATCGTCCTTCGATGACCCCTGCGCCCCTGTCCTCCGAGCTGACCTGGCGCGGCCTGGTCCACCAGGTCACCGACGAGGGGCTCTTGCCCCGCCTCGACGCAGAGCCCCTCACTGCCTACATCGGCTTCGACCCCACGGCCGACAGCCTCCAGCTCGGCAACCTCCTCATGCTGTGCAACCTGCGGCGGCTGCAGGAGGCCGGCCACACCGTCATCGCCCTGGCCGGCGGCGGCACCGGGATGATCGGCGACCCGGGCGGCCGCACCGAGGAGCGCAGCCTGCTGACCCGGGAGCGGCTGGAGCACAACCTGGCCCGGATCCGGGCCCAGATGGAGCGCTTCGTCGACCTGTCCGGCGAGCGGGGCCGGCTGGTCGACAACGGCGAGTGGCTGTGGGGCACGGGCCTGCTCGAGTTCCTGCGCGACGTGGGCAAGCACTTCACCGTCAACCAGATGGTGGCCAAGGACTCGGTGCGCAGCCGCATCGATGCCCGCGACATCGGGATCTCCTACACCGAGTTCAGCTACATGCTGCTGCAGGGCTACGACTTCCTCGAGCTGTTCCGGCGCTACGGCTGCACCCTCCAGGGAGGAGGGTCCGACCAGTGGGGCAACATCACCGTTGGCGTCGACCTCATCCGCCGGGTCGAGGCCGCGCCCGCCTACGGGCTCACCTCGCCGCTGGTCACCCGGGCCGATGGCACCAAGCTCGGCAAGAGCGTGGCCGGTTCCGTCTGGCTCGACCCGGCCCGGACCACCCCCTACGCCCTGTGGCAGTTCCTTTTCAACGCCGAGGACGCCATGGTGGGCCGCTACCTGCGGAGCTTCACCTGGCGCACCCAGGAGGAGATCCTCGAGCTGGACCGGGCCACGGCGGAGCGGCCCGGTCTGCGCCTGGCTCAGCGGACCCTGGCCGACGACGTCACCGCCCTGGTCCACGGGGCCGAGGAGGCGGCCCGGGCGGCCCGGGCCGCGGCCGTTCTCTTCACCCCCGACGTGGCGTCGCTCGACGAGGCCACCCTCGCCGCCGCCCTGGCCGACGCCCCCACCGTGCCGCTGCCGGGGGAGATCAGCGTGTTGGAGGCGTTGGTGGTGGCGGGGCTTGCGTCCTCTGGCGGCGCCGCGCGCCGTCTGGTCGACCAGGGCGGGGTCAGCGTCAATGGCGTCAAGGTCGACCCGGCTCATGCCGAATCGCTCCTTACCTCCAGCGACGCTCTTCACGGCCGCTATCTGCTGCTGCGCAAGGGCAAGCGCGACCAGGTCGTGCTGCGCACCGGGGGGGTCGAACCGGGCCAAGCCCCGTCGGACGGAGCCGGCTGAGCCTCCCGGTCGTCTGATGCTCGCCGTCGGCCTCGGCCTCCTCGTGGCCGCCGTCTATGGGGCCGCCGACTTCCTCGGTGGGCTGGCCAGCCGCCGTCGGGCGGCCGCCGTGGTCGTCCTGTGGTCCCAGGGGGTCGGGCTCGTCGCCCTCTCCATCCTGGTGCCCCTGGTCGGCGGGTCGCCCTCGGCCCCTGACCTCGGCCTCGGCGTCGGCGCCGGCCTCGTCGGTCTCTGCGGGGTGCTGCTGCTCTACCGGGGCCTGGGCGCCGGCCGCATGGCGGTGGTGGCCCCGCTCACCGCCGTCGGGGCCGCCCTGGTCCCCTTCGTGGTGGGCGTGGCTGGCGGCGACGGCCTGCCTGCGCTCCGGCTGGCCGGCGTCGCCGTCGCCCTGATCGGGGTGGCCCTGGTCAGCCGCCCACCCCCCGAGGCCGATGAGGTGGCGCCCGCCACCTCGGTGGCCACCGAGGTGGCCCTCGGCCTCGGTGCCGGCCTGGCCTTCGGCCTGGTCTTCGTGCTGCTGGCCGCCGTCAGCGAGAACGCCGGCCTGTGGCCGGTGCTGGTCCAGCGCACCGTCTCGGTGCCGGCCGCTCTCATGCTCACCACCGCCCTGAAGCTCTCCGCCCGGGTGAGCCGGGCCGACCTTCGGGTCATCGTCCCCGCCGGCCTGTGCGACGCCACCGCCAACGCCCTGTTCGTCCTGGCCTCCCGGGCCGGCGCCCTCTCGGTCGTCGGCGTCATCTCCTCCCTCTATCCGGCCTCCACCATCCTGCTGGCGGCGGTCGTCCTGAAGGAGCGGATCACCCGGTCCCAGGCCGCGGGTCTGGCCCTGGCCGGCGCCGGCGTGGTCCTCCTGGCCCTTTGATGCTGCGGCCGTGCGGGAGGATGCTGGTCGTGGGGAGGGCGCCGACGATCGCGGCAGGGGGATCCGGTTGACGGACGACCCCTCACCGAAAGAGCCGATGGCTCCCCCCGCTACCAGCGACCTGGAGGAGTGCCGCCGGGCCGTCGGCCTGGCCATCCTCGCCGGCTACCGGCGAGTGCCGGAGACTCCGGCGGAGCTGCGAAAGGCCGACGGAAACCTCCGACGACTGGTGGCCGAGGAGCCCTGGTGACGCTTCCGCCGCGCTGAGGTGAACGACATTGCCATGTCGCAGCGGCGGCCCGGCGGCGGCAGCTCGGCAGGCTCAGCGGATCTTCACGGAAGCCGCCGGAGCCGGAGCACGGCGATGTAGCGGTCCGGCTCGTCGACGAAGTAGCTGACACTGAAGCCGCAGGGGAGGACATCGTCGAAGAGGACGGCTCCGCCGACCACCCGGGGACTTGACCGCGGTGGCCCGTCAGCGAGCCAGCCGAACAGATCATCCACGACGGCGCGCCGATCCTTTTCGGTGAGCGCCTGGAAGTCGGGGTCGGCTGATGCGGTCGTCAGGACCCGCCAGCTCACGCCGGCTTGTCGACTGGCCTTCGAGCCAGGTACCGCACGAAGGCTTCCTTGTCATCGAAGGCGGGCACAGTACCCGCGGCGACATCTCGTCTGGTCTGGTCGACGAGGCCCACCACGTGGTCCGTGCCGACCTCGGCGACCCACTCATCGAGCGCATCGGGACGAGACCCCTGTTGGGAAGCCATGGTGACAGGGTAACTCCGGGCGCCCCGGCCGCTGGGAACGGTCGGACGGGTCGAGAGGGGGATGGCCCAGGTGCTGGGGACGACGATCCTCTGCGCCGGTCACGCGGCACCTGCGATCTTCAGGCGCCGCCGCCCGGGCGTGACGAGCGGCCGACGCCGGCCGGCCCCCCCGATCCCGGCCCGGCCTCCTCGGCATAGGTCCAGTCGGGTTGCTTGGTCGCCTGCCGAGTGTCCCAGGTGACGACGCCGTCGGTCAGGTCGACGATCTTCGGGGCCTGGAGGGGGCGGGGCACCTCCTTCGAGCAGGTGCCCTCGAGGTGGAGGGCGAACTCCTCGGGGAAGCGGGCCAGGAGGCTGGCGATGACGATCTGCTCCTCGGTGGCCAGGTAGCAGCGGGTCTGGTCGGTGACCGAGCGGAGGCGGGCGCCGATCACCTCGACGTCGTGCTCGGTGCCGGTCCCCGCTCCGATCGACTCGAGGCACCGGGTGATCTCGCCGCAGCCGAACTTGCACGAGCGGCACTGGCCGCAGCTCTCCACGTAGAGGAAGCGGCTGAAGGCTCGGGCGATCTCGACGGGGCAGGCGGTGTCGTCGTAGACCACGAAGCCCGCTGACCCCAGCCCGCTGCCGACCTCGACCAGCTCCTCGTAACCCAGAGCCACGTCCAGCATCGACGCCGTCAGCACCCCGTTGGCCACCCCGCTGAGCACGGCCCGGACCGCCCGCCCGGGGAGCGGCCCGCCGGCCAGCGCCAGCAGCTCGCTCAGGGGCAGCCCCATCTCCACCTCGACCACCAGCGGGCGGGCCACATCACCCGACACGGTGGCGACGATCGTGCCCGGCGAGCGCTCGGTGCCGAGGGAGCGGAACCACTCCGGGCCCCGGCGCAGGATGTGGGGGACGTTGGCCAGGGTCTCCACGTTGTTGACCAGCGTGGGGTTGGCCAGGCCCGGTGCCCCGGCGGCGTCGGTGGCCTCCCACCCGGTGGTGATGGCGGTGGCGAACAGGCCGTGCTGGAACGGGGGGAGGAGCCGGGGGAGGGGCTCCCGGCCCTCGATCACCTCGAGCAGTCCCTTCTCCTCACCGAACAGGTACTCGTCAGGGCCGCGGACCAGGGTCACCGGGGCGTCGCCGAACCAGCCGGCTGCCGTCGTCTCCTGGATGGCCACCCGCAGCCGTTCGGCCTCACGGCCGAAGCTGGCCTTGGTGGCCATGTAGGCGGCCTCGGCGCCGATGGCCAGCACGGCGATGGCCAGGCCCTCGAGCACCTGGTAGGGGTCGTGGCGCAGCAGGGCCCTGTCCTTGAATGTGCCAGGCTCGCCCTCGGCGGCGTTGCAAACGGCGAAGCGGCGGCCCGGGCCGCCGTCTCGGATCCCGGCCCACTTGCGCCCTGTTGGGAACCCTCCGCCGCCCCGCCCCCGAAGCCGGCTCAGCGTCAGCTCGGAGATGACGTGGCCGGCGCCGGCGTCGCGGGCCAGTTGCAGCGCCTCGCCTCCGCCCCGGCGGGTCGAGTCGGCCAGGTCGGCCACTGGCGGTCCGGCGAGGAGTACGGGTACCTGGGACGGTGAGGTCACTGGTCCGTCCTACCCAACCGGGGCGAATGCCGCTCTCGCGCCCAGGCCGTTTCCCCGTAGCGAAAGCGGGGGAGGACAGGGGCTCTACGTCACCCAAACCCAAGGGGGAGCAACATGCCCAAGGTCGATCCCGAGAGCGGCGAGCCGATGTCCGATGCCCCGGACGGTCCCGAGGACCAGGCCGGTGGCGAGGCCGCCGATCCCAAGGACGGGCGGGACCCCGGCGACGGCTACGCCGGCGCCACCTAGCCCCACTGCACCCGCCCGGCCGGTCACCGGCCCGGGCGGGTGCGCTCAGACGACGACGACCTTCGTGCCCACCGGAGCGAAGTTCCACAGGATGAGGGCGTTGGCGTCGGACTGGCGCACGCAACCGAGGCTGCGGAAGTTGCCCAGGTCGCTCTCGGCCTGGATGGGCCGGCCCCGCAGGTCCCGGGGGATGCTGTGGAACCCGATGGCCAGGGTGCGGCCCCGGGCGAAGCGGACCATGTGGCGCATGGTTGCCTTGCGGGACCCGGCGATGGCCCGCTCGGACTTGGAGAACACCTTGTAGGTCCCCGCCCGCGGCACGTTGGCCCGGCCGGAGACGAGGTGGCTCTGGACGACGGCCTCGTTGGCCTCGACCAGCCACACCCGCTGGCAGCGCACGCAGTAGACGATGCGCCGGCCGTTGCCGGAGCCGGCCGGTACGCCCGGGCCGGCCGCAGGAGCCGGGGGTGCTGTCGGCGGAGGCACGAAGGGCGGCGGGGGTGGCGTCGTGGGGGGGCTGAGCAGCTCGAGGAGCGGACCCAGGATCGGGATGGTGGGCGGAGGCGCGGCCTGGCCAAGGGCGGGCGTCACCGGCACCACGACGCTTGCCATGACCAGAGCGGCCGCCGCCGCCGCTGCGCCCAGTCGAGCTCTGATCCTCATGCCCCTGCTCCTCCTGGCCACCCCTCGGGCGACACAAGGCGCAACCTAGCCGCCGCTCAGGGCCGTGCGGACCGCCGCTGCCGCCGCCTCCCTCTCCTCGTCGGACCCGTAGCGGGTGCGGGGCCAGAAGAACCCCCGCAGCCCATCGCCCCGGGTGCGGGGCACGACGTGGACGTGCAGATGGGGCACGCTCTGGCTCACCAGGTTGTTGACGGCGACGAAGCTGCCCTGGGCGGCCACCGCCCGGGGGACCGCCGCGCTCAGCCGCTGCACGGCCTCGAACAGGACCGGGACGAGGGGGCCGGGGAGGTCGGCCAGGGCGACGTGGTGCTGCTTGGGCACGATCAGGACGTGGCCGGCGAACAGGGGGCGGATGTCGAGGAAGGCCAGCATCTCGGGCTCGTCAAGGACGACAGCCGCCGGGGCGGCGCCGGCCACGATGGCGCAGAACGCACAGTCGGCCATGGGAGCGCTAAGCATGCTCCATGTCCGACCCCCGACCCGTCCAGCTCTCGAGCGGCCTGCCCGAGACCATCCTGCCGGCCCCGGCCCCGGGGCTGGTCGAGGCGCTGGAGGCTGCCGGCACCGACCGGGACGCGGTGGCGGCGGTCGCCGCCCGCGCCCCCCGCAGCATCGACGCCTGGGCCGCCCTCGGGGCGGTCGGGCGCGACGACATCGAGTCCTACACCGCGTACCGGGTGGGCTACCACCGGGGCCTCGACGCCCTGCGGGCCAACGGGTGGCGGGGCAGCGGCTACGTGCGGTGGAGTCGTCCGTCGAACCGGGCCCTGCTGCGCTGCCTCGACGGGCTGCGGGCCAAGGCCGAGGCCATCGGCGAGCACGACGAGGTCGAGCGCCTGGCCCTGTTCCTCCGACAGCTCGAGCCCGACTGGGACCGCCGCACCGACTCCTGAGCCAGCTGCGGAGCGATCAGCCGGCGGCGGCGTCGGCCCGGTGCAGGTCGGGTTCGAGGAAGATGAGCTTGGCCAGCGGGCAGGCCGTGCGCATCCGGGACTCGGTGGCATCGATGGCCCGAGCCACGTCCTCCCCGCTGTCGGCGCTGGCGGCCAGCTCCACCTTGGCCGCCACCAGGATGTCGTCGGGGCCGAGGTGCAAGGTGCGGAAGCTGAGGATCCTGGTGACCTCCGGCCCGGCGGTCATGGCCGTCTTCAGGGCGTCAACCACCTCGGGCTCCGCCGCCTCGCCGATCAGGAGGCTCTTCATCTCGACGGCCAGGACGAAGGCGATGACCACGAGCAGGATGCCGATGCCCACCGACCCGAGGGCGTCGAAGCGGTTGGCGCCGGTGATCGTGGCCAGCACCACGCCGATGAGGGCCAGCACCAGGCCGACCATGGCACCGACGTCCTCGAGGAGGACGGTGGGCAGCTCGGGGCTCTTCGAGCGCTTGATGAACCGCCAGTAGCTCTCGCCGGGCTTCTTCACGTGGCGGGTCTCGACGACAGCCGTGCGCAGGCTGTAGGTCTCGAGGAGGATGGCGAGGACCAGCACCCCGATGGCGATGGCCGGCGACTTGAGCTCGTGGGGGTCGCGCAGCTTCTGGATGCCCTCGTACAGGGCGAACAGCCCGCCCATGCTGAACAGCACGAGGGCCACCACGAAGGCCCAGAAGTAGCGGACCCGGGCGTAGCCGAAGGGGTGGCGCTCGGTGGGCGGCCGGAGGGCCTTGCGGCCGCCGAGGAGGAGCAGACCCTGGTTGCCGGAGTCGGCCAGGGAGTGCACCGACTCGGCGAGCATCGACGCCGCGCCGGTCAGCAGGAAGGCCACGAACTTGGCGACGGCGATGCCGAGGTTGGCCACCAGGGCGGCGAGGATCGCCTTCTTCCCACCAGAAGCGGACATGGCCTGGGAACCTACCGGTGCCGCTCGAACACCACGACGGCGACGGTCCCGGCCTCGTCGACCCAGCTGTGGGCCCGGTAGAAGTAGGCGTCGTTGAAGTCGTCGAGGAAGGCCTTGCGGTCGGGACCGACCAGGCGCTCGGAGACCTCGCCCCGCCACACGCCCCGGGCCTTGGCCGGGGTGATCCACTCGAGGGGCTTGCCCACCTCGGCCAGGGCCATGCGGACGGTCCCTCCCCGCAGAAGGCCCTCGACCGCTGACCGGTCGAGGTGCTCTCCTCCGGTCAGTCCCAGCGCGCCGGTCTTGTCCCACACCTCGGGCAGGGGGAGAGCGGTGACGGATCGTTCAGCGGTGGCCACGGCACGCATCATGGCGCAGCCGCCCGGGAGGCGGGGTCGGCTGGGCCATGCTGGGCCCGTGACCACGCGGGCGGAGGCTCGAGCCCTCGACGCCGGAGACCCCCTGGCCGGCTTCCGGGACCGCTTCTCCATCCCCGACGACGGCCTCGTCTACCTCAACGGCAACAGCCTGGGCCGGCTGCCCCTGGCCGCCGCCGCCCGGCTCCACCAGGTGGTCGAGCAGGAGTGGGCCGCCGGCCTGGTGCGCAGCTGGGCCACCTGGGCCGACGACGTCACCCGGGTGGGGGACCGCCTTGGCGCCGCCTTCCTCGGGGCCCGGCCGGGGGAGACCCTGATGGCCGACGCCACCACCGTCAACCTGTTCAAGCTGCTGTGGGCGGCCGCCGCCGACCGCCCCGGCGCCCTGGTGGTCGACGCCGAAGATTTCCCCTCCGACCGCTTCGTCGCCCAGGCCGTGGCCGCCCACCTGGGCCGCCCGCTGGTCCACCTGCCCGCCGGCGGGGTGGCCGAGGTCGAGGGGCCGGTCGCCGTGGTCTGCCGCTCGGTGGTCGACTGGCGCACCGGGGCTCTGGCCGACCTCGAGGCCGGCACCGCCGCCGCCCACGCCGCCGGCGCCCTGATGCTGTGGGACTGCTCGCACGCCGTCGGGTCGGTCCCCCTCGACCTGCCGGCCCTGGGCGCCGACCTGGCCGCCGGCTGCTCCTACAAGCACCTGTGCGGCGGCCCCGGGGCGCCGGCGTGGATGTGGGTGCGGGAGGATCTGCAGGCCCGGCTGCACCAGCCGATCTGGGGCTGGTGGGCCCAGCGGGGCCAGTTCGCCACCGGGCCGGCCTACGACCCGGTCGATGGCATCGGGGCCTGGAGCTCGGGCACCCCGCCGGTGCTGGCTTTGGCTGTGGCCGAGGAGGGCATCCGCCTGGTGGCCGAGGCGGGCATCGAGCACATCCGGGCCCGTTCCCAGGCCCTCACCGCGCTGGCCCTGGAGCGCCATGACGAGGAGCTGGCCGATCTGGGCTGCACCTGGGCCTCGCCCCGGGAGGTGGCGGAGGTCGGCGGCCACGTCGCCGTCCGCCACGAGCACGCCGCCGCCGCCGTCCTGGCCCTGCGGGCCCGGGGCGTTGTCCCCGACTTCCGGGCCCCCGACCTGATCCGCATCGGCCTCCACGCCCTCACCACCCGCTTCACTGACGTCTGGGACGGCTTCCACGCCTTGGCGGAGGTCCTGCGCACCGGCTCCCACCACGCCCACCTCGGGGTGCACGCCCGGGTCACCTGAGGGGCTCAGCTGCCCAGCCTGCGGGCCAGGCCGGAGGAGGCGCCGCCGACCACATCCAGCGCAGCGCGCACGCCGGGCACCTCGGCGAGGCGCAGCAGGCCGAGGGCCCGGGGCACGGTGATCTGGCCGAAGCCGGGGAGGCGGCCGAAGCGGATGCCCCGCTCCACGGCGAAGGCCACCAGCCAGGGCGGGATGCCGGCCGGCACGCTCGGCACCTCCGAGGCGTCGGCGGCGATGGCCCGGGGCAGGAAGCGGGACGAGGTCGGGCCCGGGTTGATGCACGAGACGGTGATGCCACCCCCCAGGTGCTCGCGGCGCAGTCCGTCAGAGAAGCCCTGGACCGCCCACTTGCTGGCCGAGTAGACGCTGAGCGGCGGGCCCGACACGAAGCCCACCACCGAGGCGATGTTGCTGACGTGGCCCCGCCGCTGCTCGGCCATGGCCGGCAGCACCCGCTGGGTGAGGTCGATCAGGGCGAGGACGTTGGTCTCGAAGACGGCTCGGACCTCGGCCTCGGGCATCGCCTCGATCCGGCCCGTCCAGCCCAGGCCGGCGTTGTTGACCAGGATGTCGACCGTGCCGTTGACGGCCAGCGCCGCCTCGAACAGGGCGGCCCGGTCGGCGGCCGAGCGCACGTCGCCGACCACGGGGACGATCCGCTCCGAGGCCGCGGCCACCTCCGACAGCCGCTCGCCGTTGCGCCCCCCGGCCACCACCGTCGCCCCCCGCCGAGCCAGCAGCAGCGCGGTCGACCGGCCGATGCCCGAGCTGGCCCCCGTCACGATGGCCGTCCGTCCCTTGATGCGCATGTCCTCAGCCTGGTCGCCCCGGGTGGGGAACGCTCAGCCGGGCGCCTCCCCCCGGGCGGGTGCATCCCAGGCCGGCTTCTGAGCGTTGGGCGGCACCGAGGCGGCGGGCGGCTCCCTCGCGGTCGGGTCCTGGGCGGTGGGGTCCGGGCCGGTCGGTTCCAGGGGGGCCGCTTCCTCGGTGTCTGCGGCGTCGGCCTCGCGGAGGGCGGTGACCTCGGCCAGGGCGGCGACGAGCAGGGCGACGGCGAGGGTGGTGACCAGAGCTCCGCCCAGGCCGTAGAGCTCGAGGCCGGCGGCGCCGGCCAGGGTGGTGAGGAAGGGACCGAGGCGCATGGACCTGCGATGGATGGCCGGCTGAACCAGGACGTCGTCGGCGATCTGGTAGGCCACGAAGAACAGGCCGGCGGCCACGCCGTGCCAGGGGTTCTGGGCGGCGGCGATGACCACGATGGGCAGGGCGCCCACGAACGACCCGACCAGGGGCACCACCGCCCAGAGCCCGAGCCACAGCCCGAGCGCGGCCGCCCCGGGGACGGCCAGGCCCCGGGCGATCCCGTAGCCCACCACGCCGGCCACCACGGCCTGGGCCAGGGTGAGCAGGGCGTAGCGGCTCGCCCGCGCTGCGGCCCGGCCGAGGGTCCGCTGCACCCGCTCCTGCAGGTGGTCGGGGAGCTGGCGCAGCGAGCCCCGGACCAGCTTGGGGCCGTGCAGCAGGAAGAAGAGGGAGAGGATGGCGGTGATGACGAACGCCACCCCCCGGGTGGCGGCGGCCCGGACGGCCTCGGCCGGCTCGCCGCCCCGCAGACGCTCGGGGATGGCGTCGATGAACTCGCGGGCCCGCTGGCTCAGCTTGGCGTCGCGGGCCACGTCGCCGAACCGCTCGGAGCGCTCGACCCGCTCCACGGCCTGGGGGATGGCGGCACGCACACCCTGGTACTGCCGCACCAGGCTGGCCCCCACGCCGTAGCCGGCCAGGCCGGCCCCGCCCAGGGTGACCAGGGTGACGACCAGGACGGCCAGGCCCCGGGGCATCCGGCGGTGGAGGCGCTCGACCACCGGGGTCAGGAGGAGGGCGATGGAGGCGGCCGCAGCGATCCAGCCCAGCACCCGCTCGGCGGCGACGGCCATCCGCAGGGCCACGAAGGTGACCCCGAGGCCGGCGATGGCGAGGACGATCGAGCGGGCCGAGACCCGCAGCGTCGCGTGCCCGGCGGCCATCGGCCTCTACCGTAGGGGCCGATGGCCGACCTGGTCGTGGACGTCGAGGGTGAGCGGGGACGAGCCGGGGCGGCCCCTCCGGTCGACCTGTCGCCCGGGACCATCGCCGTCCTCATGGCCTCGGTGGTCGGCCTGGCCCTGACCACCAGCCTGGTCCGCTCGGTCCCCCGCACGGCCACGGCGATCGGGATCGCCACGCTGCTCGCCCTGGCCCTGAACCCGCTGGTGGCGCTGGTCCAACGCCGGCTAGCCGTCCGTCGGGGCCTGGCCGTGGCCACCGTCCTCGCCGGCCTGTTCGCCGCCCTGGCCCTGGTCATCACCCTGCTCGTGCCGCCGGCGGTGCGCCAGGCCCGAAACCTGTCGTCCGACCTGCCGTCGGTCGTCCAGGACCTGGGCGAGCTGCCGATCGTCGGGCGCCGCCTCATCGAGGCTGACGTGCCGGCCAAGCTCGACAAGGCCGTTCGCGAGCTGCCGGCCCGGCTCACCGGTGACGCCAGCCCTCTCACCCGGGCCGGGAGGTCGCTGGTCGAGGCCGCCGTGCTGGCCTTCGCCACCCTCCTGCTCGCCACCACCCTCCTCGTCGACGGCGAGCGCCTGGTCCGCTCGGTGCGCCGGCTGGTCCCCGCCGGCCGTCGGTCCCAGGCCGACCGCCTGGCCCGCACGGCGTATGAGGTGGTGGGCCGCTACGTCGCCGGCTCGGTGAGCGTGGCCGTGCTGGCCGGCGTGGTGAACCTGATCACCGGGCTGGTGCTGGGCGTCCCGCTGGCGCCGCTGGCGGCGGTCAACGTCACGCTGTGGAACCTGGTGCCCCAGATCGGCGGGCTGTTCGGGGCCGTGCCCTTCATCCTCCTCGGGCTCAGCAAGGGCCCCGGCACCGGGGCGGCCTGCGGCCTCATCTTCCTCGTCTACATGAACACCGAGAACCACCTCATCCAGCCCCTGCTCATCGGCAACGCCGTCAAGCTGTCCCCGCCGGTCACCATGGTGGCCGCCCTGATCGGGGTGGCCGCCGGCGGGGTGGTGGGGGCCCTCCTCGTCATCCCCGTGGTGGGGGCGGTGAAGGCGGTGTACCTCGAGCTGCGCCGGCCGCCACCGACCCCGGCCGACCCGGCCTCCCCATGACCATCACCCCGCTCACCAACCAGAGCTGGGGCTTCGACTCGCTGTGCTTCGTCTGCGACGAGAGGAACAGCCGGGGCCTGCGCATACCCTTCTTCCACGACGACGAGACCGGCACCGTCTTCGCCGAGTTCACCCTCGACGAGGCGGTCAGCGGGCCTCCCGCTCTGGTGCACGGCGGCATCCTCATGACCCTGTGCGACGAGGCCATGGGCTGGGCCATGATCGCGGTGGCCGAGGTCTGGGCCCTCACGGCGAGCAACGCACACCGCTTCGTGCGGCCGGTGCGCCTGGGTCGCCCCTACCGGGTCGAGGCCAGGCTCACCGGCCGCGACGAGGCCGGGGTGCACGCCACCGCCACCATCGTCAGCGTCCCCACCGGCAAGCTGTCGGTCGAGGCTGAGGCCACCTTCTCCCCGCTCAGCCAGGCCCAGGCCACCCGGGTGATCGGCTCCGCAGTGAAGTCCGAGCACCGCCACTACCTCACCGACCTCTGAGCATCCGGCCCACCGGTCGCCGGCCTGCCAGGATCGGCCTCCAGCATGGCTGACGACCTCCTGCCCACCGCTGCCGACGAGCCCATCTGGGTCGGCACCGCCGCCGCCCTCGGCGACCTCGTGGCCCGGCTGGCCGACCAGCCCCTGTGGGCCTTCGACACCGAGTTCCACCGGGAGAAGACGTACTACCCCCACCTGGCCCTTCTGCAGGTGGCCTGGCCGGGCGGCATCGCCCTGGTCGACCCGCTGGCCGTCGACGTCGGGCCGTTCGCCGCCGTGCTGGCCGGGCCGGGCACCGCCGTGGCTCATGCCGCCGACCAGGACCTCGAGGTACTCGACCGGGCGTGCGGGCGGGCGCCGAGCCGGCTGTTCGACACCCAGCTGGCCGCCGGGTTCCTCGGCCTGTCGTCGCCGTCGCTGTCGAACCTGGTCGAGCACGAGATCGGCGTGCGGCTCCCCAAGGCCGACCGACTGACCGACTGGTCGCGCCGGCCGCTGACCGCCGGGCAGAAGCAGTACGCCGCCGCCGACGTTGCCCACCTCCTCGAGATCCACCGCCGCCTCTGCCACCGGCTGGAGGAGCGGGGCCGCCTCGGCTGGGCCGAGGAGGAGTGCACCCGGCTGCTGACCCGGTCCCGCGGCCCCCAGGACCCCGACACGGCCTGGTGGCGGCTGAAGGACACCCGGTCGCTGCGGGGCGCAAGCAGGGGCGTGGCCCAGGAGGTGGCGGCGTGGAGGGAGCGGCGGGCGGCAACCCTCGACGTCCCGGTCCGGTTCGTGCTGGCCGACCTGGCCCTCCTCGGCATCGCCCACAAGCCGCCCCGGTCCGAGGACGACCTCCTGGCCATCCGGGGCCTCGAGGCGAGGTCGCTCAAGCCGCCCGTGCGGGCCGCCCTGCTGGAGGCGGTCGAGCGGGGCCGCAGCCTGGCCCCGACCGAGATCCGCAGCCCCTTCACCGAGGACAACGAGCGCGACCTGCGGGCCGCCACCACCCTGGCCGGCGCCTGGGTGGCCCAGCTGGGGCGGGACGAGGAGATCGACCCGGCCCTGCTCGCCACCCGCACCGAGCTCACGGCCCTGCTGAACGGCCGCCCGGCCGGCCGCCTGGACACCGGCTGGCGCCGCCAGCTGGTGGGCGAGCGGGTCCGCCTCCTGGCCGCCGGCGGTGCCTCCCTGGCCTTCGACGGCAGGGGCGGCCTGCTGGTCGAGGAGCGCAGCTACCGCCCCCTCACGATCGAGGGTCCTACTTCGGACGCAGGTCTATCCGCAGGGTGAGGACGCCATCGTCCAGGCTGATCTCGGCGTCGGCCAGCATGGCGTAGTCCTGGAAGTCGAGCTGGGCGTGCTCGATGTAGCGCTTCCGGTCGTCGCCCTCGAGGGGCGGCACGCCCCGGCTGCGCACGGCCTTGGCCCGCTCGCCGAAGCGAGCGAGCATCGCGTGGGGATCGAACGGTGCCGCAGCCATGGCCCGAGAAGGTAATGCCCTGGCCGTTGGCTACACTGCCGTCCTTCGAGAGAACGACGACGGAAACCCCGATGAGGACAGCAGGGAGCGGCACGTGAAGAAGGGTCGCCATCGGCGGTTTGAAGAGGCGCGTGCCCTGAAGCAGGCCTTCGACCTCGGGGCCGAGCCCGGCTCCACCATCATGGAGGCGCCCTTCGACCCCGACCTCGACGAGTTCGCGGTCAAGCAGACCCCCGGGGCCGACTGGTCCGACCTGAACCTGGTGCTGTGGCTGTCCGAGGCCCCTTCGGTCAAGGTCAAGGCGGCCATCGACGAGGCGGTCGAGGACTGGCGCGACGAGGTCGAGGCGCCGGCCGCCGACGGCATCCTCTACGACTTTCAGGAGGAGACGGCGGGCGAGAGCACCGACGGCCGCAACTTCGTGGCCTGGTGGGCCGACATGGGCACCCTGCCCCGCTCGGTGGTGGCCGGCCTGGCCACCCGCTTCTCGGCGCTGCGCGACGGAGGCCTCCCCCTCGTCGCCCTCGACGTCGGCGCCGACCTCCCCCCCGGCTGACCAACCAGGACCGAGGGTGGCCAGCCCTGGCAAGGGACGAAGGCCTCCCGATTCGGGCATTCCGCCAGGTGACCCAAAACTGCCGGGGGGCTCCCGTACCCTTGGCGCCTCGTGCGCCTGCGACCTCAGCCTCTTCAGCTCGCCGTGGGCTCGATCGCCCTCGGCATGGCCGTGTTCATGACCGGCGTCGCCGTCGCCTGGCAGTCGTCGTCGGAGCCGCGTGTCCTACGCACCGAGCCCGGGCCGGCGATCGAGGTGGCCGCACCCCTCGACATCGTCGAACCCGGCCTCGACACCCCGGTGACCGAGCCGCCTGCGGCCGTGCCCGAGGTCGTCGACCCGTCCACCACCGACGCCCCAGAGACCACCCTGCCGCCGGCCACCAAGCCCGCCACCACGGCCAAGAAGAGGGAGGCGGCGGCGGCGGCCACGCCCCGAGCCAGCAGCTCGGCCACGGCGCCCTTCACCGGCATGGGCACCTGGGTCGACGTCTTCGACTGGGCGCCGTCCTACGCCAAGGGCCAGCCGGTGAAGCTGGGGCCGGGGGCGGTCGACGCCATGGCCGACAACGGGGTCCAGGTCCTTTACATCCAGACCACCCGCGCCGACTACACCGGCGGCGGCGACATCGTCGACCCCCTGGTGCTCAAGCAGTGGCTGGCCCGCGCTGACGCCCGGGGCCTGCAGGTGGTGGCCTGGTACCTGCCCACCCTCACCGACGTCGCCGCCGATGTCCGTCGGCTGAAGTCCACCGCCGCCCTGGCCTTGGTTGACGGCATCGGCGTCGACATCGAGAGCAAGGCGGTGGTCGACCACGACGAGCGGTCGCGCCGGCTGGTCGAGCTCTCACGCCTGGCCCGAGCCGCCCTGGCCGGGGTTCCCCTCTCGGCCATCACCCTGCCCAACGTGGTCACCGACGTCATCAACCTCAACTACTGGCCCCGGTTCCCGTGGGCTTCGATCCGGCCCTTCTACGACGTGTGGCAGCCGATGAGCTACTGGACCAACCGCAAGTCCGATAGCCCCTACCGCAACGCCGAGCTGTACACCCGGGAGAACATCCAGCGGATGCGCACCAGCCTCGGCGACCCCAACGCCGTGGTCCACCCCATCGGGGGCATCGGCGACCAGACCACCACCGGCGACATCCAGGGCTTCGTGCGGGCCATGCGCCAGACCGGCTCGATCGGGGGCAGCCTCTACGACTGGAGCACCCAGAGCGCATCCAGCTACGCCCCCATGCGAGCGATCCGCTCCTGAGCTTGAGGGCGGCGTCAGCCCTCTCCGGCGACGGCGACGGCGGCGTCATCTGCCGTCTAGGCCGGGCGACCCGCGCTGATGCAGGTGTCAGTTCGTCCCTGCGTTGCGCCACACCGGGTGCGCCGTGCCGGCGCCGTCGACGACCGACAGCGGAGGCGTCACGACGAGGATGGTGGCGAGCCAAAATGGTCTCTGTCTCTCTCCTCCGGCGAACAGCGTCGCCGACGAGCCACTCACTGGCGCATCGGGATCGCGTCGTCGGCAAGTATCACCCGCATGGGATCTCCGCCGTCACCCGCGTCCCCTCTCCGGGGAGACTGTCGACCACAAGTCGCCCGTCCAGAGCCGTAACCCGGTCGGCCAGCCCCTCGAGGCCCGACCCGTGACGTGCTGCCGCACCACCCACGCCGCCGTCGACCACCTCAACACGGAGTCCGTCGGCGCACCGGCCCACCCTGACCATCACGGACGACGCCCGCGCGTATTTGGCTGCATTGGCGAGCGATTCACACACCACGTAGTACGCCGCAGCCTCCACAGGCGGGGGCAGGCGGCCGTTCGCCGGGGCGGACACCTCAACGGGGATGGGCGAGCGCTCGGCCAGGGACTCGAGGGCAGCGCCCAAGCCCTCCTCGACGAGGATGGCCGGGTGGATGCCCCGGACCAGCTCGCGCAACTCCCCTAGAGCCGCGCCCAACTCGCCCGCCGCCTCCGCCAACAGGGCGTCGATGCCGTGATCGGTTGGCGCGCTACGCGCTACTCGCTCCCGCTTCCCTCGGTGGCGCCCCATCGGTCTCTCGGGCCAACCGGCTTCGGGCCATCGTGAGGGCGAGCGACAGCGTCACTAGGCGCTGCTGGGCTCCGTCGTGCAGATTGCGCTCCACCCGGCGACGCTCGGCGTCGGCCGCCTCGATGATGCGGGCCCGTGATGCCCGAACCTCCCCGAGGCGGGCCAGGACCTCGGCATGCAACCGCTCGTTCTCCATGGCCAACCCCGCCGCAGCGCAGACCGAGCTGAGCAGGACAGCCTCCTCTCGGAGAGCAGCGTCGTGCAGCAGCGCACCAACTCGCTCCCCCGACCGCTCGATCACGGTCACGGCCCGGGTGCTGCCGTCGACTGGGAGCCCTAGGGGACAACCATCGCCGTCCACGTACTCGCCAGTCACCGCGCTCCAGTACGCGATCTCGATCGTCGAGTCGCCCAACGCTCGGGCCACGGCGCTGCGGAGCTGGCCGCCCGGTGCCCGCTCTCCGAGCTCCACCACCAGCTCGCCGACGCCGGATCGGGCCAGGCGGCTGCGGAGCAGGCCAGCCAGGAAGGCGACGGGAACCGCTGCAAGGGCCACCCGCTCCACCCATGCCCACCGCCGGCCAAGGCCGACCGGGACGCCGAGCTCGGCCAGCAACCCGGCCGCGGAGACCACGGCGTACAGCAACGCGGTGGGCAGTACCGGCGCCAGGACACGCCAGGCGGCCTTCGTATCCTTCCGCCAGTGGACCACCAGGACCGCTGAGAAGGCGCAGACGACAACGAGGGTGGACACCAGAACTGTGACGCGCAGCAGATGCCCGAACCTGGTGCCACCGTCGACGGCCAGGAGGTTGGTCGGGCAGTCCCGGCACTGAGACAGGTCGAGGGAGCCGACGCCGACGATGATCACGATGTAGGAGCTGACAACGATGAAGCGCTCCAACCGAGTGGCAAGGCGCCCGCTCGGAAAGGCCACGGCCAGGTGGGCCAGGAAGGCGATGGGCAGCACGACCAGGACCAGCCCGGTGGTGAACACGAGAGGGTTCTGACCTGCTCCCGCCAGCACCCGGGCCGCCAGCCAGGCCAGGCCGGCGACGGTGAGCAGCTGCCCGACGGAGCTGCCGTGGCGTCGGGCCCACCCAAGGAGGCCGGCAGCCCCGAACAGCACGCCCACCCCAAGCTCATAAGCGACCTCCGCGACGCCGAGATGGTCTCCGCGGAGCTGCGCCGGAAGAAGAGCGGCGATAACGCAGCCCACCATGAGCGCCAGCACCAAGGCCTGGCGCCGGGCCGTCACAAGGCCGCCCCAAGCAAACAGGCGAGCGCTGGTCCGGACAGTTCATCCTTGGGGAGGAACCCTCTCGCGGAGCTGTGGGCCAATCGTGAACCGTAGTCAGAGGCGCCTCGGCTAGAGGTGAGGATGACCGCAACGTCGGTGCCCGCCTCCTCCAGCAGTCGAGCCACGGTGAAGCCGTCAAGGTCGGGCAACTGGACGTCCAGCAGCACCATCTCTGGTCTGAGGATGGCGACCGTAGCCAGGGCGCTCTCCCCGTCGACGGGCTCTCCCACCACGTCGAACCCGGAGTCGTCGAGCATGCGACGGGCCATGCGCCGGAAACCGGCGTGGTCATCGACGATGACGACGGTCGTTCGCATGCCGTGATGGTCGCACCATCCCGCCGAAATGGCTACCGGGCTGACCCGGATTCCTGTTCGGTGCCATCGCCGCCCTCCACGGGCTGTGGGCGGAGGTTGGTGAGCCTCCGCACCACGAGGTCGCGGG
This sequence comes from Acidimicrobiales bacterium, assembly GCA_038255915.1. Taxonomy (GTDB): domain Bacteria; phylum Actinomycetota; class Acidimicrobiia; order Acidimicrobiales; family JAUJNH01; genus JAUJNH01. The sequence continues at coordinate 1,892 of JBBSKY010000034.1, read as the reverse complement.
CCGGGACCGGGTCGAGCCAGGCCAGTCGTGCAGATCGAGGATCGGGCTCGTCAGCCAGCCCGCCTCGCCCAGCTCGTCCGCCGCCGACCAGGCCACCATCTCGATGCCACCGCTGGCTGGTCGGGAGGACCCCGTCGTCTTGGCGAGCCGCGTCTCGGCGAAGGCGTTGGCGGCGTCGATGATGGCTGGCCGGCTGCGCCGGTCGGTGGTGATCTCGAGGTTGCGTAGACGTGGGATGGGGGATGGTCTTCTTGATGCCCAACGCGATCAAGGTCCTCCAGGACGACCAGACCTCAATGCGGATCCTCTTCGGTCAGATCCAGCAGGCCCCCGCCGGACAGTTCGGGGGCGAGGACAAGGCAGCTCTCCAGATCGCCGCCATGCTGACCACCCACAACGCGCTGGTGGAGGAGTACCTCCACCCGCTGCTGGCCGACCTCCAACCGGAGATGGCCGAGGAGGCCGAGGGGGCCGCCGCGAGACCAGGCGGATGCTGGCCCAGATCGACGACCTTCCTTCCGGGATGGACCGGCGGGACGCAATGCTCGAACTCCAGCACGTCGTCAAGACCCAAGGGGAGCAGGAGGAGGCCTTCTTCCCGCTCCTCACCGAGAAGCTCGGCTTGGTCGAGCTCAAGGATGTTGGCCGCGCGATGATGGCGCGGCAGCTCATGCCTGCCGGGCACGATGTGGTCGACGCCGCGGCACTGTGGCGGTCGGTCCTTCCGACTGTGGCCGAGATTTCCAGGGCGCGTCGCCGCCTGCATGCGAAGGCGGTGTTCATCGTCGCGATCGTTGTCGTGAGCTACTGGGCCGCAGTGATTTCGGCCTGGAGTGCGGCGATCAGGATCGGATCCGCCGGTGTGTTGGCAATGGGCTTGATCGCGGTCGCGACCGGCATCATGCACGATGCGAATCATGGAGCGTTCTCCCGCCATCGTTGGTTGAACCGTCTCGTGTCCTACGTCGCCGACATTCTTGGCACGAGTTCGTGGCTGTGGAGGTTCAAACACAACGTTCTTCATCACGCCGCCACCAACATCGAGGGCGTGGACACCGATCTAGCCCAGGCGCCATTCGCTCGGCTGTCGCCTGGCCAGCCTTGGCACTCGTGGCATCGATACCAGCATGTCTACCTGTGGCCGCTCTATGGCTTCATGGGATTGAAGAACCTGATCATCGGCGACCTCGGTAATCTCGCGATGAGCAGGATCGGCCCGCAGGCACTTCGCACGCGCCCCTCACGGAACGACGTCCTCCGCATTGTTGCCGGCAAACTCGCCCACCTCGGGCTCTTCGTCGTTGTACCCGTCCTGTACAACCCGTGGTGGGCCGTGCTGGTGTTCTACCTCTGCATCTCCTGGGTGGTCGGCTTCGTCCTAGCAGTGACTTTCCAGCTGGCGCACTGTGTCGAGGGCATGCTGTTCACCGATGAATCCTCACCACACCGCGGCAAGGATTTCGTTGCGCATCAGCTGGCCACGACCACCAACGTGGCCTCACCGCTCCCGGTGATCGGGCACGTCTTTCGGTGGCTGGTCGGTGGCCTCGATCATCAAATCGAGCATCACCTCGGCACCCGACTCCCCCATACTGCGCTGGCTGCAGTCGGCGGCAGGTTTCGCTTGCTCTGCATCGATCTCGGCGTCGACTACCACGAACACGCCGGTCTCTGGACCGGGCTTCGCTCCCACGGACGCTGGCTTAAGCGTATGGGCCAGCCTCCATCCACCGCTTCACCGCAACCCGTCCAAATTGGGTTGCATCTGACTGCGCGCGACAGTGTCCTCCACCGCTGATCCCACGTCCGAGCTCGAGGTGCCCGGTCTGCCAGGAGGTCGTTGATGAACTGGTTCACCGCATCGGGCGAGACGAGCGGGCGGGCCTCGCTGT
>JBBSKY010000033.1:0-31103 GCA_038255915.1 Acidimicrobiales bacterium | reverse complement strand
CCTCCTGGCCCAGGCCGTGATGTCGATCCAGGCCGTGAAGGGCGTGGAGATCGGCAACGGCTTCGAGGTGGCGGGACGCCGGGGGAGCCTGGCCCACGATCCGATCGAGTGGGACGGGCTGACGGAGACCTACCGGCGCACGTCCACCCTGGCCGGTGGCCTCGAGGGAGGCATCTCGACCGGGGAGCTGGTGGTCGTCCGCGCCGCCATGAAGCCGCTGGCCACCCTGAACCGGCCGGTGCTGGCCACCGTCGACGTGCGCACCAAGGAGGCGACGGTCAGCTTCAAGGAGCGCACCGATGTCACCGCGGTGCCGGCCATGGGGGTGGTGGCCGAGACGATGGTGGCCCTGGTGCTGGCCTCGGAGGCGCTGCGCAAGTTCGGCGGCGACTCGGTGGTTGAGATGGTCCGCAACGCCAAGGCCTTCCGAGGTTCCCTCGATGGCTGAGCCCGCCGGCTCCGGAGGCACAACGGAGCCCGCCGGCTTCAAGGCGGAGCGGGCCCAGGTGCCCCGGGTCCTGCTGGTCGGGATGATGGGGGCGGGCAAGACGACGGTGGGGCGCACGCTCGGGCAGAAGCTCGGATGGCCCTACCTGGACAGCGACGACGAGGTGCGGCGCCGCACCGGTCGCAGCGTTCCCGAGCTGTTCGCCGAGCGGGGGGAGGCGGCCTTCCGGGCGGCGGAGTCGGCGGTGCTGGCCGAGGCCTGCACCACGCCCCACCCGGTGGTGGTGAGCGTGGCCGGCGGGGCCGTGCTGGCCGAGCTCAACCGCCGCATGATCGCCGCGTCTGGTCTTGTGGTGTGGCTGCGGGCGTCGCTGGCCACGCTCACCCAGCGGGTGGGTGACGGGCGCACCCGGCCGCTGCTGGGCAGCGACCCCCGGGCGGCCATGGCCCGGCTCTACCCCGAGCGAGCCCGGCTGTACGAGGGGCTGGCGACGCTGGTGGTCGACGTCGACGGGGTGCCGGTGGAGCAGGTGGTCGAGCGGATCACCGAAGCGCTCGCCCGGCGAGGCCCGGACCCGGCGCCGTGACGGCGCCCGACACAGGCCCGGCCCTATGACGACCACGGTCGAGGTGCGGCTCGACGACGGGCGGGCCTACCCGGTCGTGATCGGTGCCGGGGCCCGGGCCGACCTGGCGTCGCTCCTGCCGCAGGGCAGCAGGCGGGCCGCCATCGTGACCCAGGACGGGATCGGCTTCGCCGTCGACCCCGGCTGTGAGCACCGCACCTTCGCCATCGGAGCCGGCGAGGAGGCCAAGACCCTGGCCACCATCGAGGACCTGTGCCGGGGCTTCGCCGCCTGGGGCCTGACCCGGCGCGACTGCGTGGTCGCCGTCGGAGGCGGGGTGGTCACCGACACCGCCGGCTTCGCCGCCGCCTGCTACCACCGCGGGGTGCCCGTGGTGCACGTCACCACCACCCTGCTCGGGATGGTCGACGCCGCCATCGGCGGCAAGACCGGGGTGAACCTGCCGGAGGGCAAGAACCTGGTCGGGGCGTTCTGGCAGCCTGCCGCGGTCGTGTGCGACCTCGACGCCCTGGCCACCCTTCCGCCGCGGGAGCTGCGCAGCGGCCACGGCGAGATGGCTAAGTACGCCTTCCTGGGCGCCCCCGGCCTCACCGAGCTGGAGCTCGAGGACGCTGTCGCCGCCTGCGTGCGGCTGAAGGGCGAGGTGGTCGCCGGCGACGAGCGCGAGTCGGTGGCCGGGGGCTCGTTCGGCCGCCGGGCCCTGCTGAACTACGGCCACACGGTGGCCCACGCCCTCGAGGTCGACGGCGGCTTCGACCTGCGCCACGGCGAGGCGGTGGCCATCGGCCTGGTCACCGCGGCCCGGCTGGCCGAGCGCCTGGGCCGGATCGGGCCGGAGCGGGTGGAAGAGCACCGGCGGGTGGTGGCCAGCTACGACCTGGACAGCGCCATCCCTACCGGCAAGGACCCCGACCGCCTGCTGGCCCTCATGGCCCGGGACAAAAAGGCGGTCGACGGCCTGACCTTCGTCCTCGACGGCCCCCGTGGCTGCGAGGTGGTGGCCGGCGTCGACCCGGATGTGGTGCGCGAGGTGCTCGCCGGTGGCTGACGCCCCGATCGTGCTGCTGCTGTCGGGCCCCAACCTGACGCTGCTGGGCGAGCGCCAGCCCCTCATCTACGGCACCAGCACCCTGGCCGAGCTCGTGGCGCGGGCCGAGGCCGAGGCCAGCTCCCACGGCCTGGCGCTCGAGCACGTGCAGTCCGACGCCGAGGCCGACCTGGTCCGGGCCGTACACGGCGCTCGGGGCCGGGCCGCGGCCATCGTCGTCAACGCCGCCGCCCTCACCCACTACGGGTGGAGCTTGTCCGACGCCCTTGGCACCTTTGAGGGGCCCGTCGTCGAGCTGCACATCTCGAACCCCGAGGCCCGGGAGGAGTGGCGGCGCACGTCGGTGGTGGCACCCGTCGCCACCGGCACCATCTCCGGCTTCGGCCCCCACGGCTACCGCCTGGCCGTCGCCGCCGTCGCCGCCCTCCTGGGCTAGCCGTCGGCTCCGGGGGCCTACGATGCGCCACCCGTGGCCTTCAGCAGCAACGACCTCAAGAACGGCATGACCCTGGATCTGCCCGAGGGGCTGTTCCAGGTCGTCGACTTCCAGCATGTCAAGCCGGGTAAGGGCGGTGCCTTCGTGCGCACCAAGCTGAAGAACCTGCGGACCGGCGGCACCCAGGACCGCACCTTCCGAGGCGGCGAGCCGCTGAACCAGGCCATCGTGGAGAAGCGGGAGATGCAGCTGCTCTACAAAGACGGCGACGGCTACGTGTTCATGGACGTCCAGTCCTACGACCAGCTGACCGCGCCGGCGGTCGCCCTCGGGGACGCCCCGAAGTTCCTGAAGGACTCGGACAACGCGGTGCTGGCCTTCTACAAGGACGAGATCATCGGGGTCGAGCTGCCGTCGTCGGTCGACCTGGAGGTGGCCGACACCGAGCCAGGCGTCCAGGGTGACCGGGTGTCGGGGGCCAAGAAGCTGGCCACCCTCGAGACCGGGGTCAGCCTCCAGGTGCCGCTCTTCATCAACATCGGCGACAAGATCCGGGTCGACACCCGCACCGGCGACTACCTCACCCGGGTCTGATGCTCCAGGGCACCCGGCGCGAGGCGCGCGAGCGGGCCCTCGAGCTGCTCTACGAGGCCGAGGCCAAGGGGCTGCCGCCCGCCGAGGTGCTGGTCGGCCTGCCCATCACCCCCGACCACTTCGCCGTCGCCCTGGTGACTGGGGTGGGGGAGCGCCTGCCCGAGCTCGACGCCCACATCGAGCGCCTGGCCCGCGACTGGACGATCGATCGGATGCCGTGGGTGGACCGCAGCATCCTGCGCCTGGCCGCCTTTGAGCTGGTGGCCCGCCCCGACGTGCCCACCGGCGCCATCCTCAGCGAAGCCGTCGAGCTGGCCAAGCGCTTCAGCACCGAAGAGGCCGGCCGCTTCGTCAACGGCCTCCTCTCCAACCTGGCCCGCGAGGTCCGCCCCGACAGCGCCGAGGCCCCCGCCCCGTAACGGTTCTCCCTGGCACCAGGCGATGGTACGGTTCTGCTCTGACCGTGAAGCGGGTCCGGTGAGGCCCGCACGGAAGGGACTGTGTGGCTGCACGAGAGCGATCGCTGGCGCCCCCGCTGCGGGGACGCTTCGTTCCCCGGGCCCAGGTCATGGACGCCGATGACGTGCGCCGGGCCGTGTGGCGCATGGCGCACGAGCTGCTCGAGGCGGAGAAGGGCCTCGACGGGCTGGTCCTGATCGGGCTTCAGACGGGTGGGGTGCCCCTGGCCGAGAAGCTGGCCGAGGCGCTGCGCAAGATCGAGGGCACCGAGGTGCCGGTCGGCTCGCTCGACGTGGCCTTCTACCGCGACGACATCGCCCTGCGGCCGGTGGTCCCCGAGGCGCCCAGCCACGTGCCGTGGGACCTTACCGACAAGACCGTGGTGCTGGTCGACGACGTGCTCTACACCGGCCGCACCGTGCGCGCCGCCCTGAACGCACTGGCCGATCACGGGCGGGCCCGGGCCGTGCGCCTGGCCGTGATGATCGACCGGGGCCACCGCGAGCTGCCGATCCGCCCCGACGTGGTGGGCAAGAACCTGCCCACGCGGGCCGACGAGCTGGTCGACGTCGGCCCCGACGGCGTCACCATCGGTGATCTGGTGCCTGTGGGGGACGGCGAGCCCCGTGGGAGGCGGGCGACGTGAGCGCCCACCTGCGCTGCGTCGACGACCTGGGGCGCGACGGGGTCGACGCCGTGCTGAAGCTGACCGACTCGATGGTCGAGGTGGGCCGTCGCGACATCCCCAAGGTGCCGGCGCTGCGGGGCCGGACGGTGGCCAGCCTGTTCTACGAGGACTCGACCCGCACACGGCTGTCGTTCGAGACGGCGGCCAAGCGGCTGTCGGCCGACACCATGTCATTCACCCTCTCCTCGTCGTCGGCGAAGAAGGGCGAGAGCCTGCGCGACACCGTGCTCACCATCGAGGCCATGGGCGTCGACGCCATCGTCGTGCGCCATGCCTCGTCCGGGGTGCCCTGGCAGCTGGCCCGGTGGCTGCAGGGGAGCGGGGTGAGCGTGCTCAACGCCGGTGACGGCTGGCACGAGCACCCCACCCAGGCCCTCCTCGACGTCTACACCATCTGCGGCGAGCACAAGGCGGGCGCGCTCGAGGGCCTGCGCATCGCCATCGTCGGCGACGTGAAGCACAGCCGGGTGGCCCGCAGCGACGTGTTCTGCTTCGCCATGCTCGGCGCCTCGGTGGTGCTGGTGGCCCCGCCCACCCTGCTCCCGCCGTCGATCGAGGGCTGGCCGTGCGAGGTGGCCCACGACCTCGACGATGTGCTGGGAGACCTCGACGTCTGCTACCTGCTGCGGATGCAGGCCGAGCGGACGACCGAGGCGCTGGTGCCCAGCCTGCGCGAGTACGCCGCGGTCTACGGGCTGGACCGCCGCCGGGCCCAACGCCTCCCCGCCGGGGCCATCGTCATGCACCCCGGCCCCATGAACCGGGGGGTGGAGATCGCCCCCGAGGTGGCCGACCTGCCCAACGCCGTCATCACCCGCCAGGTGGCCAACGGCGTGGCCGTGCGCATGGCCGTGCTGTTCCACCTGCTGACCGGCCAGGCCGACGAGGAGGTCCGATTCTGATGGAAACCAACAGCTCGGTAGTGCTGCAGGGCGGCACCGTGGTCGACCGGACCGGGGCCCGGCGGGCCGACGTGGTGGTGCGGGAGGGCGTGGTGGTGGCCGTCGGTCCGGAGCTGCAGGTCCCTGATGGTGCCCGGGTCCTCGACTGCGGCGGCTGCTGGGTGGGCCCGGGGCTGGTCGACCTCCACACCCACCTGCGCCAGCCGGGCCGCGAGGAGGCCGAGACCATCGAGACCGGCAGCCGGGCCGCGGCGCTGGGCGGCTTCACCACGGTGGTGGCCATGCCGAACACCACCCCGCCGATCGACTCGGCCGGTGTGGTGCGCGAGATCGTGGCCCTGGCCGCCTCGGCGCTGTGCACGATCGAGGTGAGCGGGGCCATCACCGTCGGCCGGGCCGGCGAGCGCCTGGCGCCGATGGCGGAGCTGGCTGGCCTCGGGGTACGGCTGTTCACCGACGACGGCTCGGGGGTGCAGGACGGGCGGCTGATGCGCCGGGCCCTCGAGTACGCCCTGCCCCTCGGGGTGCTGCTGGCCGAGCACTGCGAGGACGAGGCCCTGGCCGCCGGCGGGGTCATGCACGAGGGTGCATGGTCGAGCAGGATGGGGGTCCCCGGCCAGCCTGCCGAGGCCGAGGAGGTCATGGTCATGCGTGACATCGCCCTCGCCCGACTGACCGGGGCCCGGGTCCACCTCCAGCACCTGTCCACCGCCCGCAGCGTGGCCATGGTGCGCGAGGCCAAGGCGGCGGGCCTGCGGGTCACCTGCGAGGCCACCCCCCACCACCTCACCCTCACCGACGAGGCGTGCCAGGGCTTCGACACGGTGTTCCGGGTCAACCCGCCCCTGCGGCCGGCGGCCGACCGCGACGCGCTGCGGGCCGGGCTGCTCGACGGCACGGTCGACGCCGTGGCCACCGACCACGCCCCCCACGACCAGGAGGCCAAGGAGCAGCCCTTCGACCAGGCCCCCCCGGGCATGCTGGGCCTGGAGACGGCCATGGCCCTCACTCTCGACCAGCTCGACCTGGTCGACGCTCCCCAGACCCTGTTCGCCCTGCTGTCCTGGCAGCCCGGCGCCGTCCTGGGCCTGGCCGCCGGCGCCGGCCTGGTGGCCGAGGGCTGCAGCGCCGACCTGTGCGCCATCGACCCGGGGGAGCGCTGGGTGGTCGACCCGTCCCGCCTGGCCAGCCGCAGCCGGAACACGCCCTACGCCGGCCGGGAGCTTGTGGGCCGCGTCCGCCACACGCTCCACCGGGGCGAACCCGTGGTCCTCGGCCAGGAGGCGCAGAGATGACCCGTTCTCTGCTCATCCTGGCCGACGGGACGCTGTTCGAGGGTGAGGCCATCGGCGCCGCCCCGCCCGGTGGGGTGGCCGGCGGTGAGGTGGTGTTCAGCACCGCCATGTCCGGCTATCAGGAGATCATCACCGACCCGTCCTACGCCGGCCAGGTGGTGGCTTTCACCTACCCCCACATCGGCAACTACGGCGTGAACCCGGCCGACATGGAGAGCGCCCGGCCCGGGTGCCGGGGCGTGGTCGTGCGCGACCTGGCCCGTCTCCGCTCCAGCTGGCGCTCGAACGAAGACCTGGGGGCCTTCCTGGTGCGCACCGGCACCCCGGGGATCAAGGGCGTCGACACCCGCCGCCTCACCCGCCACATCCGCCAGGCCGGGGCCATGCCCTGCGCCTTCGGCACCGCGGACGAGGCCACGCTGCGGGCCGCGGCGGCGGCCGAGCCGGGCACCGCCGGCATCGACCTGGTGGCCGGCGTCACCACCGCCGAGCCCTACACCGTGGGAGACGGGCCCCTGCGGGTGGTGGCCTACGACTACGGGATCAAGGCCACCATCCTGCGCCACCTCTCGGTGTTCGCTACCGTCGAGGTGGTGCCGGCGTCGACGCCCGCCGACGAGGTGCTTGCCCGCCAGCCCGACGGGGTGTTCCTCTCCAACGGCCCGGGCGACCCCGACACCCTCGGCTACGCCGTCGCCGCCGTGCGCCAGGTGCTCGAGTCGGGGGTGCCCACCTTTGGCATCTGCCTGGGCCACCAGCTGCTGGGCGCGGCGCTGGGGGGCACGACCTACAAGCTGGCCTTCGGCCACCACGGCGGGAACCACCCCGTGCGGCGCCTGCGCGACGGTGTGGTCGAGATCACCAGCCAGAACCACAGCTTCGCCGTGGTCGACGTGCCCGGCACCGAGATCACCCACGTGAACCTGAACGACGGTGTGGTCGAAGGGATCCGCTGCACCGACCGCCCCGCCTTCGGCGTGCAGCACCACCCCGAGGCCGGCCCCGGGCCCCACGACGCCTCCTACCTCTTCGGCGACTTCGCCGACCTCATGCTCGGGAGCCGCTAGGTGCCGAAGCGCACGGACATCCACAAGGTGCTGGTGCTCGGCTCGGGCCCCATCGTCATCGGCCAGGCCTGCGAGTTCGACTACTCGGGCACCCAGGCGTGCCGGGTGCTGAAGGAGGAGGGCTTCACCGTCGTGCTGGCCAACTCCAACCCGGCCACGATCATGACCGACCCCGAGTTCGCCCACCGCACCTACATCGAGCCGTTGACCCGCGACGTGCTGGCCGCCATCATCGAGCGGGAGAGGCCCGACGCCGTGCTGCCCACCCTGGGCGGCCAGACGGCGCTGAACCTGGCCATGGAGCTGGTCGAGGACGGCGTGCTGGAGCGCTTCGGGGTCGAGCTGATCGGGGCCAAGGCGCTCGCCATCCGCACCGCCGAGGACCGCGAGCTGTTCAAGGGGGCCATGGTCGAGATCGGCCTGCAGGTCCCGGCCAGCGGCTTCGCCCACACCGTGGCCGAGGCGCTGGTGGTGGCCGGGGAGGTCGGCTACCCGATCATCGTGCGGCCCTCGTTCATCCTGGGCGGCAAGGGCACGGGCATGGCGGCCGACGACGACGAACTGACCCGCCTGGCCGGCGAGGGGCTGGCCGCCAGCCCCATGACCGAGATCCTGGTCGAGCGCTCCATCGCCGGCTGGAAGGAGTACGAGCTGGAGGTGATGCGCGACCTGGCCGACAACTGCGTTGTGGTGTGCTCGATCGAGAACGTCGACCCCATGGGCGTCCACACCGGCGACTCGATCACCGTCGCCCCGGCCCAGACGCTCACCGACGTCGAGTACCAGCACATGCGCGACGCCGCCTTCGCCTGCATCCGCCGCATCGGCGTCGAGACCGGTGGGTCCAACATCCAGTTCGCGGTGAACCCGGAGAACGGCGACATGGTCGTCATCGAGATGAACCCCCGGGTCAGCCGCTCGAGCGCCCTGTCCAGCAAGGCCACCGGTTTTCCCATCGCCAAGATCGCAGCCAAGCTGGCCGTGGGCTACACCCTGGACGAGATCACCAACGACATCACCGGGGTGACCCCGGCCAGCTTCGAGCCCACCATCGACTACGTGGTCACCAAGGTGCCCCGGTGGGCCTTCGAGAAGCTGCCCGGCACGCCCGACGTGCTGGGCACCCGCATGCAGAGCGTCGGCGAGGCCATGGCCATCGGCCGCACGTTCCCCGAGTCGCTGCAGAAGGCGCTGGCCAGCCTCGAGCACGGGCGGGCCGGCCTGGCCTGCGACCCGGCCGAGGCCGGCCTCGACGCCATGGGCGACGACGAGCTGCTGCGCCGGGCCGCCATCGCCACCCCGGACCGGCCCTTCCACCTCGAGGCCCTGCTGCGCCGCGGCGTCAGCGTCGAGCGCCTGGCCCAGGTGACCCGGGTCGACCCCTGGTTCCTCGACCAGATCTCGCTGATCGTCGAGGAGCGGGCCGTGCTGGCTGGCTTCTCGGGACCGTCCGCCCTCGACCGGGCGCAGTGGCGGCGGGCCAAGCGGCTCGGCTTCGCCGACGCCCAGCTGGCCTGGCTGTGGTCGGTTCCCGAGGCCGAGGTCCGGGCCGCCCGCGTGGCCTGCGGTGTGGTGGCCACGTTCAAGACGGTCGACACCTGCGCGGCTGAGTTCGCCGCCCTCACGCCCTACCACTACTCCACCTACGAGGACGAGGACGAGGTCCAGCCCTCCGAGCGGCGCAAGGTGGTGATCCTGGGCAGCGGGCCCAACCGCATCGGCCAGGGCATCGAGTTCGACTACTGCTGCGTGCACGCCAGCTTCGCCTTGGCCGACGCCGGGTTCGAGACGGTGATGGTGAACTGCAACCCCGAGACGGTCTCCACCGACTACGACACCTCCGACCGGCTCTACTTCGAGCCCCTCTCGTTCGAGCACGTCCTCAACGTCCTCGAGGCCGAGTCCCGCTCCGGCGAGCTGGTCGGCGTGGTCGTCAGCCTGGGAGGCCAGACGCCCCTCAAGCTGGCCAAGGCCATAGAGGACGCCGGGTACCCCATCCTCGGCACCAGCCCCGCCTCGATCGACGCCGCCGAGGACCGCGAGCTGTGGTCCGCCCTGTGCACCCGCCTGGCCATCCCCCAGCCGGCCGGCGGCACCGCAGCCACCGCCGAGGAGGCCCTGGCCATCGCCGGTCGCATCGGCTACCCGGCCCTGGTCCGCCCGTCCTACGTGCTGGGCGGCCGGGCCATGTCGATCGTCTACGACGACGAGGGCCTGCTGGCCGCCATGGAGGAGCTGTCGCGCTTCGGGTCGCTCGGGCGCGAGGGCGGCCTGTCGGCCAGCCGACCAGTGCTGATCGACCGCTTCCTGGAGGGGGCGGTCGAGGTCGACGTCGACGCTGTGCGCGACGCCACCGGGGCCCTGCTCATCGGCGGGGTCATGGAGCACGTCGAGGAGGCCGGCGTGCACTCGGGCGACTCCGCCTGCGCCCTCCCGCCCTACGACCTGTCCGCCCAGGTCATCGGGGTGCTGGAGGCCCACACCGCGGCGATCGCCGAGGCCCTCGACGTTCGAGGCCTGGTCAACGTCCAGTACGCCGTGCAGGACAGCCAGGTGTTCGTGATCGAAGCCAACCCCCGGGCCAGCCGCACCGTGCCCTTCGTGGCCAAGGCCACCGGCGTCCCGCTGGCCAAGGTGGCGGCCCGGGTCATGGCCGGGGCCACCCTGGAGGTCCTGCGGGCCGAGGGCCTGCTCCGCCCGCCGGTCACCGGTGGCCACGTCTCGGTGAAGGAGGCCGTGCTGCCCTTCGACCGCTTCCCCGACGTCGACACCCTCCTCGGCCCGGAGATGCGCTCGACCGGCGAGGTGATGGGCATCGATGCCTCGTTCGGGCTGGCCTTCGCCAAGAGCCAGCTGGCCGCCGGCGATCGGCTGCCTTCGGAGGGCTGCGTCTTCCTCTCCCTGGCCGACCAGGACAAGCAGGCCGGCCTCGGCGTGGCCGTGCGCTTCGTCGAGCTCGGCTTCAGCATCGCCGCCACCGCTGGCACCGCCGCCTTCCTCGATGACGCCGGCGTACCGGTGAAGATCGTGGTGGCCAAGGTCGGTGACGGCACCGGCCAGTCCGATGCCGTCGACCTCATCGCCGAAGGTGGGGTCCAGGTGGTGGTCAACACCCCCAGGGGACGGGGGTCGCGCAGCGACGGCGCCCACATCCGCAAGGCCTGCACCGTGCACGGCGTGGTGTGCCTCACCACCGTCGCCGCCGCCCGGGCCGCCGCCGCCGGGATCGCCGAGTGGGGCCGCACCACCCTGGCCGTGCGCACCCTCCAGGAGCACCACGCCGACGGCCAGGCGCCTCTTTTCTAGGTGGGACGCCTGACGACGACGGTCGGATCGGTCACCTTGGCCAACCCGGTGCTGACGGCGTCGGGTACGGCGGGGCACGGCGCCGAGCTCTCGGCCTACGTCGACCTCGCCTCCCTCGGGGGCGTCGTGGTGAAGTCTCTCAGCGCCGGGCCCTGGCCCGGCAACCCGGCCCCCCGGCTGCACGGCGCCGGGGCGGCGATGGTGAACGCCGTCGGGCTGCAGGGGCCGGGAGTGGCGGCGTGGCTGCGGGACGACCTGCCGAGGCTGCGCACGGCCGGTGCCACCGTGATCGCCTCGATCTGGGGCCGCACCGTCGAGGGGTACGCCGCCGCCGCCGCTCTCCTAGCCGGGGTCCCGGGCATCGTCGCCCTCGAGGTGAACCTCAGCTGCCCCAACCTGGAGGGCGGCCGCCACCTGTTCGCCCACGACCCGAAGGCCGCCGCCGCCGCGCTGGCGGCGGCGGCCGCCGCCGGCCGGCCCCTGTGGGCCAAGCTGAGCCCGAACACCGACCGGCTGGTCGAGGTGGCCGGCGTAGCCCGCGAAGCCGGGGCCGAGGCGGTGGTGGTGGCCAACACCGTGCTCGGCATGGTCCTCGACACCGAGATCGGCCGACCCGTCCTCGGCAACGGCGGCGGCGGCCTGTCCGGCCCCGCCATCCACGCTGTCGCGGTGCGGGCGGTGTGGGACGTGCACGCCGCCCACCCGGACCTTCCCATCGTCGGGGTGGGCGGGGTGCGCGACGTGGTGAGCGCGGTCGAGCTGCTGCAGGCCGGGGCCTGCGCCGTCGAGGTGGGCACCGCCACCCTGGTCGACCCCCGAGCCACCGCCAAGGTGCTGGCCGGGCTCGACCGGTGGCTCGCCGACCACCGCACCTCAGCAGCCGCCCTGGTAGGCAGGGCCCATGGCTGAGATCCCCGACGAGGTCCGCAACCGCCTGGCCCTGGTCCTCGACGTCGACGACCTGGTCGAGGCCACCCGGCTGGCCACCGAGCTGCGACCCTGGTTCGGGGTGGTCAAGGTCGGCCTCGAGCTGTTCAGCGCCGCCGGCCCCGACGCCGTGGTGGCGCTCGCCGACCTGGGGTTCGGTGTGTTCGTCGACCTCAAGCTGTGCGACATCCCGACCACGGTGGGCCGGGCCGCCAGGGTGCTGGGCGGCCTCGGCGCCACCTACCTGACCATGCACGCCTTTGGCGGCCCCGTGATGCTGCGGGCCGGAGCCGACGGGCTGGCCGAGGGGGCGGCGGGGGCCGGCCTCGACACGCCCACCGCGCTCGCCGTCACCATCCTCACCAGCGACACCGGTGCCCCGCCCCACGTGCTGGGCAGCCGGGTGCGGGCCGCCATGGAGGGCCACTGCGGCGGCATCGTGTGCGCGGCGGCAGACGTGGCCGAGGCCAAGCGGCTGGGACCTCGCCTGTGGGCCGCCGTCCCCGGCATCCGCCTCCCCGGGGCCGACACCGACGACCAGGCCCGGGCGGCCACCCCCGAGGTGGCGGTCGCCAACGGAGCCGACCTCCTGGTCATCGGCCGCACCGTGACCCGGGCCGACGACCGGGGCCGTGCTGCCGCCGCGGTGGCCGCCGCCATCACCGCCCCCGTCTGATCGCCCCGCCCGCCACCTCCCCCGCTCCAGGCGCACGGCCTCACCGGATGACGGCTGCACCCTGTCGGATCCGGCCGGCGCGACGGCGCTTGAACGTTCCTGGGCGGCGGCCCGGGTCGGCGGGTTCGTCTGTCGCTAGTGTCCCGAGCCATGCCGCTGCCGCCGCCAATCTCTCCTGAGGCTCGGGCTGCGGCCCTCGAGAAGGCCGCCGCCGCCCGCCGCCAGCGGGCCGAGCTGAAGGAGAGGCTGAAGATGGGCAGCATCACCCTCCCCGAGTTGTTCGAGCAGGCCGACGACGAGACGGTGGCCAAGATGAAGGTGCTGGCCGTGCTCGAGAGCCTGCCCGGGCTCGGCAAGGTCAAGGCCCGGCGGATGATGGTCGACGTCGGGATCGCCGAGTCCCGCCGGGTGCAGGGCCTGGGCTCCAACCAGCGCAGGGCCCTGCTGGAGCGCTGCGAGCGCTCCAGCCCGTGATCCTGGTGCTCTCCGGGCCCGGGGGGGTCGGGAAGGGCACGGTGGTCCGGCGGCTGCTCGACGTCGACCCACGGCTGCGGCTCAGCCGCTCGTGGACGACCAGGCCCCGCCGCCCCGGCGAGCCTGAGGACGCCTACACCTTCGTCGACGAGGCCGCCTTCGCCGCCCACCTGGCCCGGGACGGCTTCCTCGAGCACGACGAGTTCCTCGGCAACCTCTACGGGACACCCGCACCTGAGGCCCTCGACGACCCCGAGCTCGACCTGCTCCTCGAGATCAACGTCCAGGGAGCCGAGCAGGTGCGCCGCCACCGCCCGGACGCCCTGGTGGTGCTGCTCATAGCCCCCACCCGGGCGGTGCAGGAGGCCCGCCTGCGGGCCCGGGGCGACGACGACGACCACGTGGCCAAGCGGCTGGCAATCGCCGATGTCGAGGAGGCGAAGGGGCTGGCCCTGGCCGACGCCGTGGTGGTCAACGACGACCTTGACCGGGCTGTGGCCGAGGTGGCTGGTATCGTTGGCTCCCGCCGCCCCGGCCCTTAGACGTTGGAGATCACCCCCATGGCCGTGCTGCGCCGCCCCTCGCTGATCGACCCGCCCATCGAAGAGCTGCTCGAGCGCGTCGACTCCAAGTTCACCCTGGTCACCCTGTCGGCCCGGCGGGCCCGTGAGGTCAACAGCTACTTCAACCAGCTGTCCGAGGGCCTCGGGTCCATCGTGCCCCCCCAGGTCGCGTCGGTCAGCCGCAAGCCGCTGTCGATCGCCCTCGAAGAGGTGGCCGAGGGCAAGATCGTCTACACCCGTCGCCAGCCCGACGAAGAGATCGAAGAGGGCGCCTAGCCTCGACCCCTCGTGGGAGCGCTCGCCGGCCGGCACGTCGTCCTCGGCGTCTCCGGCGGAATCGCCGCCTACAAGGCGGTGGAGGTCTGCCGCCGGCTGAGCGATGCCGGCGCCCTCGTCAGCCCGGTGCTCACCGACGCCGCTCAGCGGTTCGTCACCCCGCTCACCTTCAGCGCCCTCGCCTTCGAGCCGGCTCGCACATCCCTGTGGGACGGCCCTGAACCGAGTCCCCACACCCTGTTGGGCCAGCGTTCTGCGCTGGTGGTGGTGGCGCCGGCCACGGCGCGGCTGCTGGCCGCCTACGCCGCGGGTCTGTCGGACGACCTGCTCACCGCCACCCTGCTGATGGCCCGTGGCCCCGTGCTGGTGTGCCCGGCCATGCACACCGAGATGTGGCAGCACGCCGCTACCCGGGCCAACGTGGCCAACCTCGTCTCCCGGGGCGTGCACATGCTGGAGCCGGCCGACGGCCCGCTCGCCGCCGGCGACGAGGGGCCCGGTCGGCTGCGGGAGCCGGCCGAGGTGGTGGCCGCCGCCGAGCGGCTCCTCCGGGCCACGGCCAGCCTCGCCGGGCGCACCGCGGTGGTGACCGCCGGCGGCACCCGCGAGGCGCTCGACCCCGTCCGCTTCCTCGGCAACCGCAGCAGCGGCCGGCAGGGCCACGCCGTGGCCGACGCCCTGGCGGCACGGGGGGCGGCCGTGCACCTGGTCACCACCGTCGACCGGCCCGTCCGCCCCGGGGTCACCGTCGAGCGGGTCACCTCGGCGGCCGAGATGGAGGCCGCCGTCCTGGCCCGGGCGCCGGGCGCCGACGTCGTCGTGATGGCCGCCGCCGTCGCCGACTTCCGGCCCAAGGTGGTGGCCGCCACCAAGCTGAAGAAGCAGGACGGCCCCCCCGAGGTGGTCCTCGAGCCCACCCCGGACATCCTGGCCGAGCTCGGCCGGCGCAAGCCGCCGGGCCAGGTGCTTGTGGGCTTCGCGGCCGAGACCGGCGACCTGGTGGCCAACGCCGCCGCCAAGCTTCAGGCCAAGCGCCTCGACCTGATCGTGGCCAACGACGTCACCGCGCCAGGCGCCGGTTTCGACCACGACACCAACGTGGTGACCCTGCTGTCGGCCGACGGCTCCGGGCGCGATCTGCCCCGCCTGTCGAAGGCCCTGGTGGCCGAGGCGCTGGTCGAGGCGATCTTTCCGCTCCTGCCGGCAGTGGCGGCCGGAGGCGCAGACCTGCGAACCTCTCCCACCACATGAAGAACTACACGTTCACGTCCGAATCGGTGACCGAGGGCCATCCCGACAAGATGGCCGACCAGATCTCCGACGCCGTCCTCGACGCCATCCTCACCGAGGACCCCAACGGTCGGGTGGCGTGCGAGACCCTCCTCACCACCGGTCTGGTGGTGGTGGCCGGCGAGATCACTACCTCGGCCTACGTCGACATCCCCAGCCTGGTGCGCAAGACGGTGCTCGACATCGGCTACGACGACGCCGCCTACGGCATCGACGGCACCACCTGCGGGGTCATCACCTCGATCGACGAGCAGAGCCCCGACATCGCCCAGGGCGTCGACACCGCCTACGAGGTGCAGACGGGCAAGAGCGGCGAGGACATCCTCAACAGCCAGGGCGCCGGCGACCAGGGGATGATGTTCGGGTACGCCACCGACGAGACCGACGACCTCATGCCCCTGCCCATCTGGCTGGCCCACCGGATGGCCCAGCGCCTGGCCCAGGTGCGCAAGGCGGGCGTTCTCGGCTACCTGCGCCCCGACGCCAAGACCCAGGTCACCTTCGAGTACGAGAACAACATCCCGGTCCGCCTGAAGACGGTCCTGATCTCCACCCAGCACGACCCGGGGATCGACTTCGAGGTGCTGCTGAAGCCCGACCTCAAGGACCACGTGATCAGCCCGCTGGTGCCCGACGCCTTCAAGGGCGACGGCTACGAGGTGCTGTGCAACCCCACCGGCAACTTCGTGCTGGGCGGCCCCCACGCCGACACCGGGCTCACCGGTCGCAAGATCATCGTCGACACCTACGGCGGCGCCGCCCGTCACGGTGGCGGTGCCTTCTCCGGCAAGGACCCCTCCAAGGTCGACCGGTCGGCCGCCTACGCCGCCCGATGGGTGGCCAAGCACGTGGTGGCAAGCGGCGCCGCTCGCCGCTGCGAGATCCAGGTGGCCTACGCCATCGGCGTGGCCCAGCCCGTGTCGATCATGGTCGAGACCTTCGGCACCGAGCAGGTCGACCCCGACAAGATCTCAGAGATGGTGCACGAGGTTTTCGACCTGCGCCCCGCGGCCATCATCCGCGACCTCGACCTCCGCCGCCCGATCTACCGCAAGACCGCGGCCTACGGCCACTTCGGCCGGCCCGACAAGGAGTTCACCTGGGAGCAGGTCTCCCGCCTAGCGGACGTGAAGTCGGCGCTCGGTCTGTAGCCGGGCGGTCCCTGTCCGCCCTCCTCGGGCTCCTCGTTGCACGCTGGGCGGTGGGAGCTGTTCGCCGCCTGTTGCCGCCCGTCTATCGGCTGCCGGCGAGGCCCAGGAAGACGGCGAGAGCTCGGTCAAGCCGGACCATGTCATCGCTTGAGAGGCGTCCAAGGCGTTCACGGAGCTTCATGCGGTGGACGGTGGTGATCTTGTCGACCATGAGGCTGCTGGAGAGTCGGAAGCCGTTCTGGGCCGTTGGCTCGATGGGCAGTCGCAGCAGCGGGGCTTCGGTCGGGTCTGTGGTGAGGGGGCAGACGGTCACCGAATCAGTCGCGTCGAAGTGGTCATCCTGGATGACGGCGACCGGCCGAGGCTTCCCTGCGTAGCCCGCACCTGCCGCCGCGGTCCATATCTCGCCCCGCCTGATGCGGCCGCTCCCTTTATTGACCGTCGAGGCTGAGGGCATCGACGAATGCCTGGTCGTCCTCGCCATGGGCGCTGGCGGCCACAACCGCCGACTGGCGATGCGCCTCAGCGACGAACCTGGGGGAACGTACATCCGGCACCCAGATCTGCACGGGCCGAAGACCCTGCGCTCTCAGCCGGTCCCGGTGGGCCTTCACCCGCGCACGAGCCGACTCCCGTTGGGGTTCAGCACTCACGATGTCACGTTACATGTACAAGAACCGAGCAGTCCAGCGAGTGAAGGAGCGACTGGTGGGGGTGACCGGCGGGCACTGCCGGGTCGGGCAGGATCGGGGGGTGGGGGAGCGGGTCGTCAGCGTGGTGGTGCACGAGGGGGGGCGGGGGAAGCCGTTCGACTACCTGGTGCCTGAGCACCTCGCCGACCGGGTGTCGCTCGGGACCATGGTGCGGGTCGACCTGGTGGGTCGGCGGCTGGCGGGGTGGGTGGTGGCCGACGGGGTCGAGCCGCTGGCGGGGAAGGTGCTGCGACCGCTGGCCGGGGTGCGGGGCCTGGGGCCGGATGGCGATGTCATCGAGCTGGCCCGGTGGGCGGGGTGGCGGTGGGCGGGGCGGTGGTCCCACTTCCTCGGGACGGCGTCACCGGCTCGGGTGGTGGGGGGCCTGCCGCCGGCGGCTCCGAGGCCGCCTCCGGACGCCGCCGCCGCCGAGGGCGGGCTGGTGGCGCTGGCGGCCGAGGCGCTGGCGGGGGACCTCGCGGTGGTGCGGCTGCCGCCGGCGGCCGACGGCTTCGCCGTGGTGGCCGGGGCGGTTCGGCTCGGGCCGGCGCTGGTGGTGTGCCCGTCGGTCGCCGTCGCCGCCGCCGTGGCCCGCCGGCTGCGCCGGGTCGGGGAGCCTGTCGCCCTGGTGCCGGGGGAGTGGGCCCAGGCCGCCGCCGGGGGTCGGACGGTGGTGGGGGCCCGGGCCGCGGCCTTCGCCCCGGCGCCGGGGCTCTGTTCGATCGTGGTCCTTGACGCCCACGACGAGTCGCACCGGTCGGAGGCGTCGCCGACCTGGTCGGCGGTCGGGGTGGCCGAGGAGCGGGCGAACCGGGCCGGGGTGCCCTGTGCTCTCGTGTCGGCCTGCCCCCCGCTGGAGCTGCTCCACGGTCGGCGGCTGGTGGCCCCGTCCCGCGGCGACGAGCGGGAGGGGTGGGCGGCGCTGGACGTGGTCGACCGCCGGGCCGACGACCCCCGCGAGGGGCTGTGGTCGCCTCGGCTGGTCGAGCTGGTCCGGCGGACCGAGCGGGTGGTGTGCGTGCTCAACCGCAAGGGCCGGGCCCGGTTGCTGGTGTGCCGCACCTGTCGCGAGGTCACCCGCTGCGAGCGGTGTGGGGCGGCGGCGGCCGAGGACGGAGACGGGCTCACCTGTCCCCGCTGCGGGCTGCACCGGCCCCGGGTGTGCCAGGTCGACGGCTCGTCGCTGCTCGCCGCCGTGCGGGTCGGCGTCACCCGGGCGGCCGAGGAGCTGGCCAAGCTGGCCGGGCGGTCGGTGGCCGAGGTCACCGGCGCCAGCACCGAGCTGCCGGACTCCGAGGTGCTGATCGGCACCGAGGCGGTGCTGCACCGGGTGACCCGGGCCGACGCCGTCTGCTTCGTCGAGCTCGACCAGGAGCTGCTGGCCCCCCGGGTGGGCGCCGCCGAGCAGGCCCTGGCCCTGCTGGCCCGGGCCGGCCGCCTGGTCGGCCCCCGCTCGGCCGGCGGCCGGGTGCTGGTGCAGACCCGGCTACCGCGTCACCCCGTCGTCCTCGCCGCCCTTCACGGCGACCCCGCCCGCCTGGGCGAAGACGAGCGGCCCGTGCGCGAAGCGCTCTCCTTCCCCCCCTTCGCCGCCCTGGCCCGGGTCAGCGGCGCGGCTGCGCCGGCGTACGTCGCCGCCCTGGCGGCCCAGCCGCAGGTCGACGTCGGCGAGCCCGCTGACGGCCGCTGGCTGGTGCGGGCCCCGACCGTCGAGGCGCTGTGCGATGCGCTGGCCGCCACCTCTCGCCCACCCGGCCGCCTTCGGATCGAGGTGGACCCTCCCCGGCTGTAGCGGGCCCGAGAACCGGCGGCTCGGTCTTCACCCGCGAGGCAGCGTCGCCTCTGAGGGGCCAGTCGCAGTCGTTGGCGGACCACCTTCTGTTCTCGTCACCCATAGGGTCAGTTGGGTGCTGCGGCTCGGCGTGCTCGACCAGTCGCCGGTGCCGAGCGGCTCCACGCCGGCGGAGGCGCTGCGGGAGACCGTGGTCCTGGCCCAGGCGGCCGAGCGGCTGGGCTACACCCGCTACTGGCTGGCTGAGCACCACGGCAGCCCAGGCCTGGCCGGCACCGCCCCCGAGGTGCTGGCCACCCGGGTGGCGGCGGCCACCGCCACCATCCGGGTGGGCGCCGGCGGGGTCCTGCTGTCCCACTACAGCCCGATCAAGGTGGCCGAGACCTTCGCCGTTCTGGGCGCACTGTTCCCCGGTCGCATCGACCTCGGCCTGGGCCGGGCCGACGGCGCCTCCCCGGCCACCGCCGCCGCCCTGCAGGCCGGCGTCGAGGGCGCCCACCGCCCCTTCGGCGACAAGCTGGTCGAGCTGCTGGACCGCCTCGAAGCGGCTGATCCGGCGCTCCCGGGCGGCGACGGGCCCCAGCCGTGGCTGCTGGCCTCCAGCTCCGACGGGGCCGCCGCCGCCGCAGCCCTCGGCCTTCCCCTGTGCTTTGCCCACTTCATCTCCACCGGCTTCGGGCCCCAGATCGTGGCCCGCTACCGCGCCGCCTTCCAGCCGAGCGGCCAGCGGCAGCGGTCGGAGGCGAGCGTGGCCGTGGCGGTGATCTGCGCCGCCACCGACGAGCAGGCCGAGCGCCTGGCCACCAGCGTCGACGTCTGGCGACTGAGCTCTGAGGACGGCCGCGGCCCGGTCCCCACCGTCGAGGAGGCGGCGGCCCACCCCTGCACCGCCCTCGAACGGGCCACCATCGTCCAGCGCCGCAAGGGCCTGATCGTGGGCGGCCCCGCGCGGGTCACCCACGCCCTGGAGCGGCTGGCCTGCGACTTCGACGTCGAGGAGCTGCTCGTCCTCACCATCTGCCATGACCCGGCAGCCCGCCTCCGGTCCTACGAGCTGCTGGCCGAGGCGTTCGAGCTGGTGGGCTAGCGCTCGTCGACGTCCGATCCGAGTGGCCGGATTGCCCACTCGCGGCGGCGGCACTCGGCGAGGGCGATGCCGGTGGCGACGGCGACGTTGAGGCTGCCGACCTTGCCGGGCTGGGGCAGGTAGGCGGCGGCGGCGCAGGCGGCCAGGACGGCGGGGGACAGGCCCTTGTCCTCGTTGCCGACGACCAGGCACAGATCGCCGGCCAGGGACGCCTCGTGCAGCGGCGCCGCCCCCTCGCACAGCTCCAGGGCCACCGGCCGAAGCCCGTCGGCCCGCGCCGAGGCTACGGCCTCCAGGGTCGTCACCCCCTCGTGCCACAGGACCAGCCGCTCGGTGCCCATCGACACCTTGCGCACGGCCGGGTGGTGCGGGGTGGCCGAGGGGCCGGCCAGCCACACCTGCTCGACGCCGAGCACCGCAGCGGTGCGCAGGATCGAGCCGACGTTGAAGGGGCTGACCACCCCGTCGAGGACTAGCGCCAGCCGGGCCTCGGTGGCCCGTCGCCACGTGCGGTTCAGCCGCTTCACCTCCACCGAGCGCAGCTGGCGGCCGGTCACGGCCGACCGACCCCGAGGATGCGGTAGCCCTGCTTGGCCGTGAGGCGCTGGACGCTGAAGCCCTGGGTGCCGAGCCAGGCGGCGAGGGAGTCGGCGCCCAGGTGGCGCTGCACCACCAGGGTGGCCTGGCCCGCCTCCTCGAGCCGCCCCAGCCAGGCCAGCAGCAGCTCGTGGAGGGCGGCGCCGCCCACCCGGATCGGCGGGTTCGACCACACCGCGGCGAAGCGCAGCCCCTCGGGCACCTCGTCGGGGGTGCAGGCCCGGAAGCGGCCCGGGGCCAGGCCCAGCGACCCGGCGTTGCTGGCGCACAGAGCCACGGCCCGCTCGTTCACGTCGACGGCCCACACCCGGGCGGCCGGCGAGCGCAGGGCCAGGGCCAGGGCCAGGGGACCGTACCCGCAGCCCAGGTCGAGCAGGTCGCCCGAGGCGGGCACCGGCGGGCCGTGGTCCACCAGCAGCCGGGTGCCGGTGTCGATCCGGTCGCCCGAGAACACGCCCCGGTCGGTGGCGAGGGTGAGGGTGCGCCCGAGGTCGCGTAGGTGCAGGTCGACCTGGCGGGGCCGGCTGGCCGCAAGCGGCTCGGGGTCGAAGTACTGGGGCATCGGTGGGTAGCCTGGCCGCGCCATGCCCGGGTACACCATCCGCACCTACGGGGACCCCGTCCTCAACCAGAAGGCCGCACCGATCACCGACATCGACGGCGCTGTCAAGCGGCTGGCCGACGACATGCTGGCGCCCCTCCGGGAGGTCGAGGGCCTCGGCCTCGCCGCCCCCCAGGTGGGGGTGCTGAAGCGCCTGTTCATCTACGACCTGCGCGACGACCAGGGTCCGCAGACCATCGTCAACCCGGTCATCAGCGAGTCGCGTGGCGAGTGGACCTACGAGGAGGGCTGCCTGTCGGTGCCGGGCCTGTACTTCCCGATCGTGCGGCCCAAGGAGATCCACCTCACCGGGTGGGACCTCGACGGCCGCGAGGTGTCGATCGAGGCCGACGAGCTGCTGGCCCGACTCTTCCAGCACGAGCTCGACCACCTCGAGGGCAGGCTCCTGCTCGAGCTGCTCGACGAGGACGACCGCAAGCAGGCCCTGAAGGAGCTGCGGAAGCGCCGCCTGCGCGACCTCTAGCCCGGATTGGCCCCCCTGATGACCGTCGTCATCGCCCACCGCACCCTGCCCCGGGACGCCCCGGAGAACAGCCTGGAGGGCATCCGGCGGGCCGGTTCGCTCGGGGCCGACTACGTGGAGGTCGACGTGCGCCGCACCCGTGACGGCGTCCCCGTCCTCCTCCACGACCCCACCCTCCTCCGCACCGGCTGGCGGCCCCGGCGGATCCGCTCGGTCGCCCTCGACCGAGCGGCCCGGCTGAAGCTGCGGGGCGGGCATCACCTGCCCACGCTGGCCGACGCCCTGGCTGATGCGCCGGCCGGCCTGGGGTTCGCCCTCGACACCAAGGACCCGGGGGCGGCGCCTGCTGCGCTGGCCGCCGTCGAGGAGGCCGGGGCCACGGGACGGGTCCTGCTGTGGAGCCAGCACGACGAGGCCGTGCGCCACTACGTGGCCTGCGCCCCATCCGGCACCGAGGTGGCGCTGCTGCGCGACACCAAGAGCCCGACCGAGACGGCCCGCTACCTCGACGACGCCGCTGCCCTCGGCGCCAACGCCATCAGCGTCCACCAGAGCATCCTCGACGAGGCGCTGGTTGCCGCCGCCCACGCCCGGGGGCTCAGGATCCACTGCTGGTTCCAGTCCCTAGAGGTCCAGGCGGCCAAGGCGGCCGTGGCCGTCGACGGCGTCGTCACCGACTGGCCGGTCGACGCCCTCCGCCGCCTCACCGCCCTCGGCCGCCGGTAGCCCTGCCAGGCTGCGCCCCATGCGGCTCGCCTACCTCGGGACCCCCGAGGCCGCGGTGCCCCCCCTGCGGGCGCTGGTGGCCGCCGGGCACGACGTCGAGATCGTCGTCACCCGGGCCGACAAGCGCCGGGGACGGGGGTCGGCCCTGCTGCCCAGCCCGGTGAAGGCCGCCGCTCTCGAGATGGGCCTCCACGTGACCTCGGACGTCGATGCCGTGCTCGGCCGGGGCCTCGACCTCGGGGTGGTCGTGGCCTTCGGGCGGATCATCAAGCCCCACGTCCTGGCCGAGGTGCCCATGGTCAACCTCCACTTCTCGCTCCTGCCCCGCTGGCGGGGGGCGGCTCCGGTCGAGCGGGCCGTGCTGGCCGGCGATCCCGAGACCGGGGTGTGCCTGATGGAGGTGGCCGAGGGCCTGGACGAGGGCGGGGTCTACCGCACCCAGCGGACGCCGATCGACCCTGAGGAGACCGTCGCCGCCCTGCGGGCCCGGCTGGTCGAGATCGGCACCGGGATGCTGGTCGGGGCGCTGGCCGAGGGCTTGGGCCCGCCGGCACCCCAGGAGGGCGAGGTCACCTACGCGGCCAAGGTGGCGCCGGAGGAGCTTCGCCTCGACTGGGCCGAGCCGGCGGCCCTCAGCCACGCCCGGGTCAGGCTCGGACGGGCCTGGACCCAGGTGCGGGGGACCCGCCTCCTCGTCACCCGGGCCGCGAACGCCGAAGGCCCCGCCGGCCCCCCCGGCGAGGTCGACGCCGAGCTGGGCGTGGCCTGTGGTGACGGGCGCCGGCTGCTGCTCCTCGAGGTGCAGCCGGGGGGCAAGGGGCCGATGCCGGCGGCGGCCTGGGCCAACGGCGCCCGCCCCGTGGGCGAGCGGCTGGGCTAGGAGGTTGCGCCCCGGCGGGGGTGCCGGCTCAGCCAGACTCCTCCTCGGTGAGAGTCCGACCCCAAGCCTCAGCGCACTCCTCGGCCGCCGCCCGGCGGCTGGCGCTCGAGGCGCTCCACCGCATCGACGACGGGGCCTACGCCAACCTGGTCACCCCCGCCCTGCTCGAGCGCTCCCGCCTCACCTCCCGCGACCGCAACTTCGTCACCGCCATCGCCTACGGCGCCACCCGCATGCGTCGGGCCCTCGATTACCTCGTCGACCGCCACGCCCGCCGGCCGACCGACGACGAGGTGCGCCGGGTGCTGCGCCTGGGCGCCTTCGAGCTGGCCTACCTGCGCACGCCGGCCCACGCCGCAGTGAGCCAGGCCGTCTCACTGGCCCCCGAACGGGCCCGGGGCTTCACCAACGCCGTGCTGCGCAAGGTGGCCGCCGACGTGGCCGCCGGGATCACCTGGCCCGATCCGGCCACCGAGCTGAGCTACCCGGACTGGGTGGTCGAGGCCCTGACCGAGGACCTGGGCGAGGAGCACGCCCTGGCCGCCCTGCGCATGATGGACGAGCCGGCCGAGGCCACCGAGCGCGACGACGGCTACACCCAGGACCTGGCCAGCCAGTGGGTGGTCGAGGAGGTCGGCGCCCTCCCCGGCGAGCGCATCCTCGACCTGTGCGCCGCACCGGGCGGCAAGGCGACGCTCTTGGCCGAGCTCGGGGCCGTGGTCACCGCCGCCGACGTCAGCGCCCGCCGCTCCCAGCTGGTGGCCGAGAACGCCCACCGCCTGGGGGCCCCGGTGGCCGGGGTGGTGGTGGCCGACGGCCTGGCCGCCCCGTTCCGGCCCCGCTCGTTCGACCGCGTCCTCGTCGACGCCCCCTGCTCGGGGCTCGGGGTGCTGCGACGGCGCCCCGACGCCAGGTGGCGGGTGCAGCCCGCCGACGTCGAGGAGCTGGCCGACCTGCAGCGCCGCCTGCTGACCGCAGCCGCCTATCTGGTGCGGCCCGGCGGCGTCCTCGTCTACAGCGTCTGCACCCTCACCGCCGCCGAGACCATCGGCGTCGACCTGCCCCACCTCGAGGCGCTGCCCCCGCCCGGCGATCCCTGGGAGCCCTGGGGCCGT
Source organism: Acidimicrobiales bacterium (assembly GCA_038255915.1). Lineage (GTDB taxonomy): Bacteria > Actinomycetota > Acidimicrobiia > Acidimicrobiales > JAUJNH01 > JAUJNH01. Next base: position 6,943 of record JBBSKY010000033.1, on the reverse strand, counting down.
GGAGCCCGCCTGCTGCCCCACACCCGGGGCACCGACGGCATGTTCCTCCTCAAGCTCCGGGCCACCGAGGCCCGGAACTCGAACGTGGCAGCCCGCCCCCGCCGCCCCCGGGCGCGATGACGCACCGACGGGGCGGCCCCATGAGCGCCACGAGTCTGCGGGCCCGGGTGCTGGTGGTCTCGACCGGGGTGGCGGCCGGCACCCGCGAGGACCGGGGCGGGCCGGCACTGGTCGAGCTCCTGGCCGGCGCCGGCTACGAGGTGGATGAGCCGGTGGTCGTGGCCGACGGGCTCGACAGGGTGACCGAGGCCCTCCGCTCGCTCACCGACGGGTTCGCCGGACTGGTCGCCACCACCGGCGGCACCGGGTTCTCCCCCTCCGACGTCACCCCCGAGGCCACCCTCGCTGTCCTCGACCGCCAGGCCCCGGGACTGGCCGAGGCCATGCGGGGTGTCGACCCCCGCGGCCGCCTGGGCCGGGGCGTGTGCGGCACGGTGGGCGGGGCGCTGGTCGTCAACTGCCCCGGCAGCCCCGGCGGCGCCGTCGACCAGCTGACCGCCATCCTCGACGTCCTCCCCCACGCCCTCCGCCTGTTGGCCGACCTCCCCACCGCCCACTGAACCAGGGGCTAGGAGTGTGCTGAAGTAGAGCGAGGCGTCCGCCGCCAGACCAGGCCTGACCTGCGGTGACGCGTTCGCTCACGGCAGCCGAGCCGACTATTTCAGCATGCTCCTGGGGAACCGCTGCTGGGCACCGGCTCCGGGTAGTACCGGTTATACTCACGGCTCGTGAAGGTCGCCGTCTCGCTGCCCGACGCCTTGTTCAAAGATGCCGACCGGTTCGCGGCACGGGTGGGGATGAACCGGTCGCAGCTCTACGCCCGGGCGATCGAGGCGTTCCTCGCCGCCCAGGACGGCGATCCGGTGACCCAGGCGCTCGACGACCTGGCCGAGGAGCTGGGGCCCTCCGCGGGGGCCGGTGCCGGCCGAGCCCTCATCGACGGTGGCCTCTGGGAGTGGTGAGGCGAGGCGAGCTGTGGTGGGCCGATCTCGGCGTTCCCGTCGGCTCGGCCCCGGGGTACCGACGTCCGGTCCTGGTCGTCTCCTCCGACCGATTCAACAGCTCTCGGCTCGCCACCGTCGTCGTTGCCGCGGTCACCTCGAACCTCCGTCTCGGCGATGCGCCCGGCAACGTCGTGGTGGACGAGCCCGCCCTGACCCGTCCCTCGGTGGTCAACGTGACCCAGCTCCTCACCATCGACCGCCAGCTTCTTGAGGCGCGGATCGCCATGGTGACCCGGGCCCAGCTCCGGCAGGTGGACAGCGGCCTGCGGCTCTCGCTCGGGCTGTGACGACGAGAGGTAACCTTGCCTGCGCCGCCGCGGCGCCCTTTCCGGAGGCACCGAAACCCCTTGGATCCTGGTAGCGACGAGCGGATGCTGCGCAGAGCGGTGGCCTTGGCCGCCGCCGTGCGGCTCCGCACCTCGCCCAATCCCTGGGTGGGCTGTGTTCTTGTCGCCGCCGATGGCACCGAGGTGGAGGGGGCGACGCAGCCTCCCGGGGGGGACCATGCCGAAGCCCAGGCCCTGCGGAGAGCCCGGGCCGACGGGGTCGACCTGCGGGGCGCCACCGCCTTCGTCACCCTCGAGCCGTGCGGCCACCACGGCCGCACGCCGCCCTGCGCCGACGCCCTGATCGAGGCCGGCGTGACCCGCGTGGTGGTGGGGGTCGCCGACCCCGACCCGGACGTGGCCGGCCGGGGGATCGAGCGCCTGCGGGCCGCGGGCGCCGAGGTCGTGGTCGGTGTGCTGGCCCACGAGGTCCAGCACCAGCTCGGCCCCTACCTCCACCAGCGGCGCACCGGTCGGCCCTGGGTCACCCTCAAGCTGGCTGGGACCCTCGACGGTCGCAGCGCCGCTCCCGACGGCTCGTCGCGTTGGATCACCGGTCCGCAGGCACGAGCCGATGTCCATCGCGAGCGGGCCGAGCACGACGCCGTGCTCGTCGGGGCCGGGACCGTGCGGGCCGACGACCCTGAGCTGACAGCACGCACCACCACCGGGGCATCGGCCAGCGCCGAGGTGGGCGGGTGGCGCGATCCGCAGCGTGGGGAGTGGGGGGGCGCGCAGGAGTCAGCGGGACTTGACGGTCCCGACCCGTTGGGGCCGCTCGGTCGGGAGCCGCTGCGGGTCGTCCTCGGGTCAGCCCCCGCCGGTGCGCGGGTCCATCCCTGCCTCGAGCTGTCGGGAGATCTCGGCCAGGTCCTCGACACACTCGGCGGCAAGGGGATCCTCAGCGTGCTGGTGGAAGGCGGTCCGAGTGTGGCCCGGTCGTTCCACGCCGCCGGACTGGTGAACCGCTACCTGCTCTACGTGGCGCCGGCCCTCTTCGGCGGCGACGACGGTCTGCCGCTGTTCACCGGCCCAGGCGCCCCTACCATCGCCGAGGTGTGGCGCGGCCGGTTCACCTCGGTCGAGCGGCTGGGCGACGATCTGCGCCTTGAGCTGCTCGTCGACGTGCTCTCGTGAGGATGGCGAGCATGCGGAGGAGATCCGAAGCTCCCGCTGCTGCGTCGGCGCAAGCCGCCACGACCGGACGCAGCTGATGTTCACCGGGATCGTCGAGGAGCTGGGCCGGCTCCAGCGTCGCGACGGCGGCCGCTTCCGCTTCGCGTGCACCCCGTGCTTCCTCGACGGCGCCGCGGTCGGCGACTCGATCGCCCACAACGGCGCCTGCCTCACCGTCGTAGACCTCGACGTCGCCGCCTACGAGGTCGACGTGGTCGACGAGACGCTGGCCCGCACCAACCTGGGCGACCTGGCCGTCGGCGACCCCGTCAACCTCGAGCGGCCCGTCCGCCTGCAGGACCGCCTGGGTGGCCACCTCGTCCTGGGCCACGTCGACGACGTGGGCACCGTCGTCTCGGCCGCCCCCGACCTGGTGGTGGCGCTGGCGCCAGGCCTCACCCGCTACGTGGTGGAGAAGGGCTCGATCACCGTCGACGGCTGCAGCCTCACCGTGGCCGCCGTCGAGGCCGACCGCTTCCGGGTCGCCATCATCCCCCACACCGCGGCGGTCACCACCCTCGGCCGGGCCCGCCCGGGCGACCGGCTCAACCTGGAGGTCGACATCATGGCCAAGCACGCCGAGAAGCTGCTCGCCGCCCACCTGCCCGGCGGGAGCGCGGCCTGATGGCCCACGCCACCATCCCCCAGGCCATCGAGGCCATCGCCCGCGGCGAGATCGTGGTGGTGGCCGACGACGAGGACCGGGAGAACGAGGGCGACCTCATCATGGCTGCCGAGCACGCCACGGCCGAGGCCATCGCCTTCTTCGTGCGCCACACCAGCGGCCTCATCTGCGCCCCCATCACCGCCGAGCGGGCCAAGGAGCTCGAGCTCCCGCTGATGGTGCCGGTCAACACCGAGAGCATGCGCACCGCCTTCACCGTCACCATCGACCTGCGCCACGGGACCACCACGGGCATCTCCGCCTCCGACCGGGCCCGCACCATCCGGTGCCTGGTCGATGGCACGACCAAGCCAACCGACCTGGCCCGCCCCGGGCACATCGCCCCCCTCATCGCCCGGGAGGGCGGGGTGCTGAAGCGGGCCGGCCACACCGAGGCGGCCGTCGACCTGGCCCGCCTGGCCGGTCTGGCCCCTGCCGGGGTGCTGTGCGAGCTGGTGACCGAGGACGGCTCGGAGATGCAGCGCATGCCCGACCTCGAGCGCTTCGCCGACGAGCACGGCCTCCTGCTCATCACCATCGCCGACCTCATCCGCTTCCGGCGCCAGACCGAGAAGCTGGTGGTCCGGCTGAGCGAGGCCACCATCCCGACCCAGTGGGGCGACTTCAACTGCGTTCCCTACCGCTCGCTGCTCGACGGCGAGGTCCACCTCGCCTTTGTGCGGGGGGCGGTCAGCGGCGAGCAGGACGTGCTGGTGCGGGTCCACTCGGAGTGCCTGACCGGGGACATCTTCGGCAGCCGGCGCTGCGACTGCGGCCAGCAGCTGCACGCCGCCATGGCCCTCATCGACAGCGAGGGCCAGGGGGTGGTCGTCTACCTCCGGGGCCACGAGGGCCGGGGCATCGGCATCGCCCACAAGATCGCCGCCTACGGCCTGCAGGACGCCGGCCTCGACACCGTCGACGCCAACACCGCCCTCGGCCTCCCGGTCGACAGCCGGGAGTACGGCATCGGCGCCCAGATCCTCAACGACCTCGGCATCACCACCATGCACCTGCTCACCAACAACCCGGCCAAGCGGGGCGGCCTCGAGGGCTTCGGCCTCAAGGTCACCGAACGGGTGGCGCTGCCCTCCAAGCCCACCCCCGAGAACATCGACTACCTCCGCACCAAGGTGGCCCGCCTCGGCCACCTGATGGACGACCTCGGCGTCCACGGCGACCCACTGTCATGACCGGGGAAGGGGCGCCGCAGCTGGCGGTCGAGGCCCCGGGGGCGCGGGTGGCGGTGGTCGCCGCCCTGTGGCACGGCGAGATCACCGATGCTCTGGTGGCCTCGGCCTGCGCGGCGATCGCCGCCGCCGGCGCCGAGGCCACGGTGGTGCGGGTGCCGGGCGCCTTCGAGCTGCCGGTGGCGGCCCAGGCCGCGGCCCAGGCCGGCTTCGACGCCGTGGTCGCGCTCGGCGTGGTCATCCGGGGCGGAACCCCCCACTTCGACTACGTGTGCCAGGCGGCCACCACCGGCCTCACCCAGGTGGCCGTGGCCACGTGCGTGCCCGTCGGCTTCGGCCTGCTGACCTGCGACACCGAGGACCAGGCCATGGCCCGCTCGGGCCTGCCCGGCGCCACCGAGGACAAGGGTCGGGAGGCGGCCGAGGCCGCCCTGGCCACCCTCCGTGCCCTGCGCACCCTGCGAGAGTGCCCACTTCTGGTCCCTCAGGCTACCGAAGGTGGGCACTCTTGAGGGCCGCACCCCGGCGCTATTCGGCCGACCCTGAGGCCGGCCGCGGCTACCTTGCCCGGACGTGCTGCGCCTCGTCCTGCCCAAGGGTTCCCTCGAGCGGGCCACGCTCGAGCTGTTCGAGGCGGCCGACCTGCCCGTCCTGCGCTCCTCGGCCGTGGCCTACCGGGCCACCATCGACGATCCCCGCATCGACGAGGTGTGGGTGCTGCGGCCCCAGGAGATCCCCCGCTACGTGGCCGACGGCACCTTCGACCTCGGCATAACCGGCCGGGACTGGATCGAGGAGACGGCCAGCGACGTCGTCAGCCTGGGCGAGCTGCGCTACTCCAAGGCCACGGCCCGGCCCGTCAGCATCGTGCTGGCCGTTCCCCAGGACTCGCCTTGGCGCTCGGCCGCAGACCTGCCCCCCGGGGTGAAGGTGGCCACCGAGTACCCGGGCCTCACCCGCCGCTTCTTCGACGGCCTGGGCATCGACGCCAAGATCGAGCTGTCCCACGGCGCCACCGAGGCCAAGGCCCCTACCTTCGTCGACGTCGTGGTCGACCTCACCGAGACCGGGTCGGCGCTGCGGGCGGCCGGTCTGCGGATCATCGAGACGATACTCACCTCCTACACCGAGCTGATCGCCAACCCGGCCAGCCACGCCGACCCCGACAAGGCCCACGCCATGGGCCAGGTCCAGACCCTCCTCCAGGGCGTTCTCGAGGCCCGGGGCCGGGTCCTCCTCAAGCTGAACGTCTCCGAGGCCGACCTCGACAAGGTGGTCGGCGTCCTGCCCTCGATGCGGTCGCCGACGGTGTCAAAGCTGTTCGGCGGCGACGGCTACGCCGTCGAGACCGTGGTGGCCAAGGACCAGATCAACGTGCTCATACCCGACCTGAAGAGCGCCGGCGCCACCGACCTGATCGAGCTGCCTCTCTCGAAGATCGTCCATTGACGCCGACCGTCGTCGCCCGCCTCGACGGCGTCGTCACCGCCTACGACGACCACGCCGGCTTCGGCGAGCTCGAGGCGCGAGGCGCCACCTACTGGTTCCACTGCACCCGCCTGCTCGACGGCTCCCGCCACGCCGAGCCCGGCCAGCGGGTCGGTTTCCGGGTGGTCCCCGGCCCCGCCGGCCGCTGGGAGGCCGCTGAGGTGGGCTGAGCTAGGCGCCGTCCATGCCCTCGGGGCGGGGCACGCCGGCGGCGCCGGCGTCGAGGGCGGCCTTCAGCTGCACGAAGGCCAGGCGGATCTGGGCCAGGCCGTCGGCCAGGGTGCCCTCGTCGTCGCCGAGGCGGTCACCGAGGCCCTCGACGATGGTGGCCATGGCGTCGATGGCCAGCTGGGCGTCGGCCAGGTTGGGCGGCTCGGCGGTGAGGTGGATGCGGGCCAGCTCGAACAGCTGGATGGCGTGGTTGCCCACCACGTAGCGGGCCGGGGTGTTGCGGATGGCCGCCAGCTCCTCCTCCATGGCCCGTTCCGCCGCAGCCGGATCGGGCTCCCGGGGAGGGGGCGGAGGAGGGGTCGATTCGCCGCCAGGGGTCCACAGCCCGCTCATGGGTGTACCCTACGTCGGACAACTGAGCGTGGAAGCGGGGCTCCAGCAGCAAGGAAGCCCCCACCCGGCCACGACCCTTCGGGGAACGTGCGCCGAGGTCACAACGACAAAGGGCTCCCCTCCGGCAACGGAGGCCGGTGCTCCCGCCTCCGCCTCTCCACAAGAGAAACGAACGGGAGCCACCACCATCTCTGCTGACCAGCCCGAGCACCGTCGCAACGACCGGATTCGCACCCGCGAGGTGCGCCTGATCGACCACGACGGCACCCAGCTCGGCATCAAGCCCACCCAGGAGGCCCTGAACCTGGCGTACGCCAGGGAGATGGACCTGGTCGAGGTCGCCCCCGACGCGAACCCTCCGGTCTGCAAGATCATGGACTGGAACAAGTTCAAGTACGACATGGCGCAGCGGGCCAAGGAGGCCAAGCGCAAGGCGACGACCACCACCATCAAGGAGATGAAGTACCGGGT
>JBBSKY010000032.1:0-32147 GCA_038255915.1 Acidimicrobiales bacterium | reverse complement strand
GTGAAGACCAGGGTCCGCGTCGAGGTGTTCAACGACGGCCGGCGCTCACCCCAGGCCCGCTACCCCGATGCCGCCAGCGGCCAGGGCTTCGGCTTGGTCCAGGCGGTGGCCACCCGGTGGGGCGTCGGCGACCAGGACGGCGCCGGGAGCGGTGTCTGGTTCGAGATCGCCCTGTAGCGGGCAGGCTCTCAGAGGTTCTCGGTGGAGACGAAGGCGGCGGCGACCGCGGCCGGGTCTTCCTTGTCCTTGTCCATCTTCTCGTTCAGGTCGGCCAGCTTCTCGGTGGTGAGCGCCTTGGAGACCTTGTTCAGCACCTCGAGGATGGCGGGGGTGGCCTTGGAGGCGAGCAGGACCGGCACGATGTTGCCGGGCTGCTGAAAGGAGCGGTCGTCCTCGAGGATCACGAACTCGCCCGTCTTTTGGGTGTCGGGATCGGAGGAGAAGAGGCGGCCGATCTGGGCTGTCCCGTCGGTGAGCGCCTTCTTGGTGATCGGCCCGCCGGCGTCCGCGCCGGTGGAGGTGAAGGTGATGTCGAGCCCGTAGACGCTGCGCAGGCCGAGGAGGCAGGTCTGGCGGATCTCGCATTCCGAGGGGCCGGCCAGGGTGATCGGACCGGGCAGCTTGGCCAGGTCGCTGATCGTCTTGAGACCGTTCTTGGTGGCGAAGTCCTTGGTGACGGCGATGACGTCGCTGTTGGTTGCCTCGGAGGCATTGGCGACGGTGATGCCCTTGGCCTTGGCCGCGGTCTCGAGGGCCTTCAGCGCCTCGGGTTCGGTGAGGCCCTTGGTCTGGGTCTTGTCGAGGAAGCCGAGGTAGTTGCCCAGGTACTCGGGGACGAGGTCGATGTCACCGTTCTCGAGGGCGGGGGCGACCACCTCACGGCTGCCCAGCTTCAGGCGGTAGGTGACGTTGGCGCCCTCGTTGGTCAGCGCTGCACCGTAGATCTGGGCCAGCACCTCGCTCTCGGCGAACCCGAACGATCCGATGACGATCTTGGAGCCCCCCGCCGACCGCTCGTCGGGCCTGGGCACCGAGTTCGCCGTGGTGGGGCCGTCGCTGTCGCCGCCGCAGGCGCTGAGCGCCACGACGAGGGCGAACAGGACAGCGGGAAGCTTGGCTCGCATGGCGGCAGCCTTGCACCTTCAGGCGCCCGTGTCACCAACCGCCGGTTCAGAAACCGTCCGGACGCTGGCGGCGAGCCCGCCGGGCCACCGGGCGCACGCCGGCCGGTGTGGCCAGCGCCTGGACGATGGCCAGGGCCCCCTCGGTCGCCGCCGCAAGCCCGGCCACGAGCACGGCGCCGCCGACAGCCTTGGCCCGGTCCTGCTGGCCGATGCCGTCGACGATGTAGGGCCCGAGCCCGCCGACGCCGGGCACGACCGCGGCCAGCGTGGCCGTGGCCACCACGAGCACTGATGCGGTGCGCACCCCTGCGAGGATCAGGGGGATCGACGCCGGCACCTCCACCTGGGTGAGGAGCTGCACCTCGGACAGGCCCTGGCCCCGGGCCGCCTCCTTCAGGTCGGCGTCCACCTCGCGCACCGCGGTCGAGGTGTTCACCAGGATCGGCGGGACGGCCAGGACCACCAAGGCCACGATCACCGGCCCGGGTCCGATCCCGAAGGTGACGACACCGAGGACGATCAGCCCGAAGGAGGGCACGGCGCGGGTCACGTTGGCCAGGGCGACGACCACGTTGGCACCTCGGCCCCGGTGGCCGAGCCACAGGCCGAGCGGCAGGGCGATCGCCAGGGCGATGGCCAGGACCACCGCCGACAGCAGGACGTGCTCGGTCAGGCGGTTGGGGATGCCCTGCTCGCCCCGCCAACGCTCGGCGGCGCTGAGCCAGCGCACGGTCTCGCCGACGATCCCGGCCAGCACCATCCCTACGCCCGCCGTGACCACGGGGTGAGGCGGCGCTCGACGACCACCAGGCCGAGGTCGGCGAGCACAGCCAGAGCGATGGAGCAGCCGATCCCTACCACCAGCGGCGTCTTGAACAGGTCCTCCAGGCCGCCGTTGATGAACTGGCCGAAGCCGCCCTGGCCGATGAGGGCAGTGATGGGCACCAGAGCGACGGTGGAGACCGTGGCCACCCGCAGGCCGGCCACGATCGCCGGGAGGGCCAGCGGCAGCTCGACCCGGAGCAGGCGGCGTGCCGGGGACAGCCCGAGGCCGGTGGCCGCCTCCTTCACCTCTGCCGGGACGGCGGCCAGCCCGGCCAGGTCGTTGCGGACCAGAACGAGCAGGTTGTAGGCGGTGAGGCCGATCACGGCGGAGGTGCGCGACAGGCCGGTGAAGGGCACGAGGAAGGCGAACAGGGCCAGGGAGGGGATGGTGTAGACGATGCCGAGCCCGGCCAGCAGGGCGGCCTCGAGCGGGCGCCAGCGTGAAGCGACGACGGCCAGCGGCAGGCTGATGACCTGGGCGAGGACCACGCTGATCACCGTGAGGCTGGCGTGCTCGCGCAGGGCGTCGACGACCGACAGGCTCACCGGGGAGGAGGCCACGTGACGGGCCACCCAGTCCCACCACAGCCAGCCGTCGCTCGCAGCGGCGAGGATCATGCGGGCACCGTAGGCCGAGGCCGCCGCCTCAGTCCCGCTTCTGCCGGGAGCTCGTGTCTCCTGGCGGAGCCCTACTCCCGGCAGAACGGCGGCGGGCCCCACCCGGGGGGGTTCCGGCACCTAGGTTGCTCAGGGATGATCCGCCTCGAGGGCGTGTCCAAGGTGTGGGACGACGGCCAGGTGGCGGTGCACGAGCTGACGCTCGAGGTGCCCACGGGCGAGATCGCCGTGCTGGTCGGCCCCTCGGGATGCGGCAAGACGACCACGATGCGCATGGTGAACCGGCTGGTCGAGCCGTCGAGCGGTCGGATCTTCCTCGACGACGAGGACGTGACGACGGTCGACCCCGTGGCCCTGCGCCGCCGGATCGGCTACGTGATCCAGTCGATCGGCCTGTTCCCCCACCTGAGCGTGGCGGCCAACATCGCCACCGTCCCCCGGCTGCTGGGCTGGGACCGCCGGCGCATCTCCGTCCGGGTCGACGAGCTGCTCGAGCTGATCGGCCTCCCAGCCGCCCGCTACGCCAAGCGGTACCCGCACGAGCTCTCCGGTGGGCAGCGCCAGCGGGTGGGAGTGGCCCGGGCCCTGGCCGCCGATCCACCGGTGCTGCTGATGGACGAACCGTTCGGCGCCATCGACCCGGTCCAGCGCGGCCGGCTGCAGGACGAGTTCCTGCGCCTGCAGGAGGTGGTGGGCAAGACGGTGGTGTTCGTCACCCACGACATCGAGGAGGCGGTGAAGCTGGGCGACCGGATCGCCGTGCTGGGCGAGGGCGGTGTCCTCCTGCAGTACGCCACCCCGGCCGAGCTGCTGGCGGCGCCCACGTCGGAAGAGGTCGCCGCCTTCCTCGGGGCCGACCGGGCCGTGAAGCGCCTGGCCGTGACCGCGGTGCCGACGACGGGCCTGGCCGCCCGGACTCGACCTGGCGGCCCGACCGTGGGCAGCGGCGCCTCCCTGCACGACGCCCTCGCCGCTCTCCTAGCCGACGGTGCCGGCTTCGTGACCGTGATCAGCCCCGACGGCACCGAGCTCGGGACCCTCGACGCCGCCGCCATCGCCACCGCCCTCCAGCCTTCGGCCACCGGGCCTTCGGCCACCGGGCCGACGGCCTGAAGGCCAGGACGGCCTGCGGCCGGCTGCATCTGCTGTTTCGACGAGGCGCAGCTTCTTCGTCGCCGCCTCGTCGAGGCTCGCCAGCGAACGGTCAAGCGGCAGGCGAGCGCCCCACGGAGTTCGCTGCCTAGCCGTCCCGCGCCGGGGAGCCGTCCCGAACCGGGGTGGGGGCCATGCTCCCAACACGTGGCCCACAGGACGCGCTGCCTTCGAGAAGCTGTCCCCCCGGTGGCCTGCCGGGTGTGGGGCCAGGCTCCGGGCCCATGGCCGCAGGAGCCTCTGCCCCCGAGAGGCCTGAGCGCCGCCGGCGGGCCTCCTCGTGGTGGAGGGGCTTCTGGGGGGAGGGGTTTGGCCCTCCCCCGGTGGTCGTCAGGCCAGGTGGGTGGCGATCGAGCGCACGTTGTGGGCGAAGGCGCCGAGGAAGGTGTCGGTTGGGGTGCCGGCGGGGCCGAGGCCGTCGCCGAGGAGGGCATCGGGGCCGATGACGGCTTTGATCCCGGCGTCCTCGGCCAGGCGGCGCACGCTGTCATCGGGCACGGATGCCTCGGCGAAGACGGCAGCCACCTGCTTGGTCCGCACGGCCTGACGCAGGGCGGCCAGGTGCCGGGGAGGGATGTCGGCCCGGCCGTCGAGAGACGGCACCACGGCGCCCACCAGCTCCAGGCCGTAGCGGGCGGCGAACCACCCGAAGGTCTCCTTGGCGGTCACCAGCCCCCTTCCGGCGACCGGGCCGAGGACCCGGCGGGCCTCCTCGTCGGCCTGGTCGAGGTCGGTGGCGTAGCGGTCGCGGGCGGCGGCGTAGGCGGCCTCGCCCGCGGGGTCGACGGAGACGAGAGCAGCGGTGACGGCGGCCACCATCTGCTTGGCGTTGGCCGGGTCGAGCCACAGGTAGGGGTCGTCTGCTCCCGAGGTGGTCCGCCGTTTGGGCAGCCCCTCGGTGATGGTGACGAGGGGCTTGTCGGTGGCGGCGGCGGCGCGCACGGCGTCGAGCCAGGGCTCGAGGCCCCGGCCGACGGCGACGACGAGGTCGGCATCCTGCACGGTGGTGATGTCGGCCGAGGTGGCCAGGTACGACGTCGGGTCGAGGCCGGACTTGACGATGACCCGCGTCCGCACGTTGGTGCCACCCACCACCCGCAGCCAGTCGGCCACCACCGAGGTGGTGGCGACGACGTCGAGCACCCGTTCCGATCGCTGCGGCCGCCCGGGGGCGGTGGTCTCGAGCGGGGCGCCATCGATCCGCCGCGCCGGGGCCGATCCGCCGCTCGGCGCCGCCTTCGAGCAAGCCGTCGTGACGCCCGCCACCACCAGCAGGCAGAAGATCGGGCCCAGGGCCCGAGCGGCCCCACGGAGCGGGAAACCCAGGGCCCGAGCGGCCCCACGGAGCGGGAAACCCAGGGCCCGCTGGCCTCCGAGGGCGGCGGGTTGTGGGAACCTCGGGTGGTGGACCGGGCGTCGGCGATCCTCCAGCACCTGCGGGCCGAAGGCACCCGGGTCACCGCAGCCCGCCGGGACCTGGTGGCGGCGCTGGTGGACGCCGAGGACCACCACGTCACCGCCGACGACCTGGTCGAGGCCGTGCACCGCTCCAACCCTGCTGTGCACCGCTCCACGGTCTACCGCACTCTCGACGCCCTTGAGCAGGCAGGTGTGGTCGAGCACGTCCACCTGGGCCACGGCCGGGCGGTGTACCACCTCACCGACGACCGCCATCACCACCTCGTCTGCGACCGATGCGGGGCGGTGGTGCAGGTGCCGGAGGCGGTGGTGGCTCCGTTGCGCACCGAGCTGGCCGATGGGTACGGCTTTGTGGTGAACGGCCGCCACTTCGCCCTGCCCGGGGTGTGTCGGGCCTGCGCAGCGCTCAGCCCAGGCGGCTGAGGCCCCCCACCCAGGGGCGAATCGGGGGCGGTATCCGCACGCTGCCGTCCTCCTGGCGGTGGGCTTCGAGCAGGGCGGCCACCACCCGGGGCCAGGCCAGGGCGGAGCCGTTCACGGTCGAGGCGACAGCGGTGCCCCCGCCGTCGACCCGGTGGCGGATCCCGGCCCGGCGGCCCTGGTAGTCGCCGTAGCGCGACACCGACGACACCTCGAGCCAGCTGCCCACGCCGGGGCTCCACACCTCGAGGTCGAAGGTCCGCATCGAGGAGGGGCCGAGGTCGCCGGCGCACAGGTCGAGCACCCGGTAGGCCAGGCCCAGGTCTCGGAGGAGTCCCTCGGCCCGGGTCAGGATCTCGGCCTGGAGGGCCTGCGCCTGCTCGGCGGTGCACACCGCCATCAGCTCGACCTTGTCGAACTCGTGGCTGCGCAGCAGGCCCCGGGTGTCCCGGCCGGCCGATCCGGCCTCCCGGCGGAAGCAGGGGGTGTAGGCGCACAGCTTGAGCGGCAGGGCATCGGCGTCGAGCAGCTCGTCGCGGGCCAGCGAGGTGAGCGGCACCTCGGCGGTGGGGATGGCCCACAGGTCGTCGCGCTCGAGGTGGTACATGTCCTCCTCGAACTTGGGGAGGTGCCCGGTGGCCACCATGGTGGCGGTCTTGACCAGTGTGGGCGGGCGCACCTCCTCCCACACGGCGCCGTCCTTGGCGTCGGTGGTGTGGCGGTCGAGGGCCCAGGAGGTGAGGCCCCGCAGCAGCCGGGCGCCCTTCCCCCGCCACAGGGGGAACATCGAGCCCGACAGCTTGGCGCCCCGCTCCAGGTCGAGCAGGCCGTGCTGAGCGGCGATGTCCCAGTGGGGCACCCGCTGGCAGTCGGCGTAGGCCGCCTCGTTGAACGGCACCCCGGTGGGGGTCCACATGCGCATCACCCGGTTGTCCTCCGGGCCGGCGCCGTCGGGCGCTTCGGGGTCGGGCGTGTTGGGGGTCACCAGCAGCAGCTGACGCAGCTCCTCCTCCAGCACCGCCACCCCGGCGTCGGCCTCGCTCGCCCGCTCGCCCAGGACGCGGCTCTCGCTCTGGAGGCGCTCCGCCGTGGCGGTGTCGCCCGCCTTGCGGGCTGCGCCCACCTCCTTCGACCGGCGCTTCACCCCGGCCCTGGCTTCGTCGCGCCGCTGCGCTGCGGCCCGCACGGCCATGTCGAGGTCGACCAATGCCTTCACCTCGGAGGCGGCGATGCCCCGTCGGGCCAGGTCGGCGGTCACGCCGTCGGGATCGTGGCGGAGCCGGCGCACGTCGAGCACGGCCCGGGAGGGTACTGCGGCCATCCGGCGCAGCAGCAGGATTGCGCACTGCTGCCCGGGCAGAACACCACGCCCCAGCGCCACCTTCCGACCCGCACAGAAATCCACTCGTTCCGCCCGGGCAGAATCAGAGCGCCCCAGCGTCACCTCCTGCCCGGGCAGAAACCAACACGTTCCTCCCGGGCGGAACAGCGCGCCGCAGCGCCACCTCCTGCCCGGCAGAAACAACACGTTCGGCCCGGGTAGAACAGCGCGCCGCAGCCTCACCTCTTGCGCGGGCAGAAAACACCACGTTCGGCCCGGGCAGAACAGCGCGCCACAGCGCCACCTCTTGCGCTGGCAGAGCAGCGTGGCCAGCGCCAGCTTGTGCCCTGGCGGGAGGGTTTGACCGGTGCCCCGACAGGTGCAGGCGCCACGGCTTCTCGCGGCGTGGGAGGCCGGCCGGGCTCGGTAGGTTCGTGAACGTGGCCGCCCTCGTCGTCGACCAGCTCGTCGTGCGCTACGGGCAGCTGACGGCCGTCGACCGGATCTCGCTGGCGGCCGAGGCGGGGACGGTGCTGGCCCTGCTCGGGCCGAACGGGGCGGGCAAGACCACCACGGTCGAGTCACTGGAGGGCTACCGCCGGCCGACGGCGGGCACGGTGCGGGTGCTGGGCCTCGACCCGGTCAGCGACCGGGCCAAGGTGGTACCCCGCATCGGCGTGATGCTGCAGCGGGGCGGGGTGTACCCGACCATGCCGGCGGGGTCGGTGCTCCGCCTCTTCGCCTCGTACTACGCCGACCCGTTGCCGCCCGACCACCTTCTCGACCGGCTCGACCTGGGCCGGGTGGCCGGCACCCCGTGGCGGCGCCTGTCGGGGGGCGAGCAGCAGCGGCTGTCGCTCGCTCTGGCTCTGGTCGGCCGCCCGGAGGTGGCCTTCCTCGACGAGCCTTCCGCCGGGATGGACCCGGCCGCCCGCCGGGTGCTGTGGGAGGTGATCCGGGAGCTGCGCGACGACGGCGTGGCCGTGCTGCTCACCACCCACGACCTCGACGAGGCCGAGCGGCTGGCCGACCACGTGGTGATCATCGACGGCGGCCGGGTGGTGGCCGAGGGCTCGCCGGCCGTGCTGGCCCGCTCCGGCGGCGGGGCCGAGATCCGCTTCGGCGGCCCGACGGGCCTCGACATGGCCGCCATCGGCCGCGCCGTCGGCGGGGCGGTGGTCGAGGAGCGCCCCGGCGAGTACCTGGTGGCGGCGCCGGCCACGCCGGCGAACCTGGCCCGGCTGACCACCTGGCTGGCCGAGCAGGACGTGGCCGTGGCTGACATCCGCGCCGGGCGCCAGCGCCTGGAGGACGTGTTCCTGCGCCTCACCGGCCAGCCGTCGGCGGCCGAGGCCGACCGGGCGCCACGTTCTGAACGTCGTGGGCGCCGGCGACGGGGCCGCGGTCCGGGCGGGACGGCTTGATGCGCGCCTTTCGGGCCCAGGCCCGGACCGAGGTGCTGATGACCCTGCGCAACGGCGAGGCGCTGCTTCTGGCCCTCGGGATCCCCGTGCTGCTGCTCGTGTTCTTCTCGACCGTCGAGGTGCTGCCCACGCCGGCCGAGGTGGTCGAGCCGGTCGACTTCCTGGCCCCGGGCATCCTGGCCCTGGCCATCATGAGCACCGGCCTCACCAGCCTGGCCATCGCCACCGGCTTCCAGCGGGGCTACGGCGTGCTGAAGCGGCTGGGAACCACCCCCCTCAGCCGGCCGGGCCTGCTGGCCGCCAAGATCGCCTCAGTCCTGGCCGTCGAGCTGGTGCAGGTGGCCGTCCTGGTACCGGTCGCCGTCGCCCTGGGCTGGCGGCCCTCCGGCGCCGTGGGGGCGGCCCTGGGGGCGGTGCTCCTCGGCACGGTCGCGTTCAGCGGCCTAGGGCTGCTCATGGCCGGCGCCCTCAAGCCCGAGCTCACCCTGGCCCTGGCCAACGGCCTCTACCTCGTCCTCCTCCTCCTGGGGGGCATGGTCGTCCCCCTCACCTCGCTCCCCGGCCCCCTCCGGGCGGTCGCCCAGGCCCTCCCCGCCGCCGCTCTCTCCGACGCCCTGCGCGCCTCCATCGGCATCGGAACCGCCGTCCCGACCCGAGCCTGGATCGTCCTCGCCCTCTGGGCGCTGGCCACCCCCCTCGCCGCCGCCCGCACCTTCCGCTGGGAGTGAGCCAGCCCTGCGCTCAGGTCGGCACCAGGTCGACCACGTCGGGGTGGAGCGCAGCCAGACCGCGGTCCAGCGTCGCCAGCCGGCCACCGTGGGCCCGAGCCAGGGCGGCGAGGTAGGCGTCGGTGACCTGACGACGACCGGCGACCGAGCCGAGGTCGACAGCCTCGAAGGCGAGGTCGGCGGGCCAGAAGCGGTGCCGATCGTCGGCCACGACGTCGACCAGGAAGCGGCGGGCCTCCTCGCCCGACGCGCCGCCCCGAACCAGGAACCGCACCAGGCTGCCCTGGGTGATCGGGCAGGTGGCGATTGGCGCAGCGTGAGCGATCGACCACTCCTCGGCAGGCCCGTGGTGGACGTGGTCCCCGACGGCCAGAGCGATCAGCAGGCTGGCGTCGAGGAGCGTCGCGGCTTCAGGCATCGTCCTCCAGGGACCGGACGTCGTCGTTGGTCACGGGGTGCCCGACCCACGCGACGGGGCGCCCGGTGCGATCGCTGCGGCCGAAGACGACGGCGCCCGGCTGGCCCAGTCCGCGGCGGATGAGCTCGGCGACGGCCACGCTCAGGGTGGTTCCCCGGTCCCGGGCGATGCCGCGAGCGGCGGCGTGGAGGTCCGCAGGAAGGTCGATCGTGGTGCGCACCTGCCGCAGTTTACGCGGCGCGCATCATGATGCGGACGGCAGAGACGGCCCTTCCCGAGCCGAGGCCGAGGCCTCCCGCGGGCGACCGTTCAAGCCAGTGCCCAGTGGTCAGGGGCGGTCGAGGACCTGGGCCGTGGCCAGGAGCTTGGTCAGGTCGGCGGCGGACATCTCTCCGATGTGCTGGCCGCGCACCACACCGCCGCCGTCGACCACGAAGGTGACGGGGAAGCCGCTGCCCACGCCCCAGCCGCGGGAGATCGTCCGGTCGGGGTCGTCGATGCTGGGCCAGGGCGCCCGGTACTCGGCCAGCATCTCCCGAGCCCGCCGCCGGCTGTCCTCCACGGCCACGCCCACCACCGCCGTTCCGGCCTGTTCGGCCTCGACCAGGCGGGGCAGCTCACGCCGGCAGGGATCACACCACGAACCCCAGAAGTTCACCAGGGTCGTGCGGCCCCGGAACGTGCCCAGATCGACCCGCTCTCCCTCGACGATGGATGGTCCCTCCAGGGTTGGCGCGGGCTTGCCCACCGCAGCCCGAGCCGAGCCGCCCGAGCACCCGGCGAGTACGAGGGCAGTCGCGACGACCGCGACGATCACGACCTGCGCCGGGCGCAAGAGTGCCCACTTCTGGTCTCTCAGGAGTGCAGAAGTGGGCACTCCTGATCAGCCCTGGGCGGGGGCGGTGCTGCGGCGGCGGATGTGCTCGGGCAGGCTGGCCTTGGCCGGGTCGCGCTGCTCGGTTCGCCACCAGTCGAAGAACACGATCATCACCGCGCCGATGGTCCAGAAGCTCTCGAGCATCCACATGGCCCCCGCGGCCAGCTGCTGGTCGTCGAGCGCCGACAGGCCCCACAGCCGGGGGGCGGCGATGTAGTGGGCGTAGATCGGGCTCCCTGCCAGGGCCAGGGCGGCCACGATGGGCACGGGCAGGAACCCGTTGGCCATCAGGTACAGCATCTTGCCGGTCGAGCGCATGCGGGGAAGCTCGGGCGCCCGGTTGAGCACCGGGTTCCACAGGCACAGGGCGCTGGCGAACAGGACCAGGTGGACACCGAAGTGCAGGGGCGCCGAGGTGGTGGCCCCGTCGACCACGGCCTTGGTGTGGGAGATCCCGACCAGGAGGTTGAAGCCGACGAGCGCCACCACCGGCCGGGTGCAGGCCCGCACCACGGGCCCCACCACGGGGCGGTCCACCAGCCAGCCCACCAGGCGGGTGGGGAGGCCGAGCAGCAGGATCGGCGGGGCGATGAAGGTGTACGTCACGTGCTGCACCATGTGGGCCACGTACAGGCGGTCCTCGGCGATGTCGTGCACGGGCCAGACCGAGACGGCGAGCACGAGCAGCAGCCCGCTGGCGAACCAGGTCCGCTGGCGCCGGCTCGCCGGAGCGATGCGGGTGGTGGCCCACCAGTACCCCACCCCGAGCGCGAGGAGGACCAGCAGCACGTCGGCATGAGGGGAGAACGCCGGGATGCCGACCCCGGACGGGGTCACCGCTGGGGCACCCCGGTCTCGATCAGGTCGATGTCCTGGCGGTCGTCACGGGGGCCGAACTGGCGGAACATCATGAACAGGGCGAGGTAGCAGAACAGGGCCAGCGACAGCCCGGAGATGAACAGGCGGCGGGCCATCTTCGAGTCGAACTTCAGGTGCATGAAGTACGAGGCCACGATGAAGAACTTCATCACCATGCCGATCAGCAGCAGCGGGGCCACGGCGTTGCCGAGGTCGACGTAGGACAGGGCCACCTCGACGGCGGTGATGACGCCCAGGATCAGGGCGATCACCCAGTACTTCTTCTCGGTGGGGTGGTCATCGTGCTCGTCGTGCTCATCGGCAGCGGGCGCGGCGTGGGTGGTGGTCATTAGAGCGGCAGCAGGTAGACGACGGTGAACACCACGACCCAGACCACGTCGACGAAGTGCCAGTACAGGCCGGCGATCTCGATGGTCTCGGCCCGTGCCGGGGACAGCCGCCCCTTGGCGATCAGGATGACCAGGATGAGCAGCATCAGCACGCCGATGCCGACGTGGGTGCCGTGGAAGCCGGTGAGCACGTAGAACGCCGAGCTGGCCGGGTTCGTCTTCATCGTCATGCCCTCACGGATGAAGACGGTGAACTCGTAGATCTGGCCGCCCAGGAAGGTGGCGCCGAGCAGGGCGGTGGCCGACAGCCAGATCATGGCCCGGCGGGAGTCGGCCCGGTTGAAGGCGGACAGGGCCAGCACCATGGTCAGCGAGCTCATCAGCAGGATGAACGAGCTGACCGAGGTGAACGGGATGTCGTAGACGTCGTGGGGCTTGACGGTGCCGAGCGGGGCCCGGCTGCGGTACAGGAAGAAGGTGGAGATGAGCGCCCCGAACAGCAGGCACTCCGAGCCCAAAAAGGCCCACATGGCCACCTTGTCGTTGGACAGCCCGGTGTTGGTGGGCGGGTGCCCGTGGGCGTCGGCGGCGTGGGCGTCGGCCTCGTGCCCGGGTTCCGAGGTCTCGACGGCGACGGCGGTCATGTGCCCGACCTCCCTTCGTCACCAGTGGTGAGCGCCGGTTGGGGCTCGGACGCATCGCCGGTGCCCAGGGCGGCTCGATCCGACCCGGGCGACGCCAGCCCCAGGAGGCGGTCGATGTCGGGGTCGACCAGGGCGTCGTCGGGCTCGGTGGAGGGCTCGAGGGCCCAGGCGATCATGGCGCAGACCAGGATCACGACCCCGAGGCCGGTGACGACGTAGTTGGCGCCGGCCGAGCGGCCGTAGACCACGCCGTACATGGCCAGGAAGATCCCCGCGGCGGCGATGATCGGGTAGAAGCTGGGCGAGGGCAGGTGCACGCTCGCACCCGGCTTCAGGTGCGCCTCGGCCGAGGCCTTGACCTTGTCGAAGTCGTCGAGGCGCTGCATCCGCCCGTCCTCGTCCTCGGTGTACTTGCGGTGCCACCAGTCATCGACGGCATGGACCTCGGGCGAGTCGATGAAGTTGTAGGCCGGCACCGGTGAAGGGATGGACCACTCGAGGCTGCGGGCGTCCCACGGGTCGGCCTCGACGGTGATGTTGTCGCGCTTGTGCTTCTTGTCGGTGCGGCGCACGTTGACGAAGAAGACGAGGAGACCGAGGGCGATGATGAACGACCCAATGGTCGACGCCATGTTCCAGAAGTCCCAGCCCGTCCCCTCGGGGTAGGTGTAGATGCGCCGGGGCATCCCCTGCAGGCCGAGGATGTGGTGGGGGGCGAAGGTGAGGTTGAACCCCAGGATCCACAGCCAGAAGTGCACCTTGGCCAGCCGCTCGTCGAGAAGCTGCCCGAAGACCTTCGGGTACCAGAAGTAGATGCCGGCGAAGATGCCGAAGATCGCTCCACCGAACAGCACGTAGTGGAAGTGGGCCACGATGTAGTAGGTGTCGGTCTGTTGACGGTCGTGGGGAGAGACCGAATGGGTGACCCCGGAGAGGCCGCCAATGGTGAACATCGACACCAGGCCGACCGAGAACAGCATGGCCGAGGTGAACCGGAGCGAGCCCTTCCACATGGTCCCGATCCAGTTGAAGATCTTCACACCGGTAGGCACGGCGATGAACATGGTCGAGATGGAGAAGGCGGTGATGGACACCGGGCCCAGGCCGACCGAGAACATGTGGTGGACCCACACGCCCCAGCCCATGAAGCCGATGGCGATGCCGGAGAAGACCATCACCTTGTAGCCGAAGAGGGGCTTGCGGCTGAAGACCGGGATGACCTCGGACACGATCCCGAAGGCCGGCAGGATCATGATGTACACCTCGGGATGGCCGAAGAGCCAGAAGAGGTGCTGCCACAGCACCGGATCACCCCCGTTGGCCGGGTTGAAGAAGTTGGCCCCGAAGTTGCGGTCGAACATCAGCAGGAACAGGGCGATGGTGATGACCGGCAGAGCAAAGAGCAGCAGGAACTGGGTGACGAGCGACATCCACGTGAAGATCGGCATGCGGAACAGGCCCATGCCCGGCGCCCGCATGTTGAGGCAGGTGGTGATCAGGTTGACGGCACCGACGGTGGAGGCGATGCCGGTGATGAGCAGGCCCCCGATCCAGAAGTCGATGTGGTGGCCCGGCGAGTACACGATCGAGGTGTTGGGGGCGTAGCCGTACCACCCGCCGTTGGGCATGCCGCCGAGGAACACCGAGGAGTAGAGGAACAACCCCCCGAACAGGAACAGCCAGTAGGACAGGGCATTCAGCCGGGGGAAGGCCACGTCCCTGGCCCCCACCTGCAG
The DNA here is from genome assembly GCA_038255915.1 of Acidimicrobiales bacterium. Classification (GTDB taxonomy): domain Bacteria; phylum Actinomycetota; class Acidimicrobiia; order Acidimicrobiales; family JAUJNH01; genus JAUJNH01. The sequence goes on along the minus strand of JBBSKY010000032.1, from coordinate 18,233 downwards.
CGGGATCAGGTAGTTCATGAAGGCGGCGCCCAGCGGCATCACCACCAGGAACACCATCGTGGTGCCGTGCATCGTGAACACCTGGTTGTAGGCGTTGGCGTCGAGGATCCGCCCGTTGGGACTGGCCAGCTGGAGGCGGATGAGCAGGGCCTCGAAGCCGCCGACGACGAACCACGTCATGGCGGTGACGCCGTACATGATGCCGACGCGCTTGTGGTCGATGGAGGTGATCCACGACCAGAACCCGTCGGTGCGGGCCGGGCGCGTGAGCACGCCCGAGGCGATGGGCCGGGGGTCGTCGGGCGACAGGACGGGCGATTCGAGGACGGAGGTCATGAAGGTGCGGCTTCCTCGTCTACGGCTGGGGCGGGCCGGCGGCGAGGCCGGCGGGTACGGGGGCACCCCGCAGGGCGGGGTCCCCGAGGGTGCGGAGGTAGGCGATCAACGAGGTGATCTCGCCCTCGGACAGGTCGAGCTTGGGCATCAGCGAGCCGGGCTTCTCGGCCGGCGGGTCACGCAGCCACGCCCGGAGGTTGTCGTCGTCGTTCCCGAAGATGGCCCCGGCGAAGGTGGCCCGCGAGTTGAAGTAGGTGAGGTTCGGCCCGACGGCGCCCCGGGACACCGCATTGACGGCGTGGCAGCCCGAGCAGCCCTTCTGGAGGAACAGGGTGTGGCCCTTGGCCTCCTCGCTGGCCGTGGCCTGGTCGGCCGAGGCGACGATCGGGAAGCTGGTGGCCGGCCGGTCGATCGAGTTCGCCTCCATCCAGCGCTCGAAGACGGCCGGCTCCTCGGCCACCACCCGCAGGCGCATGTTGGCGTGCGACAAGCCGCAGTACTCGGCGCACTCGCCGTAGTAGAAGTCGGCCTTGTCGGCCTGGATGGTCATGTGGTTGCTGCGCCCGGGGATGGCGTAGACCTTGCCCGCCAGCTTGGGTGGCCAGTAGTTGTGGATGACGTCGGCCGAGGTGAGGTTCAGCTGGACCTTGCGGCCCACGGGGATGTGCAGCTCGTTGGCCGCCGCCACCACGGTCTCGCCCTCGGCGTCTTTGTAGTTGTACTCCCACCACCACTGGTGGCCGATGACCTCGACCTGCATGGCATCGTCGAACTGGCGGTCGAGGTAGAAGATCTTGCTGATCGTGAGGACGCCCACCACCACCAGGATGAGGGCGGGCACCACGGTCCACGCCAGCTCAAACTTGGTGCTGCCGTGGATCTGCTCGGGCCGCTCGTCCTCGCTGCGCCGACGGAACTTGAACACCGCGAACACGATGAGGCCCTCGACGAAGACGAACACCGCCGCCGCGATCCAAAAGACCGGCTGGATGAGGTTGTCGACCGACCGGGAGAACGGGCCCTCGGGGTCGAGGGTGTTCTGCGGCGTGTCGGCGGCGCAGCCGGCGCCGAGGAGCGCCAGGCAGCAAACGGCGGCCACGGCGCGGTGGAACGGTCGGCGGAGCCGCATCAGTGCTTCTCGACCTTCTTCTCGGATGAGCCCTCTGAGCTGTGCTCGGCCTCGGGCGGAGCTTCCACGACCTCGAGGGTGCCGACCATGGCCGGATGGAAGTCGCACCGGAAGTAGTACGAGGAGCCGGGGTCCAGTCCGACGACATGGGTGTCGATCAGCGTCGTGGCCTCACGGCCCCCGTCGATGGCCAGGATCGCCACGTAGGGCGTTCCCCCCTCCTTCTCGGAGTAGACGCCCACGTTGTGGTAGGTGCCCTTGGGGTCGTTGTTGTCAAAGGTGAAGCGCACCTTGCCCTCGGTGAGGGTGAGCTCGTTCTTGCTGTACTGGATGCCCTCGGCCTCGATCTCCTGCTCGGTGACCTCGCTCTCGCCGTGGTGCTCGATCACCCGCTCTCCCCGGGCCGCCGAGGCGGCGCCGGCGCCGATGATCGAGACCAGAGCCAGGCCGGCCAGCCCGCCGGTGAGGCGGCGCCCGGTGTTGCGGTCGCTGGCCAGGGCGAGGCAGCCGAGAAACAGCACCGTGGCCACCAGGCCGGACACCACGATGGCGGCCTCCTCGGTGATGGTGATGTACAGGCGGCTGAACGACAGGGCGATGACGGCCCCGAGGAGCACGCCGAGCACCGGGTAGGTGAAGGGGCTGGTGGTCCGCCGGCTGACCCGGTCGCCCAGGCGGGGGGTGGCCAGGGGGTGTTCGGTGAAGGCCTGACCCAGCCACCCGCCGGCGGCCACCAGGAGGAGGGCGAGGCCCAGGTAGAGGGCCGGGCCGCCGATCGCGGAGGCGACGGCGGTGGCGACCAGGCCCACGGCGGCGAGGAGGGGGAAGGCCGAGGCACCGGCGGTGGGGCCGGGAGTGGTGACCGGCTGCAGCGGGGGCGGGGGGGCGTCGTCGGCGGCCAGCGGCTCAAGCTCGCGGTCGGTGATGGGACGGGTGCTGGTGACGTAGGCGAAGGCCAGGGCGCCGATGACGATCGTGATCAGCAGGGTGCCGCCGAAGTGGTCGCCGCCGCCGCCCGAGCTGAGGTTCAGGGGGTCGAGGTAGAACGCCGTGAAGGCGCCCACCACGAGGGCTGTGACCAGGTAGGCCTTGGCGACTGCGCTCAGCACGGTTGCTTCACCTCGACGCAGCGTAGAGGGCGCTCCACACCATCACCCAGGTGAGGGCGGCGACGTGGAGGACGATGGACACGGCCCGAGCCAGCTGGGGCTCGGCCGGGGTGACCTGACGGCCGCTGACCCGGGCGGCGGCGGCGATGACGGCGGCCAGGGCGGCGATCTGGGTGAGGCCGGCGACCACCATGAAGGCGTAGAAGAGCACGCCGTAGGAGTGGCTGGAGGCGCCGAACCCGGCCTCGTCGACGGTGAAGACCACCCCGTTCAGCATGGCCAGGAGGAGCAGGGCCGACAGCCCCGCCGCCTGGGCGGTCTGGCGGCGGAAGTCGCGCTGCACCGACCACACCAGCCACTCGGCGGCGATCATCACCATCACCGAGGCGCCGAGGAGCAGCGAGCCGAAGTAGTTCTCCTTCTTCACCCCTTCCGGCGGCCACTCGGCCACCCCCGAGCGGAAGGCGGTGTAGGCGCCGATGAGCGCAGCCATGACCGCCAGGGCGGCCAGGCCGTAGAGGCCGGCGCCGACGACGAGGGCGTTGCGGGACCGGGTGCGCTCGAGCACCTGGGACGCGGGCGGCAGAGCCAGCGGCACAGCCACGGTCATCTCCCCTTCCTGGTCGAGCCGCGCTTCTTCGAGCCGCTCTTGGACCCCTTGGCCTTGGCCAGGCCGGCCAGAGGCGCCTCGGAGCGGACCTCGGGCAGCTGGGTGAAGTTGCCAGGCGGCGGCGGGCTGGGGGCGGCCCACTCGAGGGTCACGCCGTCGCCCAGGTCGGCCACGGTGGTCCGGCCGGCCCGGCGGGCAGCGAGGGCCCGGAAGACGTCGAGGGTGATGAGGAGCCCGGCCAGGAGCAGGAGCACATGGCCGGCCTCGGCCAGGGCGTACCCGAGCTTGGCGTCGCCCTCGGCTTCGGTGGCGTGGGCGGCGCCGCCGGCGTAGCCGGCGATCGACTGACCGACGCCCAGCGCCACCGTGCCGCCGAGCGCGGTCAGGAGCGTCAGGCCGCCGGTGGCGTTGGACAGCGGGACCCCGAACAGCTTCTTGGCCCAGTGGTGCAGGGCGCCGAAGGCGACGAGGGTGGGCACTCCGATGGTGATGAGCTCGATCATCCCCTGGCCGAGCTCGGTGCCGTGCACCCCGGCCAGGCCGGCGACCGCCGCGTTCGCGGCAGCCAGGAGGCCGATTGCGACCGCCGCGGCCACGAAGCCGAGGGCCAGCGTCGGTTGCACCTTGGTGCGGGCCCCGCCGTCCTTGGCCTCGCCCCGCAGCGTGGTGAGCCACAGCAGCACCAGGAGCCCGGCGGCGGCCGCGAACAGCCCGGTGGCCACGCTGGCCGTGGGCAGGATGACGGCCCTGAGGGCCCGGCGGTCCTGCACCCAGGTGAGGAGGGCGAAGACGGTGGCGGCGAAGAGGGCGCCGGCGGCAAGGACGTGGCCGTGGAGGGGGACGGTCAGGCCGGGGAGCGGGGGCAGCTTTGCTCTGAGGCCCCGGGGCACCGGGGGCGGCGGGGGGGCCAGCAGCGGTCGGCGGGCGGCGGTGACCACGATGTCGCAGGCCGCCCCGAGGGCGGGAACCAGGAGCAGGAGGGCCTCGGGGCGCCCGTAGAGCCACAGCCCCTTCTGCCACACCAGGTCGGCGGCACGACCGTCGGCGAACAGGTTCGTGCCGGCGAAGTGCAGGTCGATGTAGAGCAGCAGCGAGCTGGCCAGGAAGACCGGGGTGGCGAACAGCGAGCCGACGGCGGCGGCCACCACGCCCCAGCTGAACAGGGGCATGCGGCCCAGGCTCATGCCGTCGGCTCGCATGGTCAGGGCCGTGGCGAGCAGGTTGCCGGCGGCGAGCAGGGTGGCGAAGCCGAGGAGCAGGAAGCTGGCCAGGATCAGGTTGGTGCCGTCGTTGATGCCGCCGACGGGGGCCTGCATGGGGCTGCGGTCGGTGAGGCCGATGCCGGGCGGGGGGTCGATCAGATGGCCGAGCACGAACAGGGCGGCCCCGCCCACGTGGGTCCACAGGGCGAAGGCCTGGACGCGTGGGAAAGCCAGGCGGGACGACCCGATCTGCAGCGGCAGGACATAGGTGGCCAGGCCCATCCAGATCGGCGTGGCCCACAGCAGGACCATCCCGGTCTCGTACAGCGAGTAGAAGCGACGGCTGTCGCCGCCCACGACCTGGGACCCCGCGGTCAGCAGCTCGGCGCCGAGGGCCGAGCCGACGGCCCGCAGAGCCAGGAAGAGCACCAGCGACACGCCGATGAAGAGCAGGCCGACGACCTTGTGGTCGGCCGAGTCGACGACGGCCTGGCCGACGGGGCTCACCGGATCGGTCGGGCTGGGGCTGGTGTCGCCCTCCGCAGGACGGGCCTCGGTCAAGGTCATGGTCGGTGCTGAGCTCCTGCTCGGGACGGTGCTGGACCTGCAGTCGGGCGCAGGGGGGCGGAGGGTCGGGACACCGTACTCACCGGGGAAGTCACCGGACCCTTACCGCAGGACCAGCTGGTCGAGGGCCATGGCCGAGAACAGCAGGGTGACGTAGGTGATGGACCAGCCGAACAGGCGCATGGCGTTGCGGACGTTCGACTCCTGGAGGAGCCGGACGGCGTAGTAGAGGAAGGCGGCGCCGAGGGCGAGGGCGGCGCCCCCGTAGATCCAGCCCATCCCGGCCACCGGGACCAAGAGCAGGCTGACCGCCCACAGCAGGACCGTGTAGCCGACGATCTGGCGGCCGGTGGTTCGGGCGTCGGCCACCACGGGCAGCATCGGGACGTCGGCGGCGGCGTAGTCGTCGCGGTACTTGATGGCCAGCGCCCAGAAGTGGGGCGGGGTCCACACGAAGATGATGGCGAACAGCACGAAGGGGGCCCAGCTGAGCGTGCCGGTCACCGCCGACCACCCCACCAGCACCGGCACCGCGCCGGCGGCCCCACCTATCACGATGTTCTGCGGCGAGGTCCGCTTCAGCCAGAGCGTGTACACGAACACATAGAAGGCGGTGGCGGTGATGGCCAGGACCGCCGAGAGCAGGTTGACCGTGCGCCAGAGGAGGAGGAAGGCGGCCAGCTCGAGGGTGAGGGCGAAGACCAGGGCCTCGGTCGGCTGCACGAGGCCGGTGACCAAGGGCCGGGCCTCGGTTCGCTTCATCAGAGCGTCGATGTCGCGGTCGTGCCACATGTTGATGGCGTTGGCGCCGCCGGCGGCCAGGGTGCCGCCGGCCAGGGTGGCCACCATCAGCCAGACCGGGGGCACGCCCCGCTGGGCCACGACCATGGTGGGCAGCGTGGTGACGAGCAAAAGCTCGATGATGCGGGGTTTGGTGAGGGCGACGAAGCCTCCGAGCCGAGCCTTGTGACTCGGGCGGGCGACAGCGACGGGGACGGTCACAGCCATGCTGGACGGTGAGACTAGGGGTGGCGGCACCGAGCGGACAAAGCCATGTCCCGCGCAGCAAAGCGCGAGGATGGGCTCCGTGGCGACGACGGCTCCCGTCGAGGTCGACCAGCCGGTCGTCGAGGACGTCACCATCGCCGATGTCCCCTGGATCGTGATCGTCTGGAACGACCCCATCAACCTCATGTCCTACGTCACGTTCGTGCTGCAGAAGCTGTTCGGGTACTCCAAGGACAAGGCGACCGCCCTGATGCTCGACGTCCACCAGAAGGGTCGGGCCGTCGTGTCCTCCGGCACCCGCGAGGAGGCCGAGGCCGACGTCTTCCGCCTCCACGAACACGGCCTGTGGGCCACCATGGAGAAGGACGGCGTGGGGCGGCCGGGCACCTGATGGCCTTCCGCCGCCGGGTCGAGCGCAGGCGCGACGGGTCGTTCACCATCCGCCTCGGTGACGACGAGCGACGCCTCCTCGGATCGCTCCCCGGCCAGCTGGCGGCCCTGGTCGACGCTGAGCCCGAGGACCCCTGGCTCCAGCGCCTCTTCCCCACCGCCTACCCGAAGGACCCCGAGCGCGAGCAGGAGTGGCGGCTGCTGATGAGCGTCGACCTCCACGAGCGCCGCCGGAGCCAGCTGGCCACCCTGGCCGAGACGGCCGGCGCCACCTCGCTCACCGAGGAGCAGCTGCACCTCTGGAGCCAGGCTCTGAACGACCTGCGCCTGTACCTGGGCACCCGCCTCGACCTCAGCGAGGAGACCACCGACGAGGACTTCGCCGACGAGGACGACCGCAACCTCTTCATCCTCTACAGCTGGCTCGGCTTCCTCCAGGAGGAGACGATCGAGGCGCTGAGCAGCGCGCTGTAGAGGCTCAGGCAGCAGGGTAGGCGATGGCGCCGGCGGTTCCGGGGCCCATGTGGGCCCCGATCGAGGGGCCGACCCGGTAGCGGACCAGCTCTCGCACCTGCGGCTGGCCGGCCAACCGGGCCTCGAGCGCCTCCCACAGCGGCACCGCCGCCCGGTCGGCGATCGACAGGCCCACTCGCAGCCCCTCGCCAAGGGCCAGCACGAAGGCGGCCATCTGGTCGCACGCCTCCTCAACCGATGCGGCTCGGCCGATCGGCTGGACCTTCCCGTCGGTCAGGGACAGCACGGGGATGCTCCCTTCCTCATCGGTGCCGGGCTGCAGGCGGCCGCCGGCTCGGACCAGATCGAGGGCCCGCACCACAAAGACGTTGCCCACCCGGCCAGCCACCGCCTCGGCGATCCGCACCACCTCGTCGACCGGCGCTCCCCGCTCGGCCGCCTCGGCGGCCTCCCAGGTGCAGCAGCCGACGGCGAAGGACGCGGTGTGGCTGTCGACCAGGTGGACCGGGACCGGGGCCATCTCGGCGGCGATCCGGGCCGCATCGAGGGTGGAGCTGACGTCGCTCCCCGTGTGGATGCTGACGATCTCGGTGACCCCCCGGGCGCCCAGGTCGCCCCAGGCCTCGAGGAAGCGGCCGGGCGGCGGAGCTGCGGTGTGGACCGCCGGCGCCGGCGGGCGGGCGAACCGGTCCCAGAAGTCGTCGGCGCCCAGGTCCACGCCTTCCCGGTGCTCGACCCCGTCCAGGCTCACGGTGAGGGGCACGACCACGATCCCGTAGCGCTCGACCAGCTCGGGCGGCAGCTGGGCTCCCGAGTCGGTGCAGAAGCCAAGCACGGCCCGGAACCTAGCCTCCGCTTTCGTGGCCCAAACCGAAGCGTTGCACCACATCGACCTGCCCGGCGACGGCCCGCCCATCGTGCTGGTCCACGGCCTGGCGTCGTGCCTGCGCCTGTGGGACGGCGTGGCCGCCCTCCTGAACGCCCGGGGGCACCGGGTGGTGGCCTGCGACCTGCGGGGCCACGGCCTGTCCCCCAAGCCCGACGGCCCCTATGACGTGGCCACCGTCGCCGCCGACGTCCTCGCCCTGGCCACCGAGCTCGGCCTCGGCCCCTTCCTGGTGGCCGGCCAGTCCTACGGCGCCACCGTGGCCCTGCAGATGGCCGCCGACCGGCCCGAGCGGGCCGAGCGGGTGGTGTGCGTCGACGGCGGGTTCCTCGACCTCGGCCACCGGTACCCGGACTGGGAGCGGTGCCGCCGCGAGCTGTCGCCTCCCGACCTGCTGGGCCGGCCGGTGGCCGCCCTGCGGCTGCGCATGGGGGGCCAGCGCCCGGGGTGGCCCCCCGAGGCGCTGGAGGGCCAGCTGGCCTGCTTCGAGGTGCGCGAGGACGGCACCGTCGCCCCGTGGCTGACCAAGGCCCGCCACATGGAGGTGCTGCGGGGCCTTTGGGAGGTGGACGCTCCGGCCCTGTGGGCCCGGATGACCGTTCCTGTCCTGCTGGTGGCGGCCGAGCGCCCCGGCTCGCAGGCCCGAACCGACCGCCACGCCGGCGTCGCCCGCTGCCGGGCCATCCTGGCCGAGCACACCCTGGTCTCAGAGCTGTGGATGGCCGGCGACCACGACCTCCACGCCGAGCAGCCCGAACCGATCGCCCGCCTCATCTCCGACTGGGCCGGCGGCTAGCTGCTGCTCAGGCGTACGGCGGGTAGCCCTGCGGGGCGGTCCGGCTGGAGGTGAAGAAGACCGACGACTGCGGCTGCCACAGCAGGATGAGGATCGTCACGCCGAGCACGAAGCTGATGAGGCCCATCCCGATCGACAAGGGGGAGGAGCTGGTGCCGAACGCGGCGCCGCCGACCAGCGCGAGCGGGGTGGTGACCACGCTCAGCGCACCGAGCACGGTGGCGGTGATCCGGGCCCAGTTGGCGCCCCTGCCGATCATCGTGCCGAGCCAGATCCACAGGCCGACGCCCACGAGCCCGAACACCACGCCCAGGCCGATGCTGAAGGCGAGGAGTGCTTCGACGTCGACGTTCGTCGTCGAGCTCTCAGCGAGCTGCTCGCGCAGCCGGTTGCGCTGGAGCGGCAGCAGGACGATGTTGACCACGCCGAGCCCCGCCCCGGTGTACATGAGCTTGACCACCAGGTTGACCTGCGCTGGTCGCTGCGTCATCCGCGCAACCCAGCCACCACATCTGTCGTCACGAGGCCGTCTTGGCGGCGGCGCCGCTTCGCGGCGACCTGGTCGCACCTGATCGGGGCCCAAGCCTGGCAGGTTGGGGTGGTGGGTGAGCGTGGGCTAATCGTCGTGATGGGGTCGGGGGAGACGGCGCCGTCGATGGTGACGGTGCACCAGCGGGCCCTGGCCGGGGTGGCGCCGGAGGCGCCGGCCGTGCTGCTGGACAGTCCCTACGGCTTCCAGGGCAACGCCGACGATCTCACCGCCCGCACCCTCGCCCACTTCCGGGAGCGGGTGGGGCGCGAGCTGGCCGTGTGCAGCTTCCGGTCGGCGGCGGCGGCCACCGCCGACCCGCTGGCCTACGAGCAGTCGCTGGCCTTGCTGCGGGAGGCCGGGTGGGCCTACGCCGGGCCCGGCTCGCCCTCCTACACCCTGCGTACCTGGGCCGACACCCCCCTGCCCGATCTGCTGGCCCGGGTGGTCGAGCGGGGCGGGGTGCTCACCTTCTCCTCGGCGGCGGCGCTCACCCTCGGCGTCGCCACCGTGCCCGTCTATGAGATCTACAAGGTGGGCGAGGAGCCCCGCTGGCTCGACGGCCTCGACCTCCTCGGCCGGCTGGTGGGCCTGCGCTGCGCCCTGATCCCCCACTGGGACAACGCCGAGGGGGGCACCCACGACACCCGCTTCTGCTACCTCGGCGAGGGGCGCCTGCACCGGATGGAGGCCGAACTGCCTGAAGGCACCTGTGTGGTGGGCATCGACGAGCACACCGCCCTCCTGCTCGACCTGGGCGCCGGCACGGCCTCGGTCACCGGCCGGGGGGGCGTGGTGGTGCGGCTCGGCGGTGTCGAGGTGCTGGCGCTGACGGGCGGCTCCTCGGTGCCCCTGGCCCAGCTGCGGGAGGCCGCCGAGGGCCGCATGGCCGGGCAGGCCACCGGCCGGCCGACGTCCCCCGATCAGCCAGCCACGCTCCCCCCCGCCGTCGCGGGCGAGATCAACGGGGCCTCGGTGGGCGAGGACGCCGCCGCAGCCGAGATCGCCTTCGAGGCCGCCCTGACCAGCCGTGACGCCGACGCCGCCCTAGCCGCTGTGCTGTCCCTCGAGGCCGCCCTCGACGCCTGGGCCGCCGATCCCACCCAGTCCGACCAGCGCACCAGGGCCCGGGCCACCCTGCGGGGCATGGTCACCCGCCTGGGCCAGGTGGCCACCGGAGGCCTGGTCGACCGCCGCGACATCGTGGCCCCCTTCGTCGACGCCCTCCTCGACCTGCGCCTGGCCGCCCGGGCCGACAAGCGCTGGGCCGACGCCGACGCCATCCGCGACATCCTGGTCGCCGCCGCCATCGAGATCCGCGACCGCCCCGGCGCCACCGACTGGTCGGCCCTCTAGGCCCGGAGGGCACCCCTTCCGGGAGTGCCCACTTCCGGCTCTCCTGGGGACCAGAAGTGGGCACTCCCGAGGGGTTACTCCTGGCCTAGGTCGTAGCCCACGGCAGCAACCGCCCCGGCCTCGGTGGTGGTCTCGTCGAAGGCGGAGTAGCGCCAACCCGCTTGCTTCAGGACCAGCGCCTTGCGGGTGTCCTTGCGCACCGTGGTGATCCCACCGGGCCCCTCGTGGATGAAGCTCGAGTGGTAGTCCCAGCCCACCCGCGCCTGGACGTAGGCACCGTCCAGCTCCCAGCGCACGCCCCCGGCGTCGACCATCACGTTCAGCTGCGGCCGGGCGAAGCCGGCCGCGACCAGCCACTCGGCGATCCTCACCTCGGGCTGGCTGGCACCCGGCTGGTAGCCGACGCCGCGGACCTCGAGCAGGCTGTGAACCCTCCGGAGACGTCGACCAGGGCCGGGACGGAGCCGCTCTAAGGTGCCGGCCAGCCGATCGAGGGTGACCAGATTGCGGCGAAGCCCGTCGTCCAGGATCCACCCGAGCTGGCGATCCGACAGGTCGTGCCGGGCGCTGTTCTCGACGAACGTTCGGGCCCACGAGGTGACGCCGACCCCTCGACGACTGGCTCGGTCGGCGGGCACGATCAACCGGCTCCGGCGGGTGACGATCCCGGGTCCCCGGGCTTTGCCCGGCGTCAAGGTGAGGAGGTGGATGCCGTCGCTCTCGTGGCGCCCGGGCATGTCCCAGAGGCGCGCTGCGGTAGGACCCGTGGCCAGCGCCCCGGGGCCGTGGGAGAGCCGCGCCGCCTCGACCTCCTGCTCAAAGCTGGAGGGCACGCCTCCAATGGCATAGATCCGCCGCCGCTTGCGCTCCCAACGGCCCGTCCGCACACGGTGTTGCCACGCGGTCCGGCTGAAGCCAGCGGCGGCCGCATCTCCCGGTGCGACCAGGCCGAGCCGCCTGCTCGCCAGTCTCGCCACCGCCCTGTCGGTCCCCGCGCCGCCCTCCATGGGACGAGAAGATGCCAGAACGCCGTGACAGCCCACGCCAAACCACGAGAGTGCCCACCTAGGACACCCAGGAGATGCAGAAGTGGGCACTCTCGTCGGGGTTCAGCCGTGTCGCGTCCAAGCCGGTGCGGTAGCCGCTGGCCTCGGGCCCCCTCGTGCGCTAGCGTCGCTCTTCGCCCACAGCGGGGCTCGCCCCCATCGTCTAGCGGCCCAGGACACCGCCCTTTCAAGGCGGCAGCACGGGTTCGAATCCCGTTGGGGGTGCCGTTGACAATCGAGGACCTGTGGAGCAGTTGGAGTGCTCGCCACCCTGTCAAGGTGGAGGTCGCGGGTTCAAGTCCCGTCAGGTCCGCTCTCGGTCGGGTAGCTCAGTTGGTAGAGCGCGCGCCTGAAAAGCGCGAGGTCACCGGATCGACGCCGGTCCCGACCACCAGTGGACGCGACGGGCACGTCCCACACGAACGACGCGCCGGTCACTTGCCATTGGGTGCACGGTTGGCATAGGTGGCCTGGAACGCTTGGACGGCTGCGGTCACCCGGGCGGCGATGTCTGCTGCGGTCGGCTGGCTGATACCCAGTGCTCTGCGAAGCTGTTGGTGTCCGACGATGCCACCGATGAACTGCTCGGCGGCGATGTCGAGGTCGGGAACCTTCACCTCACCGGCGGCCTGCTTGGCTGCAATGAAGACCCGGAACCGCTGGTAGCTGACGGCAGGACCACGCTCGAAGAGCATCCGACCCAGCTCAGGGAAGCGGTTGTACTCGCCGAGGGCTAGGCGGAACAGGACCGTGGCCTCTTCGCTGAGTGCAGCCATCCCGATCCCCGTGCCAAGTCGGTGGAGTCCCTCGGCGAGGCCGAGCGACGACAGCTCGACGTCGTCGTCGCCGGGGATGGTTGTCGCGCTCAGGTCGTCGATGATGGCTTCGAACAGCTGCTGCTTCGAGGAGAAGTAGCGGTACAGGGTGGCCTTGGATCCCCCCGTCACGGCGATCAGCTGGTCCATGCTGACCCCGTTGTACCCATGCTCGGCGAAGAGCCGGAGAGCGGCCCGTAGGTACTTCGTTCGGCGATCGATGCGCTGAACTGTACCGTACCGTTTGACTCCGGACCGAACTGTACGGTACGGTTTCGTTCAGCCGCTTCCGCCGAGCACAGAGGAGAAGGACCAGTGGACCTGCCCACGATCACCAGGGGGGCTGACGCCCTCAGCTTCACCACGACCCCCACGGACGAGCTGCGCTTCCTGTGCCCCGGCAGCGCCGAGCTGCCCGACATCACCGACGAGCGCCTGGCCCCAGGCGACGGGCCACCGTTGCACCGCCACCCTTGGGCGACCTGGGAGATCGTGGTCGAAGGACGGATCCGGGCGATGGTCGGAGACGAGACCAACGAGGTCGGCCCCGGCGACCTGCTCTTCACCCCACCGAACGTCCCCCACACCTTCATGGCCATCGGCGACGAACCCGCCCGCCTCATCGGCGTCAACTGGCCCGGGGGCTTCCACCACCTCTACGCCAAGCTCGCCGCCGCCTTCGGTCCGGACGGCCCGCCCGACTTCGAGGAGATGGCCCGAGCAGCATCTGAACACGGAGCGGAGATCCTCGGCCCCCCGCTTACCGTCATCGAAGCCCAAACCCGCTGAGCGGGCGAGGACACGAGGACGACCCGACCCACCAAAGCCGGCCCGTTCGCTCGATCGATCCGCGACCACGATGCTCCCGCCTCGACGGCGCATGTCCACAAGGCCTCCTGCGGCGCCATGAAGCGAGCGACCAACCGGGCAGCGTCCTCACTCCCGTCGAGGGGGTCGTCGGCGCGGGCCCGTTTGGGCGGCGTCCGGAATGCGCGCCGAGCCCTGGACGCGGCTCGCCCTGCGTCAGCCGTCGATCCACACCGGGTCGGGCGTGATCAGGTCAGCTGGAGTCGGGCCCGGATCGTCGACGTTGCTCGAGGACGCCGTCATGAGCGGGGTGACAGTCATCTCGCCTGCGCAGGGGATCTGGCACGAGAGACGGGCCTGACCGAGCAGGCCCCGATCCTCCAGGCGCACGCGCTCGGCCTCGGTCATTCGTGAGGGCTCGCCGGCCTCGAACTGCACGCGGCAGGTCGTGCACATGGCATTGCCTCCGCACTTGTGGAGGATGTCGATGCCAAGGTCCTGCTCGATGGCCAGCACCAACCGCTTGCCGTCCTCGACCTCCACATGGTTTCCGTCGACGCTGATCTTGGCCAAGGCACGCTCTCCTCTGGTCACGTATCCAACACTGCGGCTTCCGGCGGAAGCGGCGCGGTCGGCTCGGGCTGTGCGGGTCACCGTATCCGGTCGGGCGCGAACGGGCTGTCGGCCGAGGCACCCGCCTCAACCCCGGGGAACGAGAGGCCCAAGGCGCCGACGCCCGGCCCTCTACAAGGAGGCCCGCCTGCCAGGGCCCCACAGCCGTCCGCGCCTCCCCGGGTGAGCTAACCGAGCCCACGTCGGCCGCATCCTCCGGATGGGGGATGGGGTGGTCCTCCTGATGGGGGCGCCCAGATCAGGGATCCAACCGATGACAGGCCGTTGGTCGGGGCGGAGGATCGGGGTGGACGACGAGCGGGAGGTTGGCTGTGGATGCGGTCATCGAGGTGGACGGTCTCAGGAAGACCTACGGGACGACGGTGGCGGTGGACGACCTCTCGTTCACCGTGGGCCGGGGGGAGATCTTCGGGATCCTGGGGCCGAACGGGGCGGGCAAGACGACCACGGTGGAGTCGCTGGCCGGGTTGCGCCGGCCGGACCGGGGCCGGGTCCGGGTCCTCGGCCTCGACCCGCAGGCGCAGGGGCGGGAGCTGCGCCAGCGCATCGGGCTCCAGCTCCAGCAGGCGGCGCTGCCGGAGCGGATCAAGGTGCGAGAGGCGGCCAGCGCCAGCGCCTGTTCATCGCCCTGGCCCTGGTCGGCGACCCGGAGCTGGTCATCCTCGACGAGCTGACGGCTGGCCTCGACCCCCAGACCCGCCGGGTGACGTGGGAGCTGGTGGCCGCCATCCGGGCCGCTGGCACCACCGTGGTCCTGGTCACCCACCTGATGGACGAGGCCGAGCGCCTCTGTGACCGGGTGGCGATCATCGACGAGGGCCGGATCGTGGCCCAGGGCACGCCGGCCGAGCTGATGCGGCCGCTGGCCACGGGAGCCCAGGTGCGGTTCAGCGCCACGAACGGGTTCGACGCCGCCTGGCTGGAAGGGGTGGCCGGCGTCACCAGCGTCGTCCGGGAGGACGAGCAGATCGTGGTCCACGGCCGCGGGCCCCTTCTGGCCCGGGTGGCCACCGCCCTGGCCGAGCGCGAGGTGCCCATGGCCGACCTGCGGACCGAGCACTGTCGGACACGATCCGGGACGTGGCCCAGGTCCTGCCCCTCACCCACGTGGTCAGCCTCCTGGACGACGCCTGGACGGGTGCGGGCTGGAACGTTCCCGCCCTGTTGGTCCTGAGCGGGGTGCTGGTGGCCGGCGTCCTGCTCGCGACCCGGCTGTTCCGCTGGGAATAGGCTCTCCGCAGCGAGCTCAGGTGCGGGGACCGGTGATGACGAACCAGCCGACGTCTGCTCCGCCGGACGCTGACCAGCAGCCTCCCCCCAGCCATGCCTGGGACCGCTGGGCTCCGGCCTGGCACGGGCTGTTCGCCCTGGTGCTCGCCCTGGCCACCGCCGGCGCCCTCACCGACCCCCGCACCTCGGGCCGGGACCGGGTGCTGGTGGCCGGCCCCACCGCCGCCCTGGCCGCCTGGCACTGGTTCTGGGTACGCGGCCTTCGGGCCTGGCGCCTGCCGCTCCCAAGGCTGGTGGTGTACTTCGCCGGCGCCGCCGCCCTGTGGGTGCCCCTGGTGCTCCTGCACGACGCCTACTTCCTGCTCGCCTTCGCCGCCTACGCCCAGGTCTTCGCCTTCCTCCCCTCCCCGAGGTCGGCCATCTCCGGTGCGGTCGTGCTGACCGTGCTGATGACGGCGCTGACGGCGCCACCGGCGACGGCGGTCTGAACCCCGTCACCCTGGTGGTGACCGTGCTGTCGGTCGCCGTCGGCAGCGGGCTGGCCCTGTTCATCGACGCCATCATCCGGGAGAGCCGCCAGCGCCACCAGCTGATCGCCGAGCTCGAGGCCGCCCGCACCGAGCTGGCCGGCGCCGAGCACCAGGCCGGCGTCCTGGAGGAGCGCCAGCGCCTGGCCCGGGAGATCCACGACACCCTGGCCCAGGGGTTCACCAGCATCGTGGTGCTGCTCGAGGCGGCGGAGGCCGCGACCGGGCCCGGGCCGCACCCCGCCCAGCACTATCTGGACCAGGCCCGCCGCACCGCCCGGGAGAGCCTCGGCGAAGCCCGCAGCTTCGTCTGGGCGCTGCAGCCCCAGGCGTTGGAGACCGCCACGCTGCCCGAAGCGCTCGGGCGGCTCACCGAGCGGCTCAGCGAGGAGGCGGGTGTGACGGCCAGGGCCATGGTGACCGGCACCCGCCATCCGCTGGCCCCCGACACCGAGGCCGCCATCCTGCGCACCGCCCAGGAGGGTCTGGCCAACATCCGCAAGCACGCCCAGGCCAGCGACGTCGTGCTCACCCTCTCCTACTTAGCCGACGGCGTGATCCTCGACATCAGGGACGATGGCCGGGGCTTCGACCCCGGCGCGGTCGGTGAGCGCAGGGACGGCACGGGCCTGGGGCTGCTGGGCATGCGGGCCCGCCTGGCCGAGGCGGGAGGCACGCTCACCGTCGAGAGCGCCCCGGGCGAGGGCACCACCCTGGTGGTCGAACTCCCGGCCTCGAAGGAGCCCGGCCCGGCGAGGCAGCCGTGATCCGCCTTCTGATCGTCGATGACCACCCTGTCGTGCGCACCGGCCTGCTCGGCATGCTCGCCGGCGAGGACGACTTCGAGGTGATCGGCGAGGCCCGGGACGGGGCCGAGGCGGTGGACCGGGCCGCCCTCCTCGAGCCTGACGTCGTGCTGATGGACCTGCGCATGCCCAACCTCGACGGAGTGTCGGCCACCGAGCGCATCCGGGCCCCGCCGGCCCCAGACCCAGGTGCTGGTCCTCACCACCTACGACACCGACAGCGACATCCTGCGGGCCATCGACGCCGGCGCCGTCGGCTGCCTCCTGAAGGACGCACCGCGCGAAGAGCTGTTCCGGGCCGTGCGGGCCGCGGCCCGGGGCGAGTCGGTGCTCGCCCCCGCCGTCCTGGCCCGGCTCATGACCCGCATGCGGGCGCCTGCGGCCGAGGCGCTCAGCGCCCGAGAGATCGAGGTCCTGAGCCTGGTCGCCCGGGGTGCGGCCAACAAGGAGGTGGCCCGCACCCTGTTCATCAGCGAGACCACGGTGAAGACCCACCTCTCCCACATCTTCACCAAGCTGGGGGTCGACGACCGGACCGCCGCGGTCACCGTCGCCCTTGACCGGGGCATCCTCAGGATGCCGAGCTGACGGTCCCCACTCAGCGGCCGGCGGGGCGGTAGGTGCAGATGTGGACGCCGGTGCTGGAGGTCGAGGTGGCGACCAGCTCGAGCGGGCGGGCCTGGCCGTCGTCGGGGAAGAGGCGCTTACCGCCGCCGAGCAGGATCGGCTCGATCATGAGGCGGTACTCGTCGACCAGGCCGTTGCCGATAAGGGTCGAGGCCAGGGTGGGGCTGCCCATGACCTGGATGTCGCCACCGTCGCCCGACCGCAGCCGGCGCACGGCCCCGACGACGTCGTCGGCAGGCAGCAACGTCGAGTTGCTCCAGTGGAGGTCGGCCTCGGTCAGCGTGCGGGACGCCACGTACTTCGGCATCTCGTTCATCCGGTCGGCGAAGGGGTCGCCCGCCCGGTCGGGCCAGGCCGCCGCCATGGTCTGCCACGTGCGCCGGCCGAAGAGGAGCGCCTCGGTGGCCTGCATCACCTCGTCGAGCACCGGGCCCATGGCGTCCGGGTCGAAGAACGGCATCGACCAGCCCCCGTTCTCGAAGCCGCCGTCGGTGTCCTCCTCGGCCCCGCCGGGAGCCTGCACGACGCCGTCGAGGCTCATGAAGTCACTGATGACGATGCGCATGGCGCCTCCTGGTTGGTTGCCGTCTCATCCTCGACGGGTCGAGCGGCCCGAACTCATCGCCGACCCGCCTTCTCAGGTGACGGCGGTGCCCGCCTCGAAGCAGGGCTGGCACAGGTCGGCCCCGTCGAGGCGTCGCACCCGCGTCTCCATGACGTCCTCACCGCACGCCGAGCACGGGAGGGAGGCGTGGATGCGGGCCTTGGACGGCGGGGCCTGGTCGACCGGGGTGACCGAGAAGAGGTCGTCGGGGTCCATCTCCAGCACCTGGTGGGAGAGGGCCACGTGCAACTCGAAGAAGCGCTCCCGCTCGGCGTCAGTGGCTTCGTCGGAGCGCATCCTGGCGAAGAGGGCCTGGTGCTCGGGGTCCCGGGCCCAGGCTCCCTTCCGGCCGGCGATGCGCACGGCCTTGCCATCGGACCGCCGGTGGAAGGTGTAGGCGTTCTTGCCCCAGTCGCGGTGGATGAGGTTGCCCTTGCCGAAGGTGCAGCCGGTGAGGACCTGGATGGCGTCGATGCCGCACATGTCGGTCTCGACGACGGCGACGACCTCTTCGTCCTTGGAGTGGGGGCCGATCTCGCGCAGGGCGATCCGGGCCGCCTGCATCCCCATGGCCAGACCGGGGCAGACGTGGCCGTGGAAGGCGGCGATCTCCTCAAGCTCTCGCTCGTCGATGGTCATCGGTGCCTCCTGGTTGGTGGGACGGTGGGCCTGACAGCGGAACGGGCCGCCAGCTCGAGCGAACGACAGGCACCTGACCAGGTGCGGACGACGATCGAGCGCAACGG
>JBBSKY010000031.1:0-33651 GCA_038255915.1 Acidimicrobiales bacterium | reverse complement strand
GGCAAGACGTGGACCTTCCAGTTGCGGGACAACGCCAAGTTCCACGACGGGACGCCCCTGACCTCTGACGACGTGTTGTTCACCTTCGACTACAACACCAAGGGTCCGGGGGCCCAGGCCGGCGCAGCCCAGGGAGTCGACTACCTCGAGAGTGTGACGGCGCCTGACCCGCTGACGGTGGTGATCTCGTTGAAGAACGCACGCCCGAGCTTCCTCAACGACATCGCCGGCACGTTCGGGTTCGCCATCATGCCGAAGCACATCTGGTCAGGCGTGACCGACCCGGCCAAGTTCCAAGGGGCCACTGCGCTGGTCGGCTCGGGCCCGTACAAGCTGGAGAACTTCGACCTGACCACGAACAGCTTCAACTTCGTGGCCAACGAGGAGTTCTACCTGGGCCCGGCTAACGTGCGGCAGCTCCAGATCGTCCCGGTGGCCGACGCGCTGCTGGCCTTGGAGCGGGGTGAGGTCGACGCGGCCAGCGCCGGCAACTCGCTGATCCCCAAGGTCCAGTACGAGGCGCTGGCCAAGCGGTACAAGGTGCTGACAGCCCCGGGTGAGTTCAACTTGGCCCTGTTCTTCAACGCCGGTAAGGGGTTCCCCTACAACGAGGTGGCCTTCCGTCAGGGCGTGGCCTACGGCCTCGACCGCAAGGACATGGTGCAGCGCCTGCTGGACGGGCGAGGGGTCCCCGGCCCGGCTGGGGCGTTGGGCCCGGGCAACGAGTTCCTCAACAAGAGCCTCCCCGAGTATCCGCTCGACAAGCAGAAGGCGGCGGAGCTGTTCGACAAGGTGAACCTGCGTGACCGCAACAACGACGGGGTTCGGGACAGGCCCGACGGGACCCCGTTCAAGATCCCGTTGTCGGTCAGCTCGTCCGACGTGCAGCAGGCCCAGCTGGTGCAGGAGTACTTGCGGGCGGTGGGGCTTGACGTCGAGATCAGCGCGGTCGACCAGCAAACCTCGGATGCCCGCGGCTCCAAGGGTGACTACGAGATGGCGATCCAGCACTACGGCGGGCTGTCCGCCGACCCGTCGAGCCTGATCACCACCTTCTCGGCCAACACCAAGAGCACCTCGTTCACCCGGGTCCACGGCTACGACAACCCGATGTTCGAGAAGGTGGCCAGGGAGCAGGCGAGCACTGTGGACGTGGCCAAGCGGCGCGAGCTCATCAACCAGATGCAGGCGATCCTGGCCGAGGACCTGCCCCGGATCTCGCTCTACGTGCCTGAACAGGTCAGCTTCGTCGACGGGAAGAAGTTCGGAGGGTTCGCGTACACCCCGGGCTGCCCGCCGTGCGGGGTGACCGGCAACAAGCGCCACCTGGTGGCGGGCAGTGCCGCCCCAGCGCCGGCCAACTAGGGCCCGAAGGTGGCTGAGGTGACGGTGCCGCCCGACCTGACGTTCCTCTCCCCGCCGGGGGAGGTCGCCGACTGGCGGATGATCCTGCTGTGCGACGCCGCCGTCTCGACGGGTGTCCTCGACGTCCTGCCGGCGACGGCCGAGGCCGTCGCGGCACGGCTCGACCTCGACCCCCAAGCGGTCCGGGTGGTCCTCGACGCCCTTGTCACGTGGGGGATCGTCTCAACGGAGGCGGATCAGAGCTACGCCAGGGGTTCGGCCGCCCCGACGACCGAGGCGATGGCCAGCATCGGCCATCACGCCCGTGCTCTTCGGCGCTGGACGGCGGTGGACCGCCGGCTTCGGGGTGAGGCGGGCGACGACCCGGCCGGCAGGGCGGATCCCGAGTCGTTCCACGATGCGCTGGCGGTGACGGCCCGCCGGGCGGCGCCGGCGGTCATCGATGTCTGCCTGGCCCGCTTTCCGGGCGCCAAGACCGCCCTTGACCTCGGTGGGTTGCACGGCGAGTACTCGCTCGAGCTCACCCGGCGGGGGCTCCAGGTCACGATGCAGGACCAGCCGGCGATGATCGAGGTGGCCCGCCGCAGGGGCCGGCTGGAGGCGGCGGGGGTTGAGCTGTTCGAGGGCAGCTTCTTTGAGACGGTCCCCGAGGGCCCCTTTGACCTGGCGTTCTGCTCGGGTATCACCCACACCTTCGACGGCGACCGGAACCGGGCGCTCTACCGGAACCTGCGTCGGGTGGTGAGAGGGGGGGTGGCCGTGGTGACGTTCCTGCGGGGCCGGAACCCACTGGTGGCCCTGTTCGCCGTCCAGATGCTGCAGAACGACAACGGGGGTGACACCCACACCGAAGCTGAGTACCGGGCCTGGCTTGGTGAGGCGGGCTTCACCGTCGACGAGGCCGTCCTCGACCTTGCCGGCCAGGGGGCCAGGTCAGTGCTCTTTGCCACCTGAGCCCGTGGGGGCCGGGCTCGACATCAGGGACCTCGTCGTCACCTATCCGGGTCCCCCCGCTGTCCGGGCCGTCAGCGGCCTCAGCCTCACCGTTGCCCCCGGAGAGTGCCTGGGTGTGCTGGGCGAGTCCGGGTCGGGGAAGTCCACCATGGCCCGAGCCGTCCTGGGCCTGTTGCCGGAGGCGAGCGTCGAAGGATCGCTTCGACTCGGCGACCTGGACCTCGGCTCCCTTGACGAAGACGGATGGCGGGATGTGCGCTGGAGGCGGATCTCGCTGTCGTTCCAGTCGACCACGGCCCTCAACCCGGTGCTGCGCGTCGGTCAGCAGGTGGCCGAGCCTCTCCGTATCCACCTCGCCATGGGCCGGGAAGCGGCCCGCCGCCGTGTCGTGGAGCTCCTGGCCGAGGTGGGCCTGGGCGACTGGGCCGCCGACCGCTATCCGAGGGAGCTGTCGGGCGGGCAGCGTCGGCTGGTGCTGCTGGCCATGGCCTTGGCCTGCCGGCCGGAGGTGGCCGTGCTCGACGAACCCACCGCCGGGCTCGACCCGGCGACCCGGAACCTGGTGCTCGCGCTGCTCCGGTCGGTGCGGGACAGCGGTACGAGCCTGGTGGTGCTGAGCCACGACGCCGACGCCCTCGAGGTGCTGGCCGACCGGGTGGCCGTCCTCTACCGGGGTTGGCTGGCCGAGATCGGCCCCCGCGCTCAGGTGCTCGGTGATCCCCGGAACCCCTACACCTGGGCGCTGCTCAACGCCCGGCCGACCCTGGCCTCGGTGAAGGACCTGCGCGGCATCCGCGGCGTGCCGCCCAACCCGGCCGAACGTCCCGAAGGCTGTCCCTTCCTCGGTCGGTGCCACCAGAGCCGCGACGAGGTGTGCCGCCCGGCGGTCCCGCTCCTGGTGCCACCCGACGGCGAGGAAGGTGCCCGCCTCGTCGCCTGCGCCCGCGGCGGGACGGTCGCCCTCCTGGTCGCCCACGACCTCCGCAAGACGTACTCGTCGGGTGGTATCGGCCGCCGCTCGTCGGTTCGGGTGGTCGACGACGTGAGCCTGGAGGTTCGTGAGGGCGAGGTCGTGGGGCTGGTCGGCTCGACGGGAGCCGGCAAGTCAACTCTGGGGATGCTGCTGGTGCGGCTCCTCGACGCCGACGGGGGAACCGTCCGCTTCGACGGCCACGACCTGCTGGCCGCGGCCGGCGACGAGCTCAAGGCCCTTCGAGGCCAGATCCAGATGCTGTTCCAGGACCCGTTCGAGGCGCTTTCGCCCCGGCTCACCATCGGCGACGCGGTGCGGGAGCCGCTGGACGTCCAAGGCATCGGCGACGGCCCGCAACGCCAGGCGGCGGTCAGGCGCGCCGTCGCCGACTGCCGCCTCCCCGCCGACGAGGCGTTCCTCGGCCGCCACACCCACGAGCTATCGGGCGGCCAGCTGCAACGGGTGGCCCTGGCCCGCGCCCTGGTGCTCGAGCCCCGCCTCCTGGTCGCTGACGAGGCCGTCTCCATGCTTGACCCCAGTGAGCAGGCCAAGATGATCCAGCTCCTCAAGCACCTGCAGGTGGAGCGGGGGATGGCGATGATCTTCATCTCCCACGACCTGTCGGTCGTGCTGCGGGTGGCCGACCGGGTGCTCGTGCTCGATCGGGGCCGGATCGTCGAGGAGGGCTCGGGTGGCACCATGCTGGCCTCCCCCCGGCACCGGATCACCCGTTCCCTGCTCTCGGCCGCGGGCCGCGACCTGCTGTTCGCCGAGGCCGACGGCCACGCTTCAGCTCGGCCACCTGACGGCGCAATCGCCCGGGTCAGCGCTGGTGACGGGCCAGGCGGGGGCTGAGGCGCCGCTCGGCCGCGGTGCCGACAAGCGTGATGCCAACGATCAGCGCCACCAGGGCCAGAACCGGTGGGACCAGCCACCACTTCCACGCCGAGGTGATGAACAGCGCCCGGAAGTTCACCGCATCACGGATCATGGCGCCCCACGACGGCTCGGTGGGGTCGCCGACGCCGAGGAAGGCCAGCCCCGCCTGCAGCCCGACGGCCCGACCGGCGGCGGGGATGAACTCGGCCACCGACAGCAGGGCCAAATCGGGGAGGATGTGACGGCGGAGCTGGTGCCAGGTGCCGGCACCGAAGCCCGACGCGGCCTTCACGTGGGTGCGGGTGCGCAGGCTCAGCACCTGCGAGCGCAGGATGCGGGCGGCGGTCGGCCAGAACAGCAGCGAGATCACCACCGACAGGCCGAGCACCGACCCGCCGGTCAGGGCCCCGACGAGCAGCAGCAGCGGCAGCTTGGGGATCACCAGCACCAGGTCGGTCACCCGCATCAGCACCGCGCTCGGCCAACCGGGGAACCAGCCGGCCAGAACACCCACGACAGCGCCGAGCACGACGGTTCCAGCCCCGGCCAGCACGGCCACCAGCAGCGAGGCACGGGCCCCCAGGATGAGCTGGCTGGCGATGTCGTGACCGAGCAGATTCGTGCCCAGGAGATGACGGCCACCGGGGGCCTCGAGGGACCGTCCGGCCAGCTCGGTGGCCCGGAAGGGAGCCAGACGGCTGCCGAAGGCGAGCAGAGCCACGTAGATCCCGAGAATGAGGCTGCCGGCGACAGCACCCCACCGGGTCCGGCGCGGCGACGCTGGCTCGGCGGCCGTCGTGGGCGAGAGGGCTGCCGTCGCCGTCAACGCTCCACCACCCTCGGGTCGAGCTTGCCGTAGGCCAGCTCGACGGCCAGGTTGGCCAGCAGCACCACGAACGCTAGGAGGATGAAGCAGCCCTGGAGGAGTGGGTAGTCGCGACCGGTGACGGCCCTCTCGACAAGGGTGCCCATGCCCGGGTAGTTGAAGATCGTCTCCACGAACAGCGACCCGCCGACAGCGAACCCGGCCTGCACGCCCAGAGCAGTGATGAACGGGAGCATCGCGTTACGGCCCGAATGCCGGTACTTCAACAGCCGCCGGGACAGGCCCTTCGCCCTAGCGAGCACCATGTAGTCCTCGCCCAGGGTGGCGATCACGGTGTTCCGCACGATCAGGAACTTGTTGGCGGCCAGGCCCAACGTCAGGGCGACCAAGGGCAGGAACAAGTGGAGCGCCACGTCTCCCACCGCGGCCAGAGGCGAGGCGTAGGAGGCGAATGGCGTCTGCGCTCCGGCCTGGGGGAACAGAGGGAACGTGACCGCAAACATGATCAGCAGCGCGCTGGCGATGGCGTACTCGGGAACGGCCCGGGAGGCGGCGAGCACGACGATCAGGGTCCGGTCAGCCCAACGACCACGGTGCCAGGCCGCGGTCACCCCGGCGAGGAAGCTGAGCGCCGACGACAGCGCCAACGCGCTGCCGGTGAGCAGAAGGGTCCACGGCAGTCGGCTCCGCACCAGCGAGGCCACCGGGGTGTTCTGCGAGATCGACCAACCGAACTCGCCCCTCGACAAATCCGCCAGGTACGCGCCGTACTGCGCGACCAACGGGCGGTCGAGCCCGTAGTAGGCGGCGACCCGGTCGCGGGCCGCCTCGTCGTAGACAAAGCTGCCGCTGCCCGGGTCATCGAGCTGACGAAGCGGATCGCCCGGAAGAAGTCGCGGCAGCAAGAACACCAGGGTGACCACGGCCCACAACGTCACCGCGTACAGGGCAATCGTCTTCAACGGACGCCAGCGGACAGGCCTCCGCCCCGCATCCCCACCAGACAGCTCTGCGACCACGCGTCCCGTATGCCGGGGAGGGTTGGCAAGCTGGACCGGCTCGTCCTGCACCGCCGCCGGCCCACCTACCGGCTCCACGACGGTGATACTACGGCTCGAGCGTCCTCCCGAGCCGCCTCACAGACACCCTGCCCGGTAGGGTAAGCCTACGGCCATGCCTGGGTCAAGAACATGACCCAGGGACGCGGCTTCGCCGCCGCCATCGAGATGATCACCATGAAGGGCGGCGTCTTCGGCGCCGTCGCCCTCTCCTCGGCCCTTCTGGCGGCCCTCGGCGCCTAGCCGTCGCCTGGGCTGCGCTTGCGGTTGCGGCCGCGGGTCTGGGCGTCGAGCACGAGCTTGCGGACCCGGACGTTGGTCGGGGTGACCTCGACGCACTCGTCCTCGGCGATCATCTCCAGGGCCTGCTCGAGCGAGAGCAGGCGGTGGGGGATGAGCTTCTCGAAGTTGTCGGACGAGGAGGCCCGCATGTTCGTGAGCTTCTTCTCCTTCGTCGGGTTGATGTCCATGTCCTCGCTGCGCGAGTTCGCCCCGACGATCATGCCCTCGTAGACCTCGATGCCCGGGCCGAGGAACATCACCCCCCGGTCCTGGAGGGCCACCAGGGCGTAGCCGGTGGTGGGGCCTTTGCGGTCGGCGACCAGCGAGCCGTTGGCCCGGTGGCGGATCTCGCCGGCCCAGGGCTCCCAGCGGTCGAAGACGTGGTGGAGCATGCCCGTGCCCCGGGTCTCGGTCATGAACTCGGTGCGGAAGCCGATGAGGCCCCGGGCGGGGATGCGGTACTCCAGGCGCACCCAGCCGGTGCCGTGGTTCACCATCTGCTCCATTCGGCCCTTGCGCAGGGCGAGGAGCTGGCTGACCACGCCGAAGTAGTCCTCGGGCACGTCGATGGTGAGGTGGTCGACCGGCTCGTTGATCTTGCCGTCGATCTCGCGGGTGAGCACCTGGGGCTTGCCCACGGTCAGCTCGAAGCCCTCGCGCCGCATCATCTCGACCAGGACGGCCAGCTGCAGCTCGCCCCGGCCCTGGACCTCCCAGGTGTCGGGCCGCTCGGTGGACAGCACCCGGATGCTGACGTTGCCGATCAGCTCGGCGTCGAGGCGGGCCTTGACCTGGCGGGCGGTGAGCTTCTTGCCCTCGGTCCCGGCCAAAGGCGAGGTGTTGATGCCGATGGTCATCGACAGGCTCGGGTCGTCGATGGTGATGACCGGCAGCGGGCGGGGGTCGTCGGGGTCGGCCAGCGTCTCGCCGATGGTGATGTCGGGCAGGCCGGCGATGGCGATGATCTCGCCGGGACCGGCCGACTCGGCGTCGACCCGGTCCAGGTTCTCGGTGACGAACAGGTCGGTGACCTTGGCCCGCTCGATGGTGCCGTCGGCCCGGCACCACGCCACCTGTTGGGCCTTCTTGATGGTGCCGTTGACCACCCGGCACAGCGCGATGCGCCCGAGGTAGGGGGAGGAGTCGAGGTTGGTGACCAGGGCCTGGAGCGGCATCTCGACGTCGTAGGTGGGCGGCGGGATGCGCTCGAGCAGCAGGTCGAGGAGCGGGCGCAGGGTGTCGCCCTTGAGGGTGCCGTCGGGGGCCGGCGGCTCCATGCTGGCGATGCCGTCCCGGGCGATGCAGTAGACGACCGGGAAGTCGATCTGGTGGGCGTGCTCGGCCAGGTCGAGGAACAGGGTCTCGACCTCGTCCACCACCTCGGCCACCCGCGAGTCGGGCCGGTCGACCTTGTTGATGACGAGGATGACGGGCAGGCCCGACTCGAGCGCCTTGCGCAGCACGAAGCGGGTCTGGGGGAGGGGGCCCTCCGACGAGTCGACCAGCAGCAGCACGCCGTCGACCATCGACAGGCCCCGCTCGACCTCGCCGCCGAAGTCGGCGTGACCCGGGGTGTCGATGATGTTGAGCTTCACGCCCTCGTAGGTGAAGGCGGTGTTCTTGGCCAGGATGGTGATGCCCTTCTCCCGCTCGAGGTCCATCGAGTCCATCACCCGCTCGGCCACGTCCTGGTTGGTGCGGAAGGCGCCTGACTGCCACAGCATCTTGTCGACGAGCGTGGTCTTGCCGTGGTCGACGTGGGCGATGATGGCGACGTTGCGGATGTCCTGGCGGGTGGCCATAAGAGGGCGATCCTACGCTGGGGCCATCGAAACCCTGGACGGCCTGGATCCGGGCGACCCCGATCACGACCTCGAGCGCCTGGCCCGGCTCCTGTTCGGGCTGGCCGGAGAGATGCTGCGCCGACGGGGCCGCTTCTTCCCCTTCGGCGGGGTGATCTGGGCCGAGGGGGGCGCCGAGCAGCTGGTGGCGGCTCCTCCGAACCAGGCCAGCGCCAAGGATCCTGGCGGCCTCCTCGACGCCCTGGTGGCCGAGCTGGCCTCGGAGGCGGCGGCCGGAAGGCTGCGGGCGGCAGGCACCTGCGTCGACGTCCGCCAGGACCCCGACCTCGGCCTGGCCATCCGCGCCGACCTCGAGAGCGCCGACGGCTGTGCCCGCGCCGTCCTGTTCGGCTACGAGCGGCGCTTCCCCCGCCGCTTCCTCATCGCCGCCGCCCCGGTCGAGCGCCCCGGGGTGGCCCGCATCTTCCGGCCCCTCGGGGACATCGCCGGGAGCTGAGGCGGGTACCGGCCTCAGGGCTTGGCCTTGCTCCTGGCCTGGCGCCGGCGGGTCCGCAGGGAAGGCCGGTCCTCCTCGAAGCGCTTGCGGATGGTGGCCCGCCGCTCCTGCAGCTCGCGGTGGGTCATGGTGTTCACGCTGGCGTCGACCCCGATGCTGGCCCGGAGGCCGTCGAGGTTCACCGCGGCGGTCGACAGGTCGATCCCCATCTCGGCGGCGATCGTCTCGCCGTGCTGCTCGGCGAACCACATGGCGATCCAGGTGATCTCGGCGAACAGGTCGACGTCGGGGGCCAGGGTGGCGAGGGCGCCGTCGATGAATAGCATGTCCTTGACGAACAGCATGAGCTCCTTCGGGGCCTTGGCTCCGTAGCCCAGCAGCTTCTTGACCAGCTGCTGCAGCTCTTTGGTGAGCTCGTCGCTCGACATCTTCGTCGGGTCCTTCACCGGGCCCTCGAGCTCTAGGTCGGCGATGACAGCCTCGAGGTCGGTGCCGACCGGCAGGGCGCCGAGGTCGATGAGGGCGCTCAGCTGGATGCGGACGTCGTTGACCGTGCCGCCCACCAGGAGGCGGAGGAAGGCGAGGCGGCGGGGCTCGGAGAGGCGACCGGTGATGCCGTAGTCGAGCAGGGCCACCTTCCCGTCGGCGCGCACCAGCAGGTTGCCGCCGTGCAGGTCACCGTGGAACACCCCGTGGAGCATGCACCCCTCGAGGAGGGTGATCATGCAGGCCCGCACGACGGCCCGGGTGTCGACGCCGGCCGCCTTCATCCCCTCGACGTCGTCGAAAGAGAAGCCCGACAGGCGCTCCATGACCAGGACCCGCTTGGTGACCAGGGTGGGGTGGGGGCGGGGGACGACGACGGCCCGCTCGTCCTTGCCGGCCAGGATCCGGGCGATGTCGAGCATGTTCTCGGCCTCGAGCCGGAAGTCGAGCTCCTCCACGATCGTCTCGGCGAACAGCTCGACCAGCGCCGGCGGGTTGGCCAGCGCCGACACCGGGATGCGGCCGATGAGCCAGGGGGCGATCCAGCTCATGGCGGCCAGGTCGCGGCGGACCATGTCGGACACCGTGGGCCGCTGCACCTTGACCACGACGGGGGTGCCGTCGAGCAGGTGGGCGGCGTGGACCTGGGCGATCGAGGCGGCGGCGATCGGCTCGGTGGAGAAGTCGGCGAACACCGCGCTCAGGGGCTGGCCCAGGTCGGCCTCGACGATGGCCACCACGGCCTCGTACGGCTCGGCGGGCACCCGGTCGCGCAGGAGGCGGAACTCGCGCACCAGCTCCTCGGGGAAGATCCCCTCGCCGGAGCTGATGATCTGGCCCAGCTTGATGTAGGTGGGCCCGAGCCGCTCGAAGGCCTTGCGCAGGCGGCGGGACAGGCCGACGCGGCTGGCTGAGGAGCCGGGCGCCCGCCGCCGCTCGATCAGGTACCACCCGAGGAGGGCGGCGCCGAGGACGCGCCCCACGAACACCACACGGGCCCCCGGCGGCAGGCGCCGCTTGCGGATGAGGCTCGGCACCTCCTGCTGGGTGGTGAGGCGCACCGTGCCCAGACCCCGGCGCCACACCAGCTGCTCGGGCACCACCACCCAGGGCCCGTCGGCCGTGAAGGACCCGATCGCACGGTCGTCAGGCGGCTCCTGCATCCCGGTGAACCTAGTGCCCGCCGCCCCGCAAGCCGCAGGTAGGTTTCGGCCCATGACGCTCTCGGCAGGAGACACCGCGCCCCCCTTCGAGCTCCCCGACCAGGACGGGAAACAGGTGCGGCTCGGCGACTTCGCCGGGCGCAGCGTGCTCGTCTACTTCTACCCAAAGGCCGACACCCCGGGTTGCACCACCCAGGCCTGCGAGCTGACCAGGATCCTCCCCGACGTCGGTGACGCCGCGGTGCTCGGGATCAGCCCCGACCCGCCGAAGAAGCTGCTGAGGTTCCGCGACAAGTACGAGATCGGCTTCCCGCTGCTCGGTGACGAGGACCACGCCGTGTCCGAGGCGTACTCGGTGTGGCAGGAGAAGTCGATGTACGGCAAGACCTACATGGGCATCCTGCGCTCGGCCTTCCTGGTGGACGAGCGGGGCTCGCTGGCGGGGGTCTGGTACAAGATCAGCCCGAAGGACACCCCACTGCGACTCCTCGAGGCCCTCGCCCACGGAGAGTGAAGGGTGGAAATGGGGCAAGTCATTGCTTGCCTTTTGGTGGCCGGGGGGAGATGCTGGAGGCAATCCAACCAGAGGAGGTTTGCTTGTGAGCAGGCGACACCGGGACGGACGAGACGACATCCTGCAGAAGGACGAGCGGTTGGCGGAGCACCGGCGCAAGCGCCGCGTCGCCCGCCAGGTGCTGCTGATGGAGGGGGACGAGGCGGTGCTGCCCTTCCAGGGCCACGACCACCTGCACACCCACCGTTCGGAGAAGCCGAGCGACGGCAGCACGGCCCACCGGGCCTTCCGCCACTGGAAGCAGCCGTTCTGGAAGCGCCGCATGGCCGAGCGCCGCACCAAGGCCGAAGCCTTCCGCCAGATCGCCGACGCCTGAGGTTGTCCTCTCCCGCCTGAGCTCCGCTCAGGCGGGACCCAGCACCAGGGTGCCGTTGTGGCCGCCGAAGCCGAAGGAGTTCGAGAGGAGCGGCCCGGGCTCCCAGGGTCGAGCCTCGCCGAGCACCAGGTCGATCGGGACCAGCTCGGGGTCGACCGCGTCGGTGCCCACCGTCGGCGGGATCGACCGCTTCAGCATGCTGAGCACGCCGATCACGGCCTCCATGCTGCCGGCGGCGCCGAGGGCGTGACCGGTGACGCCCTTGGTGGAGGTGACCGGGGGACCGGGGGTGCCGAACAGCTTGCCCAGCGCCTCAGCCTCGGCGGCGTCGTTCAGGGTGGTCGAGGTGCCGTGGGCGTTGACGTGACGCACGGCGTCGGCGGCGATCCCGGCGTCCTCGAGGGCCTGCTGCATGCAGGTCAGGGCGCCGCTGCCGCCGGGGGCGGGGGCGGTGATGTGGTGGGCGTCGGCGGTGGACGCCCCGCCGAGCACCTCGGCCAGGATGGCGGCGCCCCGGGCGATGGCGTGGTCCCACGCCTCGAGCACCAGGATGCCGGCGCCCTCGGCGATGACGAACCCATCGCGGCGGGCGTCGAAGGGGCGGCTCCAGCCGCTCTTGGTGATGGCCGTCATGTTGGTGAAGGCGGCGACGCCGGTGGGGGAGAGGGGGGCCTCGGACGACCCGGCGATCACCACGTCGCAGCGCCCCGACGCCACCAGGCGGGCCCCGTTGATGACCGAGTGGGTGCCGGCGGCACAGGCGGTGACCACCGTCTCGCACGGGCCCCGGAAGCCGAACCGCATCGAGATGCCGGCCGCGCCGGCGTTGTTCATCATGCTGGGGACCAGGAACGGTGACACCCGCTTCAGGCCCTTGAGGTGCCCGTGGATGATCTGGTCCTCGAGGGTGATGAGGCCGCCGACACCGGTGCCGACCATGGTGCCGACCCGGTCGGGGTCGGCCCGCAGGTCGCCCGCCTGCTCGAGCGCCTCGACTGCCGCGTGCATGGCCAGCTGGCTGAAGCGGTCGACCCGCCGGATCTCCTTCTCGCCGTAGAGGTGGCTGGCGTCGAAGCCCTCGACCCGCCGATCGTGGCCGTGCCGGGCCGGCGTGTGGAGGCCGGCCCAGAAGGCGTCGCGGCCTACCCCCGCAGGACCGGCGATGCCGATGCCCGTGACGGCGACCCGCTGGCCCTGCACGCCGGGGGCGACCAGCATCGCCTAGAGCTTCGACATCAAGAGGTCGAAGGCCTGCTCGACCTTGGTGACGCCCTCGAGCTCTGACTCGTCGATGTCCACGTTGAAGTCCTCCTCGAGCTTCATCACGAACTCGACGAGGTCGAGGCTGTCGGCCTCGAGGTCGTCGGCGAAGCTGGCCTCGAGCACGACCTTGTCCTCAGGGACGCGGAGCACCTCGACCGCAGCCTTCCGGAAGGTGGTGAACGCCTCTTCGCGATCCATGGTGTGGTCTCCTTCTCTCGGTCTTCGGTCCAGCCTAGGGGGTGGGTCGGGGCGCCCAGCGGACGACGGCGCTGGCCCAGGTCATCCCGGCGCCGAACCCGCTGACCAGCGCCAGCGATCCAGCGACGAGCCGGCCCTGGTCCCGGGCCTCGGCCAGGGCCAGCGGGATGGAGCCGGCGCTGGTGTTGCCGGTGCGGTCCAGGACGACGGCGCAGCGGTCGGCCGGGATGCCGAGCCGGGCGGCGGCGGCGTCGATGATCCGCAGGTTGGCCTGGTGGGGGGCGAACACGTCGATGTCGTCCCCGCTGAGCTTGGCCCGCTCCAGGGCGGCGGCGCAGGAGTCGACGACCACCCGGACCGCCTTTTTGAACACGGCCTGGCCGTCCATGCGGATGGTGCCGTCCAGCGCGCAGGACAGGATGGCGCCGAGGGTGCCGTCGGTGCCGGCGTCCCATCCGAGCACGCCCGCCGACTCATCCGCGGTGGCCTCCAGCACCACGGCCCCGGCCCCGTCGCCGAACAGGATGGCCGTGCCCCGGTCGCCGGGGTCGGTGATCGACCACATCGTGTCGGACCCGATGAGCAGCACCCGGCCGAGGCCGCCGACCACCAGCTGATGGGCGATGACCAGCCCGTAGGTGAAACCGGCACAGGCGGCGTTGAGGTCGAACGAGCCGCAGCGCACGCCGAGGGCCCCGGCCACCGCCGCGCTGGTGGCGGGCATGAGGGCGTCGGGGGTCTCGGTGGCCAGGATGAGCAGGTCGATCGAGGCGGCGTCGACGCCGGCGTCGTCGAGGGCGGCCCGGGCGGCGGCGACGGCCAGCTCGCTCGTGGTGCCCCCGATCCGCCGCTCCCGGATCCCGGTCCGCTCGGTGATCCAGGCATCGCTGGTGTCGAGGGTCTTCTCCAGGTCGGCGTTGGTGAGGACGGTGGGCGGCAGGGCGGTGCCCAGGCCGATGACGGCCATCCCCCTGGTCGCGCTCATCCGGCCAGCAGCCAGGCGATGGGTTGGCCTTCGACGACCCGCTCCCCGTCGACGGCCAGCATCCCCTGGAGGGAACCGGCGAAGGGGCTGCGGACGTCGGTGCCGTTGACCGTGCCCAGCAGGCCGCCCACCTGGAGCGGCCCACCTTCGCCCGGGATGGTCGGGTCGGGCGTGAAGACCCCGGCGGCCGGGGCCACGACGAGGCGCTCGCGCACGAACAGGTGCTCGCCGTCGTTCAGGAGCGGGTGCGAGGAGATGTGGGCGGTGGGGGCCATGGCCGTCAGCAGCCGGTCGACGTCCTCGGGGGTGCCGACCGGGAGGGTGGCCACCCCGGCCAGGCCGCGCTTGGCCATGCCGGTGAGGACCCCACCGGGGCCGACCTCGACGATGTGGGTGGCACCGAGGGCGCCCAGCTCGGACAGCGTCTGGCGCCACAGGACGGGGCTGGACAGCTGGGCGCTGAGCAGCGCCGGCCAGTCCTCGGCCTCCCGATGAGCGGTGGCGTCGACGTTGGCCACCACCGGCACCTCACAGTCCGTGAAGCGGCAGTTGGCGATGGCCTTGCGCAGCCGGGTGCGGGCCGGGCCCATGAGCGGGGTGTGGAAGGCGCCGCCAACCGGGAAGCTCATCACCTTCTTGGCCCCGAGCTCCTTGGCGATCTCACCGGCCCGGGCCACCCCCTCGGCCTCACCGGCGATCACCACCTGTCCGGGGGCGTTGTCGTTGGCCACCCAGACCTCGGCGTCGGCCCGGCGGCAGGCCACCCAGCACAGCTCGACGTCGAGGCCGAGGACCGCTGCCATGGTGCCGGGGTTGTCCTCGGCGGCCAGCTGCATGGCCTCGCCCCGCTCGGCGACGAGCCGGACGCCGTCATCGAAGGCGACGGCGCCGACGGCGACCAGGGCCGAGTACTCGCCGAGGCTGTGGCCGGCGGCGGCCACCGGCGCCAGCCCGGTGCGCTCGATGGCGTCGAGCACCACCATGGAGAGGGTGAAGCAGGCCAGCTGGGCGTTGCGGGTCTCGGTCAGCTCGGCCTGGTCTGCGTGCAGCAGGAGGCGGGCGACGTCGCGGTCGACGGCCTCGGTGGCATCGGCGACCAGCTCCCAGCTGGGGTGGTCGACCCACGGTGCGCCCATGCCGGGGCGTTGGCTCCCCTGACCGGGGAAGGTGAAGACGAGCATGGAAGGGGTCCTCCGTCGTAGGCGGCGGGCCTAGATGAGGGTCTGACCGGCCCAGGGTGCTCTCCGTTACCTACCGGTGCCCGACGCTACGCCGTGTACGATCGGGCCCGGGCCCGGGTGGTGGAATCGGCAGACACGGAGGACTCAAAATCCTCTGCCCGAGAGGGCGTGCGGGTTCAAGTCCCGCCCCGGGCACCCCCTCTGGGACGATGGGACGTGTGCGAACCCATCCGGTCACGGTCGTGGCGCACGGGGCTTGGTCGGCCGAGATCGACCTTGAGCTCTCCCCGCTCATCCTCGAGGTCTGGCGGGCCGGGATCGAGACGATCCACTCCTGCCAGGACGTCGGGGAGAACATCGTCGGTCTGGTCGGTGAGCTCCCCCACCTGAAGGCCGTGGCCGGACGCGAGCTGGGGCGGGCCAGCATCGGCTTCGCCGATCTGGCGGGCCTCCTCGCCTTCCAGGAGGCTCTGGCCAACGCCGGGAAGCGGGAGGGGTTCTACGAGCGGATCCTGCACTGGGCCTCGCCCGATGCGTGGCAGTGCGTGATCGGCCTCCGGGACCCGGGCCTGGAGGCCGAGGAGGCGTCGGCCGGCTCGGCCGGGAGCCCCCGGTCCCGCCTCACTGCAGCCAGCTTCCAGGTGCGGTTTCCCCGGTCCGACGTCGAGGAGGCCACCGACCGCCTCCGCCGCCACAACCGCCGCGAGGCGGTGCCCCTCGGACGGCCGACCTGGGCGTCCATCGCCATCGCCGGCGAGGCCCTTCGGCCCGGGGCGGCCTCCCCCGGAGCGCCACCTGAGGCCTAGGGTTCGGCCATGGCACCCGAGGGGCAGCACGAGCCGGGTCGGCCGGCCTTCGCCGCAAGCCTCCGGGGCTGATGCTCTCTCATGCGCAAGTACGTGTTCATGGGCGTCCAGGGGAGCGGGAAGGGCACGCAGGCCAAGCTCCTGGTCGCCGACCTCGACCTGGTCCACATCGGCGTGGGGGACATCTTCCGCTGGAACGTGCAGCAGCACACCAAGCTGGGCGCCCAGGTCCAGCGGGTCGTCGCCGCCGGCGCCATGGTCGAGGACGAGCTGGTCGAATCCGTCGTGCGGGACCGGCTCGCCCTGCACGACTGGAACTACGGGTTCATCATCGACGGTTTCCCCCGCAACGAGCGGCAGGCCGAGTTCTTCCTCGAGGGCTACGACATCGACGGCGTCGTGGTGCTGGAGATGCCCGACGAGGAGGTGCACCGGCGGGTGCTGTCCCGACGCCTGTGCTCGCGGTGCGGCCTCGAGCAGAACGTGGGTACGGCCGACGAGGCGGAGGCGTGCGAGGCGTGCGGCGGGCAGCTGGTGCTGCGGGCCGACGACCGCCCTGACGCCCTGGAGTCGCGGCTGTCCGACTACTACGAGAAGACCCGCCCGATCATCGAGCTGTTCGAGGGCAAGGAGGTGGTGGTCCACGTCGACGCCACCCGCCCGGTGGAGGAGGTGCAGGCCGAGATCCGCGACCGCCTCAGCCTGCCACCGCCGTCCGCGTCCTGAGGTCCACCTCGACCGCCGGTCCGCAGGTCCCGCCGTCGGCCAGGAACGCCTCCATCCTCGGGGCGGTGAGCGGACGTGAGAACAGGTAGCCCTGGCCCATGTCGGCCCCGATGGCCAGCAGCCTGGCCGCCTGCTCGGGCTGCTCTATGCCCTCGGCCACCGTCTTCAGGTTGAACGTGCGGGCCAGCTTCACCACGGCCTGGGCCACCGCCGACTGCTCGACGCCGAAGGTGACCCCGGCGACGAAGGACTTGTCGATCTTCAGGATGTCGATCGGGAGCGAGCGGAGGTAGCTGAGCGAGGAGTAGCCGGTGCCGAAGTCGTCGACTGCAAGCTTGAGCCCCAGGTCCTTCAGGCGGGAGAGCTTCTCCACCGTGGCCTGGAGGTCGTCCATGAACAGGCTCTCGGTGATCTCCAGGGTGAGGTTGCGGCCGTCGAAGCCGGAGCGGGCCAGGGCGTTGGCCACTTCGTCGTAGAACCCGGGGTGCTCGATCTGGCGCACCGAGGCGTTGACGCAGACCCGCAGCGGCTGGGGCCGGGGGAAGCGCTCCGCCCACGCCTGGGCTTGCCGAAGGGACTCCTCGAGGATGAGCCGGCCCATCGGCCTGATCAGTCCGGTGTCCTCGGCCAGGGGGATGAAGTCGAGGGGGTGGATCAGTCCCTGCTCGGGGTGCTGCCAGCGCACCAGGACCTCCATGCCGCACACCTCCCTGGTGGCCAGGTCGCAGATGGGCTGGTAGGTGAGGAACAGCTCGTCCTCGTCGATGGCCCGCCGCAGGTCGGCCTCGAGGTCGAGGCGGCGCAGGGCGGCGTGGTGCATCTCCGGCTCGAACATCCGGAACTGGCCCTTGCCGGCGCCCTTGGCGGTGTACATGGCTGCGTCGGCGTTGCGCAGCAGCTCGTCGGCGTCCTCGCCGCTGTCGCTGAGGGCGATCCCGATGCTGCCTGAGAGCACGACCTCCTTGCCCTGGATCAGGACCGGGGCCAGGAGCACCTTCAGGATCCGCTCGGCCAGGACCTTGACCTCGGTCTCCGAGGTGTTCTCGAGTAGGACGGAGAACTCGTCGCCGCCGAGGCGACCGGCGGTGTCACCGGGTCGCACCCACCGTCGCAGGCGGTTGCCCACCTCGACCAGCACCTCGTCGCCGGCGGCGTGGCCGAGGCTGTCGTTCACCGTCTTGAAGCTGTCGAGGTCGACGAACAGCACGGCGTGGGGCAGCGCCGGGCTGCGGCGCAGCCGGGCCAGGGCCTTCTCGACGTGCTCCCGGAACAGGGCACGGTTGGCCAGCCCGGTGAGCGGGTCGTAGAGGGCCCGGCGAACCAGGTCCTCCTCGTGGGCCTTGCGGGCGCTGATGTCCCGGATGTTGAGGACGATCCCGCCGACGTCGGGGTCGCCGCGCAGGTCGCAGCCGCTGATCTCGGTGGTCACCCAGTGACCCTGCAGGTGCGAGAGCCGCACCTCCCGGGCGGTCGGCCCGGCCACCCCGGTGTCGAGGTCCTCGAGGCGGGGCCTGTCCTCGGGGTGGGCGAGCCCTGCGAAGCTCTGGCCGGCCAGCCACGCCGATGGCCGCCCGAGCATGGCCGTGGCGGCCGTCGAGGCATGGGTGATCAGCCCCCTCCCGTCGAGGATGACGGTGAGGTCGGCCGATGCCTCCAGGATCGCCCCGGCCAGCACGATGTGGCGTCCCCGCTCCACCTCCTCGACCAGGGCGCTTACGGCGGCTGCGAGCGGGCCGAGGTCGCCACGGGAGCCCGCCGGCGCCATCGGGACCTCCCGGCCGGCGGCCGCCTCGGTGGCTATCCGGGCCAGCTGGTCGAGGGGGCGGCCCACGCGGCGCTGGACCAGGGAGGTGGCCCCGGCCGCCAGGGCGCCGGCGAGGAGGGCCATGAGGAGGAAGACGGCCGCGACGTCGGCCGAACGGCCGATCGAGGCGGCTGCCACCCCAAGCGCGACCACGACCACCGCGAGGGCGGCCACCGGGACGTAGGCGCTGCGGGCGGGGACGGACGGCGCCACCTCCGGGGGCGGGGCCCGACGTCCGGGCACCGGGAGGCTGGCCCACAAGCGAGAGCGCACTCCCAACTCATCGGGAGCCGGGGAGCGTTCCTGAGGCTGTGGCCCGATTCGCCTCAGATGGCCACCCCCCCTGCCGATGAGCGACCGATGGACCTGGCCGCACCGCTCCGCTCCTACGACCCGCAGGACCCGCTGGCGCCGCTCGCCGTCCGCAGTCGGGCGACCTCGAGGCCGACCGATCCGCTGGCTCTCGGCGCTCTGGCCAAGGTGTACCTCATCTGGCTGGGAGGTGGGTCGTGCGAGGGGTGCTCGGTCGCCGTCACCGGGGCCACCCACCCCAGGCTCGAGCAGCTCCTGGCCGGTGCCATCCCGGGCCTGCCCAGGGTCGAGCTGGTCCACTGCCTGCTCTCCACCGAGTCCGGGTCGGAGTGGACGGCCAACCTCCTCATGGCCGAGCGGGGCGAACTCGACGCCCCCTACATCCTGACCTGGGAGGGCTCGGTGCTGGACGAGTCGACCGCCGGGGACGGCTCGTGGTCGGGGCTGGGCCAGGACCCCCTGACCGGCCGGCAGATCCCGACCAGCGAGTGGCTCGACCGCCTGGCCCCGGAGGCGGCGGCCGTCATCGCCGTCGGCACCTGCGCGGCCTGGGGGGGCATCCCCGCGGCGGCGGGGAACCCCACCGGCTCCCGTGGGATCAGCGGCCACCTGGGCGAGGGCTACCGGTCGGCCGCCGGGGTGCCCGTGGTCAGGATCCCCGGCTGTGCCCCCCTCGGCGACAACTACACCGAGACGGTGGCCGCCCTCCTCCTGCACCTCAACGGCCTGGCTCCGCTGCCTGAGCTGGACGACCTCGGCCGACCAGCCTGGCTGTTCGCCGACACGGTGCACAGCAGCTGCGCCCGGCTCAGCTACTACGAGCGCGGCGTCTTCGCCGTCGAGCCCGACGGCGGCGCCTGCCTGGTCGAGCTCGGGTGCTGGGGGCCGATCGTGCAGTGCAACATCACCGAGCGGGGCGTCATCGACGGCGCCGGCGGCTGCATGAGCATGGGTGGGATCTGCATCGGCTGCACCATGCCGGGCTTCCCGGACCGGTTCTCCCCGATGTTCGAGCGGCCGGCATTCCCGGCCACCGAAGGCTCGCACCGGGCCAGCGGAGGCTTCCTGCGCCGCCTCCGGTCGGCCAGGAGTCATCCGCGGCCGGCCCGCGCTGGCCGCGTCCCGGCCGTCAGCTCGTCGTCGAGGTTCTACCGCTGACAGGTGCCGCGGCGGCCGCCCCGGCCTCGGCCGTCACGAGGAACGCGGTGTGGGAGTAGAAGAACTCGCCCTGCTCGTCGGCCGCCACGAGGGAGCTGACCCACCCGTCGATGTCCTCGAGGGACAGGTCGACCTCGCCCCGCCGCGCGCTTCGCCGCACCGTGGCGGCGATGTCCAGGGTCCGGTGCTTGGCGGGACCCGCCATCTCCGTTGCGATCAGCACGGAGGCGTCGACGTCGCGGCGCCGGAGCGGGCTCTTGTCGACGATGGAGGTGAGCCGCCGACCCATCAGCGCGTCGGAACGGTCCAGGCCGAGGTAGGAGGCGTCGGCGTAGGCGTCGGTGATGCGCCTGGTCAGCAGCCGGTCGGCGCCGCCGATGATGATGCCGCCGTAGTCGACGTGGGACCACACCGAGAGCGCCCCCGGCCGCATCACCCGTTCGGCCTCGACGAGGAGCGCGCCGGGATCGTCCAGGTACTCGAGCACATCGTGGCACACGACCCTGGTGACGGTCTGATCGCTCAGCGGGAGCGGATCCCCGACATCGCCCTGGAACCAGTGGCAGCGAGCATCGCTCTCGCCGAGCCACGACGCGGCCGCCGCCAGCGCATCGCTGTCGAGCTCGATGCCGATCAGGCTGATCTCGGCGACCCGGCTGGCCGCGGTCGCCAGCGTGAACCCGTTCCCGCACCCGAGGTCGAGGAGCACATCGCCCGGACCGATGTCCAGGCGGTCGACGAGGGCCTGGTGGGTCCGGAGGCGCTCCACGGGGACGCGCCACGTCGCAGGATCGGGCTGGGGCGTGCTCATCGGGACATTCTGGCGCGCCTAGCCGATCATCTGCAGGACGAACGGGTTGGTGCGGCGCTCCTCGCCGATAGTGGTGCGTCGGCCGTGGCCGGGAAGGACCCGCACGTCGTCGTCCAGGGGCAGCACCTTCTCGCGCATCGAGGCCACGAGGGCCTCGTAGCTGCCCCCGGGCAGATCGGTGCGGCCGATCGAGCCGGCGAAGAGGTGGTCGCCCGAGAGCAGGAGCGGCGCCTCGCCGTCGACGTCGAGGCGCAGGCACACCGATCCCTCGGTGTGGCCCGGGGTGTGGATGGCCGTGAAGGCCAGGCCGGCCCCCCGGACCACCTGGCCGTCGTCCAGGCCCTCGATGCGCTCGGGCGGGGTCAGGTCGAGGCCCTCCATCTCCAGGTAGCGGCCGAAGGCGCCGCTGGTGCCCACGGGGTCGATCAGCATGTGGCGGTCGTGGTCGTGGATGTGGACCGGCACGGGGCCTTCCGCCGCGGCGGACAGCCCCCGGACCACGGTCGATGCGCCGCCCACGTGGTCGCTGTGGCCGTGGGTGCTGAGCAGGGCCACCAGCCGCAGGCCGTGCTCCTCCAGCAGGCCGAGGATGGGGGCCGGGTCGGGCGGAGCGTCGACCAGCACGCACTCGCCGCCGGGCCCGTCGGCGGCCAGGATGTACGCGTTCGTCTCCGCCAGCCACAGCGTGAGCTGCCAGATGTGCATGCTCCTACTCTGCCTGCCCGTGACCTACCCCCACGCACCACGGCTGGGTCTGGTCGAGGACCTCGGCGGTCGCCTCGTCGCCGACCCGTACCGCTGGCTCGAGGACCAGGACGATCCCGAGGTTCGGCGGTGGCTGGCCGACCAGGCCGCGCTGTTCGCCGACCACCGGGACCGGTGGGTGGGCCGGGACCACCTGCGCAGACGGCTGGAGGCCCTGACCCCGGGGGTGGTGGGCCTGCCCCGGGCGTGCGGCGACCGGCTCTTCTTCCCCCGCCGGCTCCGGGGCGAGGACCAGGCCGTCTGGGTGGTGGCCGAGGCCGACGGGTCGGAGCGGGTGGTCCTCGACCCGGCCCGGCTGTCCGAGGACGGCACCGTCGTGCTGCAGTGGGCGGCCCCCTCGCCGGAGGGCCGCCACCTGGCCTACGCCGTCGACGAAGGGGGGCGCGAGGAGGCGATCGTGCGGATCGCCGACGTCGACACCGGCGCTCAGGTGGGGCCCCCGCTGTCCCTCGGGCGGGGCGGCACCCTGGCCTGGTTGGCGGAGGGGGCCGGCCTCATCGTGGTAGCCACCCTGCCCGGCCTGACCGAGGAGGAGGCGGCGTTCCACCGGCGGGTGTGGCGCCTGCCGCTCGGCTCCGGCCTCGAAGCGGCCGAGGTGGTGTTCGGCGAGGGCCGGGACCGCACCACCTACTACGGGGTCGAGGTGAGCGCCGACGGGCGCTGGCTGACGGTGTCGGCCAGCCTTGGCACCGCTCCCCGGAACGACCTGTACCTGTGTGACCTGGCCGCGCCGACGTGGGGGTTCGTGCCCGTGCTCGAGGGGGTCGACGGCCAGGCCGCCGGTGCCGTGGCCGCCGACGGGCGGCTGTGGCTGTGGACCAACGTCGATGCGCCGAGGGGGCGGCTGGTGCGGGCCGACCCGGCCACGCCCGGGACGTGGGAGGAGGTGGTGGCGGAGGGTCCCGACGTGCTGAGCGACTGGGCCCTGACCGGCGGAGCGGTGTTCGTGGCCTGGCAGCGGGACGTTGCCTCGGTCGTCACCGTGCACGACCGGGACACCGGGGGCCAGGTGGGGGAGCTGGCCCTGCCCGGCCTCGGGACGGTGGCGCTGGCCGGCCGCCCCGGGGGCGACGGCGACGACCTGTGGCTGGCCTACGTCGACGAGCTGACGCCGGCGCAGGTGCTCCGCCACCGCGCCTCAACCGGCCGCACCGAGGTGTGGGCCGAAGCGCCCGGAGCGCCGCCGCCACCCGACGACCTCGAGGTCGTGCGGGCGTTCGTCTCCTCCCCGGACGGGACCCAGGTCCCCTTGTTCGTGGCTCGACGGCGTGGCCAGGCACTCGACGGCACGGCGCCCACCATCCTCTCCGGCTACGGCGGGTTCCAGGTGTCGCTCACCCCGGCCTACAGCGCAGGGGTGCGGGCGTGGGTCGAGGGCGGCGGTGTCTTCGCCACCGCCTGCCTGCGGGGGGGCGGCGAGTACGGCGAGGCGTGGCACCGGGCCGGGATGCGGGCCGTCAAGCAGAACGTCTTCGACGACTTCCTGGCCTGCGCCGGCTGGCTCATCGAGAGCGGGCACACCTCTCCCGAGCACCTGGGCGCAGCCGGCGGCAGCAACGGCGGGCTGCTGGTCGGGGCCGCCCTCACCCAGGCCCCGCAGCTGTTCCGGGCCATCCACTGCTCGGCCCCGCTCCTCGACATGGTGCGCTACGAGCGCTTCGGCCTGGGCGTCACCTGGAACGACGAGTACGGCTCGGCCGAGGTGCCCGAGGAGCTGGCCTGGCTGCTGTCGTACTCCCCCTTCCACCGGGTGGTCGACGGCACCGCCTACCCAGCGGTCCTGTTCACCACCTTCGGCGGCGACACCCGGGTCGACCCCCTCCACGCCCGCAAGCTGTGCGCCGCCCTCCAGCACGCCACCGCCTGCGACATGGACCGCCGGCCGGTGCTGCTGCGCCACGAGGAGGACGTCGGCCACGGCATGCGCACCGTCTCCCGCAGCCTCGACGAGCGGGCCGAGGTGCTGTCCTTCCTGGCCGCCCACCTCGGCTGACCCACCCGGGATGTCGAACCCCTGGCCGAGTCCTGAAGCGACGTAGCATCGCCGGTCCCATGGCCCTGTTCTCCGTCCAGCGCCAGCTGACCGCCACCAGCGGCAGGCTGCGACGAGCCCGGGAGGAGCTGTCCCAGGTCACCGAGCAGCTGATGGCCCTGCGCTCGGACGCCGACGACGCCATGACCGACGCCCTGGTCCGCGGCGGCCAGGCCAAGCGCGACGCGGCCGACGCCGCCCGCCACGTCGAGCGCCTGGCCCAGGCCCAGCAACGGCTCCAGCAGCAGATCCTCGACCTCGGGCGGGAGCAGGATTCCCTGCTCGACCGCCTGCCCACCAGCTGACCCCCGTGCCCCAGGAGCCCCCCATGCCCACCCGCGTCGTCATCGCCGAGGACGAGGCCATCATCCGCCTCGACCTCCGGGAGATCCTCGAGGAGGAGGGCTATGAGATCGTCGGCGAGACCGGCCGGGGCGACGAGGCCGTCGAGCTGGTCCGCCAGCACCTCCCCGACGTGGTCATCCTCGACATCCGGATGCCCGGGACCGACGGTCTCGAGGCGGCCAAGGCCATCGCCGGCGAACGCCTGGCCGCGGTGCTGATGCTCACCGCCTTCAGCCAGCGCGACCTCATCGAGCAGGCCCGCGACGCCGGCGCCCTCGCCTACCTCGTCAAGCCCTTCGACCGCAACGACCTCGTCCCCCAGATCGAGGTGGCCCTCGGCCGCCATCGCGAGATCGTGGCCCTGTCCCAGGAGGTCAAGGGCCTCGAACAGCAGATCGAGACCCGCCGCACCGTCGACCGGGCCAAGGGCATCCTCATGGACGACGCCGGCCTGAAGGAGCACGAGGCCTTCACCTGGATCCAGCGCACGGCGATGCGCGACCGCCGCACCATGCGCGAGATCTCCCTCCAGGTCATCGACCAGGGGCTGCGCCCCACCCCGTAGTGGCCCGCCTCCTGCTGCTCGACGGCAACTCGCTCACCTACCGGGCGTTCCACGCCCTGCCCACCGACATGGCCACCGCCTCGGGGCAGGTGACCAACGCCGTCTTCGGGTTCACGTCGATGCTCATCAACCTGCTGAAGGACCACAAGCCCGACGCCATCGCCGTGGCCTGGGACCGTCCGGAGCCCACGTTCCGCCACCTGACGGTGAAGGACTACAAGGCGGGCCGGGCCGAGACGCCCGACATCCTGCGCCAGCAGTTCGGGCTGGTGCGCCAGGTGGTCGAGGCGCTGCGCATCCCCATGGTCGAGGCCGTCGGCTTCGAGGCCGACGACGTGATCGCCACCCTGGCCACCCAGGCCCGCGACCGGGGCGACGACGTGATCGTGGTCACCGGCGACCGCGACGCCTACCAGCTGGTCGAGGACCCCTACGTCCGGGTGCTCTACAACCGGCGCGGGGTCAGCGACTACGTCCTCTACGACGAAGCCGGGATCAAGGACCGCACCGGGGTCACCGCCGCGCAGTACCCCACCTACGCGTCGCTACGGGGAGACCCGAGCGACAACCTGCCGGGCGTGCCGGGGGTGGGGGAGAAGACCGCGGCCAAGCTGGTCAACGACTACGGCGACCTCGACGGCATCTTCGCCAACCTCGACAAGCTCACGCCCCGGATCAAGGCGAACCTGGCCGCGGGGGAGGAGCAGGTGCGCTCGAACTCCCGGGCCATCCCGCTGGTGCGCGACGTGCCGCTCGAGGTGAAGCTCGACGATCTCCCCATGGGCGGCTGGGACCACGATCAGCTGAAGCAGCTGTTCGCCTTCCTCGAGTTCCGCAGCCTGTGGGACCGGCTGCGCGAAGCGGTCGGCGGCAGGCTGGAGGAACCCGAACCGGACACCGAGGCCTTCTCGGTCGAGGTCGAGCGGCCGGCGACGCCCGCCGCCGCTGTCGAGGCTTTGACCGCTGCGCTTCACGCCGCCGTCCCGCTCGGGCTGGCCGCCAGCTGGGAGACCGGCCCTGGCCGCTCTCCTCTGGTGGGGCTGGCCTTTGCCCCCTCCGGCTCGGACGCCGCCACCTGGTTGGCCGACGACCTGCTGGCCGACGCCGGCGTGGTGGCCGCCCTGGCCAACCTCGTCGGCCGGGCCGGCGTGCCCGTCAGCGCCCATCACGCCAAGCCCCTGCTGCGCAGCCTGCTGCCCCTGGGCATCGACGTCTGCAGCCTGGATGTCGACACCGCCGTCGCCGCCTACCTGCTCGACCCGGCCCGTGACGCCTACCCCCTCGAGGAGGTGGCGGCCAAGTACGCCGGCATCGAGGTGCGCTCGCCCGACGCCCCTCCGACCGGCCAGCTCGATCTCCTGGGCACCGCCCAGGCCGCCGGAGAGCAGGAGGGGCGCGACGCGGTGGCCGTCGGCCGCCTCATAGCCCCGTTGCGGGCCGCCCTCGAGGCCCGGGGCCTCACCGCTCTGCACGACGACATGGAACGGCCGCTCGTGCGCGTCCTGGCCCGCATGGAGGTGGTGGGGGTCGCGGTCGACGTCGACCACCTGCGAGCCATGTACGTGGCGTTCGGCGACGAGGCCCGCCAGCGCGAGGCGACGATCCAGGAGCTGGCGGGCCACCCCTTCACGGTGGGCTCCACGCCGCAGCTGCGCACCGTGCTGTTCGACGAGCTGGGCCTCCAGCCCTCCAAGCGCACCAAGACCGGCTTCTCCACCGACGCCTCCAGCCTCGAGAAGCTGCGGGGCCAGCACCCGATCATCGACGAGCTGCTGCGCTACCGAGAGGTCGAGAAGCTGCGC
Organism: Acidimicrobiales bacterium; assembly: GCA_038255915.1. Classification (GTDB taxonomy): domain Bacteria; phylum Actinomycetota; class Acidimicrobiia; order Acidimicrobiales; family JAUJNH01; genus JAUJNH01. Next base: position 7,724 of record JBBSKY010000031.1, on the reverse strand, counting down.
TCCACCTACGGCGAGAGCTTCCTGGGCTCGGTCGAGCCCGACGGCCGCATCCACGCCACCTTCCAGCAGACGGTGGCCCGCACCGGCCGGCTGTCCTCGGAGGAGCCCAACCTCCACAACATCCCGGTGCGCAGCGAGGAGGGGAGGGGCTTCCGCCGCGCCTTTGTCCCCGAGCCCGGCTGGCGGCTGCTGGTGGCCGACTACAACCAGATCGAGCTGCGGGTCATCGCCCACCTGGCCCAGGACCCGGGCCTCATCGAGGCCTTCACCAGCCGCACCGACATCCACACCGCCACGGCGTCACGCATCTTCGGGGTCGAGCCGGCCGAGGTGACCCGGGCCCAGCGGTCGAAGGCGAAGATGGTCAGCTACGGCCTGGCCTACGGCATGGAGTCCTTCGGCCTGGCCCAGCGCCTGTCGATCGGCAAGGACGAGGCCACCGGCCTGCGCAACGCCTACTTCGAGGCCTTCCCGGCGGTCGCCGCCTACATGGACCGCGTGGTGGCCGAGGCCCGCGACCGGGGCTACACCGAGACCCTGTTCGGCCGTCGCCGCCTCCTTCCCGAGCTGACGGGGGGCAACCCCGGGACCAGGATGGCCGCCGAGCGCCAGGCCAAGAACGCCCCGATCCAGGGCCTGGCCGCCGACATCTTCAAGGTGGCCCTCGTCCGCCTCGATGCCGGCCTCGACGAGGCCGGCCTGCGCAGCCGCCTGGTGCTGCAGGTGCACGACGAGGTGATCCTCGAGGTCCCGCCCGACGAGGAGGCCGAGGCGGAGCGGCGCACGCTCGAGGCCATGCAGGGCGCCGCCAGCCTCGACGTCCCGCTCGAGGTGAACCTGTCGTGGGGCTCGACCTGGGCCGACGCCAAGGACTAGCGGATCAGGGCGGTGCCGGCCACGGTCAGGGAGATGCCGGTGCCGAGGTCGGGACGCAGTCGGACGGTGGCCGAGCCGCTGATGGTGAGCTTGTCGATCCACAGCTGGACCCTGGACATGTCGAGGTTGCCGCCACCGCCGCTGGTCATCGGGGCGTTGCCTGCGAACATCACCCCGGCGGCCTGGAAGTTCGGGCCTCCCTGGATGGCCAGCGGTGCGTTTGACTCGCTCCAGTACAGGAGGCTCTTGGTCGGTCCCGACGAGGGCGGGCTCCAACGGATGCTGTTCGTCGACTGCAGGCTGAACCCGCCTCGGTTGTAGAGGAATGTCTGCGCCATGTTGATCGCGGAGGAGTTCGAGCTGATGCTGAGGGCGTCCGACGCCGTCGAGCCAACGATGAGCCGGGACTGGAGGAGGGGGAGGGCCGGCACCGGGAGGCCATCGGCGCCGGCGGCCGCCGCCGCCGAGACCACGTTCACGGCCAGCGTGCCGCCTGCCGATACGTCGAGGCGGCCGGTGAAGATGACCGTCACCCCGTTCGTCACCAGCAGCGGGTTGCCCTTGACCTCGAAGGGTGCACAGTTCACGAAGGTGTTGGTGGTGAACGTGATCGGGGCCCCGCTCGTGTTGCAGGGGGCGCTGTGGGTGACGTACCCCGCGGGAGCCGTGGCCGCCTGGGCCAGCGTCTTGGCGTCCTCCACCGGGTCTGGCTTCGTGCAGGTCGGCACGCTCGGCGTGGGCGGGATGTTCGTGCAGTGGTAGACGGCGTCAGCCGGCTTCCGGGTCACCCGCGTCGGCCGGGAGGAGAGCTTGCCGACGTAGGACGACCCCGAGCTGGTCGTCCCGATCTCCTGGCGGCTCGCTCCGTTGACGTACCCCCGGGTGGAAGGAGCCGAGTACCACGTCAGCTCGCCGGGGGAGGCGGCCAAGGCCGCGGCTCGTAGGGCCCCTGAGGAGCCCGTGTGGAGGATGCCGGTGCCGCTGCTGCAGGCCGGGCTGGTCCCGTCCGAGTCGCTGTAGACCGTCCCCGGTCCGTCCGGGGTGTTCTCGACCAGGATCTTGCCGTTGCCCGTGTCGATGGCCTTGCATGCGGTCGGGTGCAGGGCGACGACGGCGGGTGGTCCGGGGGACCCCTGGCCGGTCGGCTGGAACCGGGCCACGCTGTGGACGCTGAAGCTCTGGTTCCCAGAGGAGGTGACACCGCCGAAGATCCGGGACTGCGGCTGGGTGACCTCGACACCGATGCGCTGGCAGTCGGTGCCGTCGACGCCGGCGGCGCTCAGGTCAGCCGGCTGGGCGAACCCCCCACCGACCACCGTCGCCCGCAGGAGCAGGTGCCCGTTCGGCACCGGGTTCGTCACCTCCACCCGGGCGCCGCTCGCGACGACCGTGGCGACCCTGGCCGAACCGGAGGTGCAGGGCGAGGTGGCGGTCATGCCGCCGGCGTCACAGCCGTTGCCGATAGTGGTCGCCGACGGCCCGGCCACCCCGAGGTTGGTGAAGGCGTAGGCGAACGCCTTCATGCAGGCGTCGTGCGCCGGGCCGCCCGCGAGGTCCAGCGCCCCGGCGGTGGCCGCCGCATCGGCTGCGGCTCGCGACTGGCTGCGGAGGGCCCGGGTCGAGCCGAGGTCGACGACGATGGCCACCATCAGGGTCAGGGCGACCATGCCGAGGGCCATCAGCACGATGACGCCCCCGTGCTCGTCCCGCCGAGGGCGGTTCATAACGGGATGGCCTCGAATCGGGTCACGGACTGGCTGGTCAGCTTCAGGTCGGTCGACCGCAGGAGGAGCTCCAGCTTCCCGTCGCGCTGAGCGCTCACCTGCACCCGACGTTCGGCGTCACCGCGGCCGTCACTGAAGCAGGTGCCGTCGGTGATGGTGTCAGCGGCGGCCGCGGTGCGCAGCAGCTTGCGGCTCCTGTCGTTGGCTGTGACGCCGTTCGGGTAGACATAGGCGACGCACACCTGCCGGGCGCTGACCGACGATCCGAGCTCACCCTCCGCGGCTTGCACCGTGATGGTGGCCAGCTGGGCCAGCCAGCAGTCGATCTGGTTGGCGCAGGCCGGTGTCAGGGGGGGCGCTTGCGCCACCGCCAGGGTCGACCCGTAGCGCGAGCCCTCACGCACCGCGTTGGTCAACGCCAGCTTGCGGTTGTAGGAGATCCCGCCCGACAACATGCCGAAGACGAGGACGAGCAGCAGCGGCATGACGAGCGCAAACTCGACGATGGCGGCGCCGCCCTCGTCCGAGGTGTGGCGCCAACCCCGGGACACAGGAGCGGCCGATCGGTGGAACACTCCTGCTACCTCGGCGCCTCGCCGCCGGACCTGAGGGCCGGCTTGGACTTCCGAGGGCGGCCGCTTCGGGCTCACAACCGGTTCGGCGGAGGCCAGCGTCGTCCCTTCCGCATCGCTCGGGCTAGCCTCGGATCGGCCGTCCGGCGACGCCGGCACGGGCCGTCCCTCCCATCCCTCTCATCCCCCGCCGGGCACGCCCCCCTTGGGCGGCAGGTTCGTGCCGGCACCGAAAGCGAACTCCGCTGTGACTGACACCCTTGATTCGGCCTCGAAGTACGGCACCTTCGACGAGAAGGGCGAGTACATCCCCCGTCAGGTGGTCGAGGACGACCTCGGCGACCTCAGCCTCGAAGATGCCATCGCCGCCACCATCGTCATGTTCGACGACGGCGACATCGTCAAGGGCACGGTCGTCAAGATCGACAAGGACGAGGTCCTCCTCGACATCGGCTACAAGGCCGAGGGCGTCATCCCGAGCCGCGAGCTGTCCATCCGCCACGACGTGAACCCGTCCGAGGTGGTCAGCCTGGGCGAGGTGCTCGAGGCGCTCGTCCTCACCAAGGAGGACAAGGAGGGCAGGCTCGTCCTGTCCAAGAAGCGGGCCCAGTACGAGCGGGCGTGGGGCACGATTGAGGCGATCAAGGACCGTGATGGCGTGGTCCGCGGTCCGGTCATCGAGGTGGTCAAGGGCGGTCTGATCATCGACATCGGCCTGCGGGGCTTCCTGCCCGCATCGCTGGTCGAGCTGCGCCGGGTGCGCGACCTGCTGCCGTATGTGGGCCGCGAGCTCGAGGCCAAGATCATCGAGCTCGACAAGAACCGCAACAACGTGGTGCTGTCCCGCCGGGCCTTCCTGGAGGAGACCCAGAAGGAGCAGCGCGAGGACTTCCTGCACAACCTCAAGCCCGGCGAGGTTCGCCACGGCACGGTGTCGAGCGTCGTCAACTTCGGGGCGTTCGTCGACCTGGGCGGCATGGACGGCCTCATCCACGTCAGCGAGCTGTCGTGGAAGCACGTCGACCACCCCTCCTCGGTGGTGGCGGTGGGCGACGAGGTCGACGTGCAGGTCCTCGACGTCGACCTCGAGCGTGAGCGCATCAGCCTGTCGCTCAAGGCCACCCAGCAGGACCCGTGGCAGGAGTTCGCCGGGGCCCACCGGGTGGGCGAGCTGGTCTACGGCCGGGTGACCAAGCTGGTGCCGTTCGGGGCCTTCGTGCAGGTGGGCGAGGGCATCGAGGGCCTGGTCCACATCTCTGAGATGGCCAGCCACCACGTCGACCTGCCCGAGCAGGTGGTCAACCCCGGCGAAGAGCTGTGGGTCAAGATCATCGACATCGAGCTGAACCGGCGGCGCATCAGCCTGTCGATCAAGCAGGCCGCCGAGGGTGGCGAGGTGGCCGCCGAGTACCGCGAGCACTTCGGCGAGCACGCCTACGACGACCAGGGCAACTACATCGGCGCCGACTACACCGGCTTCGAGCCCGAGACCGAGGCCCAGGCGGCGTGGGCCGACCTCGCCGCAGTCAGCCCGGCCGGTGACGACGACGCCGCCCCCGCCGCCGACACGGCCGAGGCGAGCGATGGTGTCGCCGATGCCGCCGAGCCGGTCGGCGCCGCCGAGGCGGAGGACGCTCCGGTCGCGGAGTAGGCGGCCGAGATGACCGATGAGGGGCCGGTCACCTACCTCCTCATCGACGGGGAGAACCTGGACGCCACACTGGGGGTCAGCCTGCTCGGGCACCGACCCGCTCCCGAGGAGCGCCCTCGCTGGGAGCGGGTCGTCGAGTTCGCCCAGCGCACCTGGGGCTCGCCCGTCAAGGCCCTGTTCTTCATCAACGCCAGCTCGGGCCAGGCGCCCATGCCTTTCGTCCAGGCCCTGGTGGCCATGGGCCTGCGCCCTGTCCTGCTGTCGGGGCCGCCCGGCATCAAGGTGGTCGACGTCGGCATCCTGCGCACGCTGGACGCGATCTCCGGACGCACCGGCGACGCCATGCTGGCCAGCCACGACGGCGACTTCCTGCCCCAGATTGAGGCCCTGCTCGGAGCCGAGCGTCGGGTCGGCCTCCTCGGCTTCCGGGAGTTCATGAACGCCGGTTACGCCGACCTGATCCCCGCCGGCCTCGAGATCTTCGACCTCGAGGACGACGCAGGGTCGTTCAACCAGGTCCTGCCCCGCCTGCGGATCATCGACATCGAGAGCTTCGACCCAGCCGCCTTCCTGTGACCCGGGCGACTCGCCGGCGCAGCCCACTGGACGGTCTCTTCGCCGCCGCCTTCGGTCTGGTCGGCCTCGCCCTGGGTGCCCGGCCCATCGGCGACAACTCCACCTTCGTCCACCTCCGGACCGGCATCGACATCGTCGCCGGCCGCGGCATCCCCCGCGTTGACCCCTACAGCGCCACCGCGGCGGGCACCGACTGGGTGGTGCAGTCGTGGCTGCCCTCGGTGGCCTACGGCCTGGCCCAGAAGGTGGATGAGAGCGGTGCCGCGCTACTCGTCCTGAACGGGATCCTCACCGGGGTCCTCGCCCTCCTCGTCCACCGCCTGGCCCGCGCTGGATCCCCGCTGCGCACCTTCGGTGCCGCCCTCGCCGCCGTCGCCGTCAGCGGCCCGTGGTGGTCGCCCCGGCCCCTGCTCGTGGGCCTGATCTGCCTGGCGCTGACGATCCTGATCGTGGAGAGCGGGCGGCGACCATGGCTCCTGCTGCCCGTGGTCTGGGTCTGGGTTAACAGCCACGGCAGCTTTCCCCTGGCCGGCGTGTGGCTCCTCGCCACCGCCGTCGGGGCCGCGTTCGACGAGCGGCGCGTGATCACGGCCCGGTTCCGGGCCGGGCTGTGGTTCCTCGGCGGCCTCCTGCTCGCCTGCGTCAACCCGCTTGGACCGCGCCTGCTGCTGTTCCCCCTGACGCTTGGCGAGCGGAAGGAGGTGTTCCGCCGCATCACCGAGTGGAAGCCTGCCGACTTCCAGTCCCCACCGGGGCTCGTGGCCGCGCTGGGCCTGGCGGTGGCCTGCCTCCTCCTGTCGCGTCGGCGGGTGCTCTGGGCGTCGGCGCTCCCGGCGGCGTCGTTCGTGCTGCTGGGGCTGGTGGCGCAGCGGAACCTGGCGCCGGCGGGGATCGTCCTGGCGCCGGCGCTCGGGCTGGCGCTCACCCGCCCGACCCGGGATGACCCGGGGAAGGTGACCGACCGGGACGAGCAGGAGCAGGAGCGGCCTCCGGTGCCTAGGCGGGACAGGGTCCTCGGTGTCCTCGTCGCCGTCGTCGCCGTCCTCCTGTTGGCGAACGCCGTCTCCTCCGGGTCACTCGATCTCGAGGACTACCCGGTCGAAGTGGTCCGGGAAGGCGAGCGGCTGGGTGTCATCAGTGCCGGCCAGCTGACGGCGACCCAGGACACCGTGGGTTGCTACCTGATCCTGCGCCGGGGGCGGGGGGCCGCTGTCTTCATCGACGACCGCTACGACATGTACCCGGTCGCTGTCTCCCTCGACTACCTCACGCTCCTGCGAGGCGACCCCGGCGCGCCGGATGTGCTGGAGAGGCGGGGCGTGGGCTCTGTGCTCTGGGAGCGGTCGCGCCCGCTGGTGCCGATCCTCGTCGAGCGGGGCTGGAGCGAAGCGGCCGGCGACAGGCGCTGGGTGCTCCTGCAACGGCCCGCCGACCCGGACCGGGACGCGCCGGAGGGCGGGCCCTGAGGCCCGCCCTCCAGAGGTGGGTTCGTGCGGTCGCTCAGCCGAGTGAGGATCCGACGTTCGAGAACTTGCTGTTGGCGCGGCTGCCGAGGAAGGTGATGCCGACGATGCAGACGACGGCGATCAGGGCGACCAGGAGGGCGTACTCGACGAGTGAGGCTCCCAGGTCGCTCTTGGCGTCGATCCGGGCCTTGACCCAGGGGACGATGACGTTCTTCATGAAGGGGATGAGGTCCACGAGGACTCCTTTTGCTCTGAGCAGGCCATGTTGGACCGCTGCTTCCGTACCACTTGTATCGGCGTTGGACGTGGCGTCTGAATAGGCAGGACGACCTATTCTCCGTCTCTTGTGCGAGAGCTGGTTGGTCGCCGACGCGCTGGAGGGCGGGCCTTTCGGCCCGCCCTCCAAAGTGCTGCTGCCGACGTCGTCAGCCCAGCGAGGAACCGACGTTCGAGAACTTGTCGTTGGCGCGGTTGCCGAGGAAGGTGATGCCGACGATGCAGACGACGGCGATCAGGGCGACGAGCAGGGCGTACTCGACGAGTGAGGCGCCGAGCTCGGTCTTGGCGTCCGTGCGGGCCTTGACCCACGGGACGATGACGTTCTTCATGTACGAGATGAGGTCCACGAGGGCTCCTTGTCTAATGGGCCGAAGTACCGGCCCTGTCTCCGATGCCGTTATCATCGGCCGGCGGCGAGGTAGTCTGAATGGGTTTTACGGCCTAGTGCTCCGTCTGTGAGATGCCTTGTGGGGTAGATTTGGGATCATGCTGACGATGCGTGGTGCGCCCCGATTGTTGATGAGCGATGAGCAGCGGCGGGAGTTGGAGGCGATAGCGGGTTCGCCGTCGTTGTCGCATC
>JBBSKY010000030.1:0-34568 GCA_038255915.1 Acidimicrobiales bacterium | reverse complement strand
CCCCCTCGTGGCCAGCGGGTGCAGGGCGTTCGCAGCGGCGAGGGCGCCCACGGCCCCTGCGGCCAGCAGCTTGGTGGGTGCGTCCACGCCGAGCATCTTGACCGTGTTTCCCGCCGGTGCATCGTCGCTCGCTCTCCGCCTGTCTTCCCTCGTCGCTCCCACGGCGAGCAAAAGCGGCTCGCCTCGTCACTCCTCAGTCCAGACAGGCGTCGCTCGCTCCTCGCCGGCTCGTTCGCTCCGCTCACCGGTGTTTCCCGCCGGTGCATCGTCGCTCGCTTCGGTGCGCTCACGGGGCGTAGAAGCGCTCCTCGACCACGGCGCGGGCCCGACGGGTGACCCGGCGGTAGTCGTTGCGGAGGCCGGCGGGTGAGGTGTCGAGGCTGCGGGCCAGCCGGCCGAGCTGGTCGGCCTGGCTGGGGAGGCTGTCGCCGGGGGCGCCCTTCACCAGGAACCACCGGTTGCGGGTGGCCTCGCAGAAGCGCCAGGCCGCGGCCAGGACCGCAGCGTCCCCGGCGGGGATGGCTCCCTTGGCCACGAGGGCGTCAAGGGCCGGCAGGGTGGACGGGCCCTGCACCTTGTGCTGCAGCTGCAGCAGCTGCACCGTCCACTCGACGTCCGACAGCGACCCCCGCCCCAGCTTGAGGTGGAAGGCGGGGTCCTCGTGGGGCGGGATCCGCTCCCGCTCGACCCGGGCCTTCATGCGCCGCACCTCGCGGGCCTCGTCGCCGGTGAAGGGCCGCCGCCACACCCAGGCGTCGACGATGTCCTGCCACCACGACTGCACGGCCCGGTCGCCGGCGCACGGCCGCCCTCGCACCAGGGCCTGGCGCTCCCACGTGAGGGCCCACCGCTGGAGGTAGCCCTGGAAGCCGGTGAGGGAGGAGGCGAGCCGACCCTGCTTGCCCTCGGGGCGCAGGTCGAGGTCGATGTCCCACACCTGTTGGGCGGGGGTGGCGCCCCGCAGCAGCTTGAGGAAGCGGCCGGCGGCGGCGTCGGCCTCGACGGCGCCGCCGGCGCTGCGCTCGTCGTGGAAGAGCACGACGTCGAGGTCGCTGGCGAAGCCCAGCTCGCGGCCCCCGAGCCGGCCCATGGCGATCACGGCCATGGGCACGGCGGGCTCGGCCGCCTCCAGCGCCGCCTCGAGCACGGCCTCGGCCAGCGACGACAGGGCGGAACCAACGGTGACACCGGGGGGCAGCACGTCGAGCAGGCCGGCGGTGGCGATCCGGAACAGCTCGGCCTGGCGCAGCCGCTGCAGGGCTGCGGCCCGGTCGAGGGTGTCGCGCACGGTCATGGCGGCCCGGGCCCGCCGGACCAGCTCGTCGCGGGCGAGGGGGGCGAGCTCCTCGTCGCGGGCCAACCAGCCGAGGAGGTCGGGCTGGTGCTCGACCACCGAGGTGAGCAGGCGCGACGTTCCGGCGACCGTGCACAGGCGCCGGGCGGACTCGGGCGACTCCCGGAACGTCTCGGCCAGGCGAGCCGACCGGTGGGAGCCGGTGGCCAGGGTGCGCAGGCCGAGCAGACCGAGGTCGGGATCGGGCGACTCCGACAGCCACTCGAGCAGGAGCGGGAGGAGGGCGCTCATGAGCCGGCTGGCCCGGCGCATGCCGCGGGTCAGCTCGAGCACGGCCTGGCGGGTGCGCTCGGCGTCGGTGAAGCCGAGGGCGCTGAGCCGGTCGCGCGCCGCCTCGGCGGTGAGCGGCGGGCCGTCGGCGGCGGCGGCGGCGGGGCTCGTGGTGAACGCCTCGAGGAGCGGGCGGAAGAACAGCCGCTCGTGGATGGAGCGGGCCACGGCCTGGTGGCGTACCAGCTCGGCCTCGAAGCGGGCCACCGCCGTGGTCCGCTCGTCGTCGCGGTAATCGAGGACCCGGGCCAGGTGCTCGAGGGCGGGCCGGGCCGTGGGCACCGCGTGGACCTGGGCCTCGTCGACCAGCTGCAGCCGGTGCTCGACGACCCGCAGGAACGTGTAGGCCTCGACGAGGAGGCGGGCGTCCTCCTCGCCGACGTAGCCGGCGGCGGCCAGCTCGGCCAGGGCGTCCAGGGTGGCCGGCGTGCGCAGGTCCTCGTCGGCCCGGCCGTGGACCAGCTGCAGCAGCTGCACGGCGAACTCGATGTCGCGGATGCCGCCCCGGCCCCGCTTGAGCTCGCGGGTGGTGAGGCCCTTTCTGGCCACTTCGGCCTCGGCCCGGGCCTTCATCGACCGGACGCTGCGCAGCTCCTCAGCCCCGAACGGCCGACCCCACACCCGGCGGTCGGCGGCATCGCTGAAACGTTCCTGAAGGTCGAGGGGACCGGCCACCGGGCGGGCCTTCAGCAGGGCCTGGAACTCCCAGGTGTGGGCCCAGCGATCCCAGTACGCCTCGTAGGAGGCCAGCGACCGGACGAGCGGCCCGTCGCGCCCCTCGGGCCGCAGGTCGGCGTCGAGTCGGAAGCAGCGGCGCCCGGCCTCCAGGAGGGGCCGGGCGTCGCCTTCGCCGACGAACAGCAGGTCGACGTCGGAGGCGTAGTTCAGCTCGCGGGCGCCGGCCTTGCCCATGGCCACCACGGCCAGCCCCTCGGCACGGGGGCCGGCCAGGCGGTGGGCCTGACCGAGGACGTCGTCGGCCAGGTCGGCCAGGAGCCGCCCGGTGGTGGGCAGGTCGTCAAGGCCGATGAGGTCGCGGGCGGCGACGCGCAGCAGCTCGAGGCGCTTCCAGCGGGCGAGCGAGTCGGCGTCGCCGTCGGGGAGCTGCGGGCGGCGGTCGAGGTGGCCGAGCACCTCCAGGGCCAGGCCGTCGGCCACCACCACCCGGGTCATCGAGCGGCTGGCCGCGATCACCGCCACCACCGCCCGGCGCAGGTCGGCGTCGTCGGCCAGCAGCCGGGCCGCGTCGGGCTCAGCGTCAGCCAGCTGAGCCAGGGCGATGCGCACCGCGCCCGGGGCCGCCGAGCGGTCCACCTCCTCATCGGTCACCGACATCGCCCTGAGTCTGCTCTGCGGCTGCGCTGGCCGGGCAGACTCAGGGCGTGCCCCGCCTGCGTGCCGCCCTTTGCCAGCTGAACCAGACCGTGGGAGACCTCGAGGGGAACGCCCAGCGGGTGCTGGCCATGTACGCCCAGGCCGAGGAGGCCGACTGCGACGTGGCCGTGTTCCCCGAGCTGGCTATCACCGGCTACCCGCCCGAGGATCTGGTCCTGAAGCCGGGCTTCGTCCGCGACAACCGGGAGGCCCTCGACCACGTGGCCGCCGCCACCGGGCGGTGTGCGGCGGTCGTCGGCTTCGTCGACGAGGGCCGTGACCTGCACAACGCGGCGGCGGTGTGCGCCGGGGGCAGGGTCGTCGGCACCTACCGCAAGCGGCTGCTCCCGAACTACGCGGTGTTCGACGAGCAGCGCTACTTCGCCGCCGGCCCGGAGCCCCTGCAGCTCTACGGCTTCGGCGAGACCGAGGTCGGGGTCACCGTCTGCGAGGACCTCTGGTCGCCGAGGGGGCCGATGCAGGAGCAGGCGGCCGGCGGCGCCGAGGTGGTGCTGAACCTGAGCGCCTCGCCCTACTACCGGGGCCGCTCGGCTGAGCGCGAGCGGATGCTGGCCACGCGGTGCACCGACTCCTCGTGCGCCCTGGTGTACGTCAACCTGGTTGGCGGCCAGGACGACCTGCTCTTCGACGGCGGCAGCCTGGTCTTCGACGCCGACGGGACCCTGCTGGCCCGGCTGCCCGTGATGGAGGAGGCGTTCGCCGTGGTCGAGATCGACGTGCGCCCGGTGTTCCGCAAGCGCCTCCTCGACCCCCGGGGGCGGACCGCGGCCCCCTCGCTGCCGCTGGTTGCCGTCACCCACCCAGGCCCCGAGCCGCGGCCTCCGCTTGACCAGGAGCGACCGATGGCCGTGCCCCCCGACGAGGTGATGGAGGTGCACCGGGCCCTGGTGCTGGCCACCCGCGACTACGTGACCAAGAGCGGGTTCACCGACGTGGTCATCGGCCTGTCGGGCGGGATCGACTCGACCATCGTGGCCTGCCTCGCCGTCGAGGCCCTCGGAGCCGACCATGTGCACGGGGTGGCCATGCCCAGCCGCTACTCCTCCGACTCGTCCGAGGGTGACGCCGCCGAGCTGGCCCGCAACCTCGGGATCGACTTCCGCACCATCGCCATCGAGGCGGCCCACGCCGCCCTCCTCGACATGACCTCGGTCGACGGGCTGGCCGAGGAGAACCTGCAGAGCCGGATCCGGGGTGTCACCCTGATGGCCCTGTCCAACCAGCACGGCTGGCTGGTGCTCACCACGGGGAACAAGAGCGAGCTGGCCGTGGGCTACTCGACCCTCTACGGCGACACCGCTGGCGGGTTCGCCGTCATCAAGGATGTGCCCAAGACCCTGGTCGTCCGCCTCACCGCGGCGATCAACGAACGGGCCGGCCGCGCCGTCGTGCCGTTGGAGGTGCTGACCAAGCCGCCGTCGGCCGAGCTGCGCCCCGACCAGCGGGACGACCAGAGCCTGCCGCCCTACGAGGTGCTCGACCCGCTTCTCGAGGCCTACGTCGAGCGCGACATGACCAAGGCCGAGCTGGTGGCCGCCGGCTTCGACCCGGGTCTGGTGGACCGGGTGACCCGGCTGGTCGACCTGGCCGAGTACAAGCGCCGGCAGAGCCCGCCGGGGGTGCGGGTGACCGCCAAGTCCTTCGGCAAGGACCGCCGGATCCCCATCGTCAACCGCTACCGGGGCTGATCGGACGGCGCAGCGCAGCGTCGGCCGCTCTCCGGGGGGGTGGAGAGGGCCAACGCCTGGCGCCGGTGCCACGCTGGAAGGGGGGGTTCCCGGCGCGGCACGCCCGCCACTCACCGGCGGCGGGGATCTGAATACCCACCTAGGAACGGCGGCCATGCCCCGTTTGCTCCCGAACCCCATGTGAATTTCGTCACATGGTGGCCGGAGCCCGTCATCGGTAGCCTGCCGATCGTGCGCGAAGGGGGGCCGCTCGACCCGCCCGCACTCGACCTGCTGGCCACCGCCCGCCGGGCCGGAGCCGCCCGGTGGCTCGACGCCCGGCTCTTCGAGGTCATTGGCGGCTGGGTGACCACCGTGGCCGAGCCCGAGGCCAAGATCGCCCTGGCCACCCACTCGGCCCACCACGGCTGGCACGCCGGCCTGTGGGCCGAGCGCCTGCCCAGCCTGCACGGTGTCGACCCGGACACCTGGGTGCGGCCGGCCTCGGCGGGGGTCGAGGAGGCCGTGGCCGCCTTGGCCGGCGCCCCCACCACCATCGAACGGCTGGCCGGCCTTCACCGGTGCCTGCTGCCCCGCCTGTCTTGCGCCCACGCCGACCACCTCGAGCGGGCCTCGGCGGTGGCCGACGCCCCGACGATCCGCACGCTGCGCCTGGTCCTCGCCGACCTGGTCGAGGACCAGCGGGCCGGCGAGCGCCTCCTGCAACGGCTGTTGGTGGACCCGGTCGACATCAGGAGGGCCGCCGAACGCCAGGCCGAGCTCGAGTGCCTCCTCGTCGCCGCCGGCCCCCTCCTCACCTGATGCGATCTGCAGGATCGCCCCGTTCGCGCCCCCTCTTGACCGCGTCGGTACAGTTGGGCTACGCCGCGCCAGCCCAACCAGGGCCCGACGCAACCGACTGAACTGCAAGGTCAGACGACGTCTGGCACAGGGTGCGGCAGCAGCACCGCAGGATCGCAGGAAGGAACCCTCGACAGCCAATGCCGAAGGAGCGTGTTGAGCGAGACGAGGAGGACCTCGTACGGCTCTACCTCACTGACATCGGCCAGTTCAACCTCCTCACCAAGGCCGACGAGGTGCGCCTGGCCCAGGCGATCGAGGTGGGCGCCGCGGCGCGGCGTGACCTGGAGGAGAAGGGCAAGGACCTGTCTGCGGCCCGCAAGCGCGAGCTGAAGCGGCAGATCCGGGGCGGCGACGAGGCCACCGACGCATTCGTCGAGTCCAACCTCCGCCTGGTCGTGTCGATCGCCAAGAAGTACCAGGCCTCGGGCCTGCCCCTCCTCGACCTCATCCAGGAGGGGAACCTGGGCCTCATGCACGCCGTTGAGAAGTTCGACTGGCGCAAGGGCTTCAAGTTCTCGACCTACGCCACCTGGTGGATCCGTCAGGCCATCACCCGGGGCATCGCCAACACCGGCCGCACCATCCGCCTGCCGGTCCACGCCGGCGACACCCTGGCCCGCCTGCAGAAGGCCCGCTCCCGCCTCGAGCTCAAGTTCGGCCGGCCGCCCACCCAGCGGGAGCTGTCGATCGAGGTCGAGCTGCCCGAGGACAAGGTCACCGAGGCGCTGCGGTTCGCTCTCGAGCCCCTGTCGCTGTCAGAGCCCCTGCGGGAGGATGGTGACGCCGAGCTGGGCGACGTCGTGCAGGACCGGGCCGCCGAGTCGCCCTTCGACATGGCCGCCACCGCCCTGCTGCCCGAGGAGATCACCCGCCTCCTCTCGCCCCTCGACGAGCGTGAGCGCGAGATCCTGCGCCTGCGCTTCGGCCTCGACCGGGGCGAGCCCCGCACCCTGGAGGAGGTCGGCGAGCACTTCAACCTCACCCGGGAGCGCATCCGCCAGATCGAGGCCCGGGCCATGTCCAAGCTCCGCCACCCGAGCTCCGACACCGGCGCCCGCGACCTCCTGACGGTCTAGCGACTCGGCGGTCGGTGTTGGCGGAGGTGGACGGGAATCGAACCCGCCGGGCAGGGATCGCCTGCCCCGACCGCGTTGAAGGCGGCGGAGCCCACCAGGTACTCGGACACCTCCACCGGCGACCCTAGACCCTCACGGGGCGGTTCTCGGTGGAGCGGCTACCCTCGCCCCCTCGTGAAGAAGCTCGTCATCCTCGCCCTGCTCGTCGCCCTCGGAGCCCTGGCGGCGAAGAAGCTGCGAGCGAGCTGACCCGCCGGGCCGACCGCCACCACAGCGCGGCGCCCAGACCGAGGGCGGCCACGCCGGCCGCCACCCCCGTGGCCTGGCCCGTGTGGGCTGGCAGCCGGTCACGCAGCCGCACCGGGCGGGCGAACGACCGCACCTCATAGCCCCGGTCCCGGGCCGCCTTGGCCAGCGGCCGGTCCGGGTTCACCGCCACCGGGTGGCCCACCGCCTCGAGCATGGGCAGGTCGGTGTAGGAGTCGGAGTAGGCGAAGGACGCGGCCAGGTCGATGCCCCGCCGGCCGGCCAGGTCCCGCATGGCGTCGACCTTGAACGGCCCGTAGGCGTAGAACGCCATCCCCCCGGTGTAGCGACCCTCGTCGTCGAGCTGGGAGCGGCTGGCCAGCACGTCGTCGACGTCGAGCAGCCGGCCGATCGGGTTCACGATCTCCTCAGGCGACGCCGAGACGATGACGATGCGGCGGCCGGCCCGGCGGTGCTCGGCCATCAGCTCCAGCGCCTCGGCGTAGATGATCGGCTCGACCACCGAGGTGAGGGCGTCCTCGACGATGGCGCTGACCTTGCCCTGGTCCCAGCCCCGGGTGAGGGCGAGCACGGTCTCGCGCATGCGGGTCAGCTTCTCCTCGCTGGCCCCGAGGTGCAGGTAGACGAGCTGGCCCCACAGCCCCCGCAGCACCGTGCGTCGGGAGATCATGCCGGCGTCGTAGAACCTCCGCCCGAAGGCGACCATCGACGCGCTGGCGATCACCGTCTTGTCGAGGTCGAAGAAAGCGGCCTCCACGCTCGAAGAGGCTAGGGGTTGACGAATCGGTGCTCGTGGGCATATCTTCGGCGCTGTTCACCTCCCCCTGTGTTACGTCGTTGCGCCTCGATGCCTTGCGCTCGTGACATTGACTCCCGGGGAACTTCGTGCTCATCACCTGCTGGTCGTCCAAGGGCGGCAGCGGAACCACCGTCGTGGCCGCCGCGCTCGCCCACCTCCTGGCCGCCGAGGCCGGAGGTGCCCTGCTGGTCGACCTCTGCGGCGACCTTCCCGCCGCCCTCGGCCTGCCCGAGCCGCACGAGGGGCTCACCGGCTGGGTCGAAGGCGTCGACCTCGACCGCCTTTGCGCCGAAGCCGGCCCCGGCCTGAGGCTGGTGCCCCGAGGCCCTGGCCCCTTGGCCGACGGTCCCGGCCTGGCCGCCGCCCTGGACGGCCAGGGCACCGTCGTCGTCGACGCCGGCGTCCTGTCGGCCGACGGCGTCGGCCTCGAGCTGGCTTTGGCCGCCACCACCTCGCTGCTCGTGGTGCGCCCGTGCTTCCTGGCTCTGCGCCGCGCCGTCGCCGCCCCCCTCCGCCCGAGCGGCGTGGTGCTGGTCGAGGAACCCCACCGGGCCCTCGGCCGATCCGACGTCGAGGCGGCGCTCGGCATCCCCGTCGTGGCCGTCGTCCCCTGGGACCCCGCCGTGGCCCGCCGCGTCGACGCCGGCCTCCTCGGCACCGGCCTCCCCCGCACGATGGCCCGAGCCCTGAGACCTTCGTGGGGGAGGGGCTGGCGCCCCTCCCCCCCGACCCCCCACCCCGTGTCGAGCGGCCTTCGGCCGCGCTCAGGCTCCTCGGAGGCGGAGCCTCCTGCGGGCCATCTGTGGGGGGCGGGCCCCCCACGCCCCCCCGCCGTGGCCGTCCCTCGGCGTCGCGGACTCGCTGGGTCTTGTGGCCCTGAGTGCGGAGAGCAGCAGCCAGGCGGCGGTGGTGGTTGCGGTGGCGGTTGATCTCGGGCCGTTGGGGTCGTTTGCGGCGGATCCTTTGGTCAGTGATGTGCTGGTGAACGGGGACGGGTCGGTGTGGGTGGAGCGGGCGGGGGTGCTCGAGGGGACCGGGCGGCAGCTGGGGCGGGCTGAGATCGAGCTGCTGCTCGAGCGGATCGTCACCCCGCTCGGGCTGCGGATCGACCGGTCGAGCCCGGTGGTCGACGCCCGCCTGCCTGACGGGTCACGGGTCCACGCCGTGGTGCCCCCCGTGGCGGTCGACGGGCCGTGCCTGGCCGTGCGCCGCTTCTCGGTGCGGCCCCTACCGCTGTCGGCCTGGTGCAGCGAACCGGTGGCCGAGCTCCTGTCCGCCGCCGTCAGCGCCGGGTGGAACCTGGTGATCTCGGGAGGCACCGGCGCCGGCAAGACGACGCTCCTCAACGCCCTCGCCGGCTGCGCGCCGCAGACCGAACGGGTCGTCACCGTCGAGGACGCCGCCGAGCTGCGCCTGCCCCAGCCCCACGTCGTGCGCCTCGAGGCCCGGCCCGCCAACGCCGAGGGGGTGGGCCAGGTGACGGTGCGCGACCTGGTGCGCAGCGCCCTGCGCCTCCGCCCCGACCGGCTTGTGGTGGGGGAGGTACGGGGCGGTGAGGCCGTCGACCTGCTGCAGGCGCTCAACACCGGCCACGCCGGCTGCCTGGCCACCGTCCACGCCAACGGTCCGGCCGACGCCCTGCGGCGCCTCGAGACCCTCGTCCTCATGTCGGGGATCGGCCTGCCCCTCGGCGCCGTCCGGGCCCAGCTGGCCGCCGCCGTCGATGCCGTCGTGCACGTGGCCCGCGACGCGCAAGGAGGCCGCACCATCACCGCGGTGGCCGAGGTCGAAGCCGTGCCCGTCGAGGCCGACTCCGTGCCCGTGCGCCTCCTCGCCGACGGCCGGCACCTGCTGGCCAAGCCCCGCCGCGGCGCCCGCCGTCCCACCAGCCCCGCAGGGCCAGCACGGGTCGGCGGGCCATGAGGGCCCTGGTCGCCGCGGCACTGGCCGCTGCCGTGGTGTGGTCCGTCGGTTCGTCCCAGGCGGCCTGGCAGACCGCCCCCGCCCGGGGCCGGGCCGCCGCCCTCCGGCGAGCCTCGGCCGCACGGACCGATCGCCCAGCCTGGCTGGCCGCCCGCCTGGCCGAGGCCGGCATCGCCGGCCGGGCCTGCGCGTGGGCCCGGGTCTGGGCTGGCCTGACCGCCGGCGGCGTGACGTTGGGCTGGCTCGCCGGCGGCCCCGCCCTGGCCGGTCTCGGCCTCGCCGCCTGCGTGGGGGGACCATGGTTGCTGCTCGGGACCCGCCAGGGGAGAGGGCCGGCGGCGATCGAGGCGGCCCTGCCCCCCGTCCTCGAGGCCACGGCACGGGGACTGCGGGCCGGTGCCTCGCTGCCCGTGGCCCTGGCGACCGCCGCCACCGCAGCGGCCCCGGCCGTGGCCCCCGACCTGGCGACGGTCGTGTCGGGCGCAGCACGCGACGGGCTGGTCGCCGCCCTCGACCGCTGGGCCGTCGAGCGAGCGCTGCCCGGCGTGCGCCTGGCGGCGGCCGCGCTGGCGCTGGCCGCCGAGGTGGGCGGCGGCGGCGCCCGGGCGCTTGACGGCGTCGCCCTCACCCTCCGTCAGCGCCAGGCGGCGGCGGGCGAGGTGCGGGCCCTGGCCACCCAGGCCCGCCTGTCGGCGGTGGTCCTCACCGTCGCCCCGCTCCTGTTCGCCGCCCTCGCCGCCACCGCCGACCCCCGCACCGCCTCGGTCCTGCTGCGCTCCCCCCTCGGTCAGGGCTGCCTGGCCATCGGCCTCCTCCTCGACGCCGCCGGCGCCGCCTGGATGGCCCGCATCACCCGGGCCGGCGCCACATGACCCCCACCCTCCTGGCCCTCGCCTGGTCTGCCCTGGCCGCGGCGGCGACGCACTGCCTCACCTCCCGCCGCGCGAGCGAAGCGAGCGAGCCGGCGAGGCGGCCCCGTCACCTGCCTGGACTGACGAGGAGCGAAGGCCGAGCCCCCTGGGGCGAGGTCGAGCCCCGCAGGAGGGAAGGCAGGTGGAAAGGGGTCGCCGATGCACGGCGGGAAGCAGAGCGCGGCGACGGCATGCTGGCTCGGATCGGGGTCGCCGCTGTTCGTGGGGCCGCCCAGGCCCTTGGGAGGTCGGGGTGGGTCCCGGCTGATCCGAGGGCCGTCGGGGCGGGGATCGTGCTCGCCGGCCTGGTGGTGGCCGTGCTCCCGGCGGTGTGGCCAGGAGCGGTGGTGGTGGGGGTGCTGCCGGCGCTGGTGTCCCGGGCCAGGCGGGGCCGGGTCCGGGGAGCGGCAGGCAGGGCTGTGCTCGACGAGCTGCCCGAGGTCATCGACCTCCTCGGCCTGGCCGTCGCCTCCGGCCTCACCGCCCCGCTGGCCGTCGCGGCGGTGGGCCGGCGAGGCCCCGGTGCCCTGGCGGCGGCGCTGGGGGAGGCGTCGGCCGAGGCGGTCAGGCGCGGCCGCCGACTGGCCGATGTGCTGGACGACGTGCCCGCCGCGCTGGGTGCCGGGGGTGACGGGGCCCGCCCGCTGCTGGCGGCGCTGGCCGACTCGTCCCGCCACGGCACCAGCCTCGGCCCGAGCCTGGAGCGCCTGGCTGCCGAGGCCCGCACGGCTCGTCGGCACCGGGCCGAGGAGCGGGCCCGCCGGGTCCCGATCCTGCTGCTCTTCCCCCTCGTCACCTGCACCCTGCCAGCCCTCGGGCTGCTGACCATCGCCCCGCTGGCTGTGGGGGCCCTCCGTGACCTGCGGGCCTGAGCCCGTCGACCCGAAAGAAGGAACCATGCCCGACCGTCCGATCCTGTGGCTGCGCAGCCAGTGGGGCCAGGCCACCACCGAGTACGCCCTCGTCCTGCTGGGCGCCGCCGCCGTCGCCCTCCTCCTCGTCGCCTGGGCCACCAGAACCGGCGCCCTGGGCGCCCTCCTCGACGCCGTCCTCGCCAGCATCAAGCGCAAGGTCTGAGCCGGCGATGCAACCGCCGGCCCGCACGGAAGACCGGGCCCAGTTCCCGGGTGACGACCTGCGAGCCACGTCGTGAGCCGACGCACCGACGAGCAGACGCGCGAGCGCAGCGAGCGAGCCGGCGAGGCGGCCCCGTCACCTGCCTGGACTGACGAGGAGCGAAGGCCGAGCCCCCTGGGCGAGGTCGAGCCCCGCAGGAGGGAAGGCAGGTGGTAAGGGGTCGCCGATGCACGGCGGGAGATACAGCGCAGGCCAGTGTTGAGCTGGCCTTGTGTCTGCCGGTGGTGGCGGTCCTGCTGCTGGTGGTGGTCCAGGCGGGGTTGGTGGTGGCTGATCAGGTGGCGGTTGTCCAGGGAGCCCGGGAGGGGGCGCGGCGGGCCAGCGTCGACCCTGATCCGGAGGCGGCCCGGGACGCCGCCCGCTCGGGTCGCCTGACCCCCCGGCGCACTGAGGTCGCGGTCGAGCGCGTTCCGGGTCGTCCGACGCTGGCCCGGGTCGTGGTGCGCCACCGGGCGGCCACCGACGTGCCGCTCGTGGGGCCGCTCCTCCCCGATGTCGAGCTGACGGCGTCGGCGACCATGGCGGTGGAAGGGACCTGAGCGGTGCGGGAACCTGCTGAGCTTCCCGACCTCCGGGGAGCTGACCGCCCCCGGTAACCTCTTGGGGTCCCGGTCATCGCCGGGCGCGCGCTGACGATAAGAGGAGAACACATCCGTGGATGGGCTGATCAGGTTTCTGCGCTCGCACCCCGGAGCACGCAAGGGCCTCTCGGCCCTGTCGGTGGTGCTGCTGGTCGGCGCCGTCGGCCTGCTCGGCTACCCGGTCTACACCAACTTCCAGCACGACCGCCTCCAAGGCCAGCTCGACACCGAGCTGGCCAGCCCCCGGCTGCAGCAGGCCTACCGGGACAAAAAGGTCGGGGTGGGCGACGCCCTGACCAGGATCAAGATCCCGGCGATCGGCGTCGACACCGTGGTCGTGGAGGGCACCACCACCTCGGCCCTGCGGGCCGGCGCCGGCCACTACGCCCAGACGGCGCTGCCGTGCGAGAACGGGAACATGTCCATCGCCGGCCACCGCACCACCTACGGCAAGCCGTTCGCCAACATCGACCAGCTGAAGCCGGGCGACACCATCACCCTCGAGACGCCGATCGGCCGCTGCGACTACGAGGTCGAGAAGGCCCCCGCCCCCTTCCGCAGCCCGGCCGGCTTTCAGGCGGCGTGGGTCGTGGCCCCGAACGACCTGCGGGTGATCGACAACGACCCGTCCAAGGCCGAGCTCACGCTCACCACCTGCCACCCGAAGGGCTCGCTCAAGGAGCGCCTCATCATCCGTGCCCGGAAGGTGGCGGGCAGGGCGGCTTCGGGGTGACCTGGGTGGGGGGCCGGGCCCTTGGTGGCGCCGCCGCCCTCGCCGCGGCCGTCGGGGTGTGGGCCGGGCCGGGGGCAGCCCCCGCGGCGGCCTACGTGTGCTCGTTCGGCATCGACAGCCCGACCTCGGCGGCCCCGTCCGGCACGCCCTCGGTCAGCTTCAGCGGGCCGTTCGCGGTCAAGCAGGGGCAGGGCGACCGGGTGCTCGACATCAACTTCACCGGCTCGCCCGGCCCTCTCCCGCCGGCGGTGCGCAGGACGGGTGGCGAGGTCGGTCCCGGCGCCCGGTACGACGTCGGTGTGGGTGGCTTGACGCTGAACGGCCAGTACACCGCCCAGGTGCGGGCCAGCCACGCCGGCACCGGGCTGTTCAACTGCGACGACGGCCTGGGTGACGTGCGGCGTGACGGGACCCGCAGCGGCACGGTCACCTTCAGTGTCAGCGTCCGGGCCAGGCCGCCGGCGAACGTCCGGGCCCGGTTCGAGGCCGGTCCGCCGCGCTCGGCGGTGGTCACCTGGGACAGGAGCCCTGACCCGGACACCGCGGGCTACGAGCTGACCCGGCGGGTGGGCTCCGGGCCCGTCGAGACGATGCCGCCCGTGCCGCCGGCCACCACGAGCTGGACCGACGACGTGCCGCCCGCCGATGCCGCCACCGTCACCTACGCGGTGCGGTCGGCCCGCAACGGGCCCACCCGCGACACCACCTCGGAGCGGTCGGACTACGTGACCGCCACCCTCGCGGTGCCGGCGCCGCCGCCCCCGCCCCCGCCCCCGCCGACGACGACCCCCAGCCCGCCCGGGTCCCAGGGCCCAGGCCCTGGCGGGCCTGCCGCCCCGGGCGCGACGCCCCCTCCGGCGACCCCGGGTCGGAACCCGGCCGCCCCTGGGGTCCCGGTGTTCAAGCTCGGCCAGGCGGTCCCCGGCTCCTCCGCGCCGGGTGGGGCCACCCCTGTCCTGAGCTTCCCCGACGGGCTGACCGCCGCCGTCCCGGGCTCCGACGACGAGGAGGGGAGCTACGACCCCCTGCTCCCGTACCCGTCGACACCCGAGGGCGGCCAGGTCCAGC
Organism: Acidimicrobiales bacterium; assembly: GCA_038255915.1. Taxonomy (GTDB): domain Bacteria; phylum Actinomycetota; class Acidimicrobiia; order Acidimicrobiales; family JAUJNH01; genus JAUJNH01. The sequence continues at coordinate 20,523 of JBBSKY010000030.1, read as the reverse complement.
TGCCTACCGAGGACGGGGAGGCGGCCTTCGGCGGGCCCGCCGGTGGCGGCGACGAGCGCACCCCGCAGCTGGCCTACGTCGCCGGCGCTCTCCTCAGCGCGGTCGTGGCCGCCCACGTCCTGTGGCTGCGGGGCGAGGTGCTGCGCCCCGACGACGGGGAGCTCCTGCCCGTGGCTCCGCCTCCCGCTCCGTCCCCGGACCACGTCTTCGAGTCGCCCCCGGCGCCGGGGCCGCCACCGGAACCCAGGCCTGCGGTGTCGAGCCGGCCCATCCTGATCGGCCGCCCCGAGGCCGGCTCGCCGTGACCACCGAGCTGCGCATCGCCTTCCACCAGAGCCTCGACGAGATCGACGGCCACGTCACCCAGCTCTTCGCCCTGGTCACCGAAGGGCTGGCGGCGGCCACCGACGCCCTGTTGTCGGGTGACCGGGAGGCGGGCCTCCGGGTCGTGCAGAAGGACCTCGTGGTCGACGAGATGTACCAGCGGGTGGAGGAGCTGACGCTGCGCGAGGTGGCGCTGCAGGGGCCGGTGGCCAGCGAGCTGCGCTTCCTGCTGTCGGTGCTGCGCATCGTGCCCGAGCTCGAGCGCTCGGGTGACCTGGTCGAGCACATCGCCGCCCGGGCGGCGCGGGGGCTGGCCGAGGAGCTGACGCCCCGCATCCGCGGCCTGGTCGACCAGATGGGCCGGGTGGGGGTCGAGCTGTGGCGGATGGCGGCCGACGCCTACGGAGAGCGGGACGGATCCGCCGCCCGCCGCATCGAGCTCGGCGACGACGAGCTCGACGAGCTGCACAACAGCCTCACCGCCGAGATCGCCTCCGGCAGCGTCAGCCTGCCCGTGGCCATCGAGATGGCCCTGGTCGGGCGCTTCTACGAACGCCTCGGCGACCACGCCGTGAACATCGCCCGGCGGATGGCCTACACGGGTCGGGCGCGGGAGGCTCCGCTTACCGATGCGCCTGCAGCCGACGAGTAGGGTTCGTTCGATGGACCTGGGGATCGAGGTTGACGAGGCCCGTCAGCCGTTCGTGGTGGTGGCCGTGCGCGGCGAGGTGGACATCGCCACGGCGCCCAAGCTGCGGGAGACGCTGGTCGAGCTGGCCAGCCAGGGAGCGCAGAAGGTGGTGGTCGACCTCGAGGGCGTCGACTTCCTCGACTCCACCGGCCTCGGCGTCCTGATCGGCGGCATGAAGCGCCTGCGTGGCCTCGATGGCGACCTCACGCTGGTCTGCACCCAGCCCCGGATCCTCAAGGTCTTCGAGATCACGGGTCTGAACCGGGCGTTCACCATCCACGAGACGGTCGACGCAGCCGTCGCCGGCTGACCGTCGCCGTGCCCGGGTCCACCGACGTCGTCCTCAGCCTCGAGATCCCGCCGCGGGCCGAGTTCGTGGCGGTGGCCCGCCTCGTCGTGTCCACTGCGGCCAAGAGCCGGCGGTCGCTGGCCGACGACAGGGTGGCCGACCTCACCCTGGCCCTGTCCGAGGCCTGCACCAACGCCATCGAGGCCCACGGCGCCAAGGACGAGGTGGAGCGGGTCACGATCCGGGTCGACGAGGACGACGAGCGCCTGGTGGTGACGGTCGAGGACCGGGGCCCCGGGTTCGACCTCATGGAGCTGTCGGCCCACCCGGCGGTCACCGACCCCGACCGGCTCAACTTCGAGCGGGGCCTCGGCATCCCCATCATCCGCAACCTGGTCGACGAGGTCACCTTCAGCTCCGACGACAGCGGCACCACCGTCACCATGGTGCTGCACTGCCCGCCGTCGCTCGGCGAACTCGGCCCCGACCTGCTCGACCTCGACGAGATCGACCTCGAGGCCGCCTGGGACGACGCCGGCTTGGACGAGGAGGGTTCACGTTGACGCTCAAGGGTCTGCTGAAGAAGGTCACCACGAGCCAGGACACCGTCGACCGGGAGAAGCTGCTCGAGTTCTGCTCCCGCTCGGGCGTCACCACCACCATCGGCCAGATGCAGCCGCGGGCCGAGGCCACCGTCGCCGGTCAGATCACCAGCCTGCGGATCGTGCCGTCCAGCACGGGCTCGCCCTGGCTCGAGGCCACGGTCCAGGACGGCACGGGCTGCCTGGTGGTCCTGTGGACCGGGCGGCGCCGCATCGCCGGCATCCGCCCCGGCGCCAAGCTGATCGTCTCCGGCCGCCCCACCCCCGCCGGCCGCACCGGCCGCCCCACCCTCTACAACCCGGTCTACGAGCTGCTGGGCTAGTCGCCCGACACGGCGGCGGCGCCGACGAGGAGCTGGCGGACGGCTTCCTCGGACTCCTTGGTCACCAGGGCCAGCACCTCGTCGCCGACCTGCAGGACGGTGTCGCCCCGGGGGACCATCAGCTTGCGCTGGCGGACCAGGGCCACGATCGAGGCGTCTCGGGGGACGCTGAGCTCGACGATGGCCTTGTCGGCGGCCGGCGAGCTGGGGGCGAGGGTGACCTCGACCAGGCTGGCGTCGCCGCCCTCGAACTGCAGGAGCTGGACCAGCGAGCCGACGCTCACCGCCTCTTCGACCAGGGCGGTGAGCAGGTGGGGGGTGGATACGGCCACGTCGACGCCCCAGCTCTCGTTGAACAGCCAGTGGTTCTTCGGGTGGTTGACCCGGGCCACGACGCGGGGGACGGCGAACTCCTGCTTGGACAGCAGGGAGATGACCAGGTTGACCTGGTCCTCGCCGGTGGCCGCCACCACCACCTCGACCTCGGCCAGGCCGCTCTCGTGCAGCGACGACAGCTCGCAGGCGTCGGCCACGAACCACCGCACCTGAAGGGCCGAGGCCCGGGCCACCCGGTCGGCGTCCTTCTCGATGACCAGGACGTCGTGGCCGGCGGCGAGGAGGTCGGAGGCGATGTAGGTGCCCACCTTGCCCGCCCCGCAGATGGCGACCTTCATGCGTTCGTTCCTCCGGCGTTGAGGCGGGCGTCGAGCTCGTCGATGTGCTCCTTGCGGAGGGCGACGTGCAGGACGTCGCCCTCCTGGCCCACCAGCTCGCCTTCGGCCAGGCGGGTGGTGCCGGCCCGGTGCAGGCCGACCAGCTTCCAGCCGGGCCCCTCGAGCTTGGACAGGCGGTGGCCGCACCAGCCGTCGGGGAGGGCCACCTCGAGCAGGCTGAGCGAGCCACTGGCGTCGACCCAGTCGACGGAGCGCTGCTCGGGGAACAGCCGGCGGATCACCTGGTCGGTGGTCCACGACACCGTGGCGACGGTCGGGATGCCGAGGCGCTGGTAGACCGCAGCCCGCCGGGGGTCGTAGATGCGGGCCACGACGTTGGGGACCTCGTAGGTCTCCCGGGCGATGCGGGCGGTGACGATGTTGGTGTTGTCGCCGTTGGTCACCGCCGCCAGCGCCCCGGCGTCCTTGATGCCGGCGTTCTCCAGGGTGTCGCGGTCGAACCCGAAGCCCACGACGGACTGCCCGGTCCAGCGCTCGGGGAGGTTGCGGAAGGCCGTGCTGCGCTTGTCGATGATGGCGACCTGGTGCCCGCCGGCCACGAGGTCAACCGCGAGCTCGCGGCCCACCCGGCCGCACCCCACCACGATGACGTGCATGGGGAGAGTCAAGACCCCTCGCTCCGCTGTCGCAACCTGACAGGAGCCGTAGGGTGGCGACGTGAGCGACCGGACAGCGAGTCCCGGGGCACGGCGGGAAACACCGTGAGCGTGCTGAAGCGGCTGCTGGTGGGCCGGCCGATCGCCACCGAGGAGCAGGAGCACCAGCGGATCCCGAAGTCCGTCGCCCTGTCAGTCTTCTCGTCCGACGCCATCTCCTCCACGGCCTACGCCACCGAGGAGATCCTGTTCGTCACCGCCCTCGGCGCTTCCAGCCTGGCCCTCGGGCTCGACTCGCTGGTGCCCATCGCCATCGGCGTGGCGATCCTGCTCACGATCGTGGTGGTCAGCTACCGGCAGACGATTTTTGCCTACCCGAACGGTGGCGGGTCGTACATGGTCACCAAGGAGAACCTCGGGCGCTACCCGAGCCTGCTGGCCGGAGCCTCGCTGCTCATCGACTACATCCTGACCGTCGCGGTGTCCATCTCCGCCGGCGTTGCCGCCATCACCTCGATCCCGGCCCTCCAGGGGCTCAAGGACCAGCGAGTGCTCATCGGCCTGGGCCTGATCGGCCTCATCACCGTGGCCAACCTGCGGGGCATCAAGGAATCGGGCCGGGTGTTCGCCGGCCCCACGTACCTGTACATCGGCATGCTGTCGCTGCTGGTCGGCTACGGCCTGTTCCAGGAGTACCTGGGGACCCCGCTCGGGCCCATCGAGTTCGACCCTGAGGCCTTCGAGGGCAACCTCCTCAGCGGCGGCGACCTGACGCTGTTCCTGATCCTGAAGGGCTTCTCGTCAGGTGCGGTGGCCCTCACCGGTGTGGAGGCGATCTCCGACGGGGTCCCGGTGTTCCGCAAGCCGGCGGCCAAGAACGCGGCGAGGACGCTCGTGCTGATGGCCGTGATCCTGGGCAGCCTGTTCTTCACCACGGCGTGGTTGGCCCACCACCTGCGCCCGTACCCGAGCGACGACGAGACGGTGTTCTCCCAGATGGGCCGGGCCGTGTTCGGCGAGGGGCCGCTGTACCTGATCATGCAGATCGCCACGGCCGGCATCCTCACGATGGCCGCCAACACCGCCTACGCCGACTTCCCCCGTCTCTGTTCGTTCATCGCCAGGGACGGCTATCTGCCGCGCCAGTTCGGCAACCGCGGCGACCGCCTGGTCTTCTCCAACGGCGTGCTCTTCCTGGCCTTCGCCGCTGGCGCCCTGCTGGTCGGCTTCGGCGGCGTGACGAACGCGCTCATCCCCCTCTACGCCGTCGGCGTGTTCACCTCGTTCACCCTCAGCCAGATGGGCATCGCCCGGCGGGCCTACCGCCTCCGCCAGGACCGCTGGCAGGTGAACGTGGCCGTCAGCTCCTTCGGCGCGCTCGCCACCTTCACCGTCCTGCTGATCGTCGCCGTCACCAAGTTCTCCAGCGGGGCCTGGCTCCCGCTCGTGGTGGTGCCCGCCTTCATCGGGGTGTTCCTGCTCATCAACCGCCACTACCGATCCCTGCGGGCGGCGCTGGTCCTGGAGCCGGGTCGGGTCAAGCCCCAGGCCGTCAACCACACCGTGGTCGTGCTGGTGCCGGGGCGCATCCACTTCGGGGTCCTGCAGGCGGTGCAGTACGCCAAGAGCATGCGGCCCACCCACCTGGCCGCGGTCCACGTGGCCGACGACACCGACGACATGGAGGCGCTGCAGCGGGAGTGGGATGACCGGGGCATCGACGTGCCCCTCGACGCCTTGCACTCGCCCTACCGCGACCTGGTCCAGCCCGTCCTGTCGTTCCTCGACGAGCTCGAAGCCCGGTGGGACGACGACACGATCACGGTCCTCATCCCCGAGTTCGTGGTGAAGCACTGGTACGAGAACGCCCTGCACAACCAGACGGCCCTGGCCCTCAAGCTGGCCCTCCTGCAGCGCAAGGGCACTGTGGTCACCTCCGTGCCTTACCACGTCAGCCGCCAGGATCGAAAGGAGGCGCTGGGCCGGGAGCTGGCCGACGGTGCCGACGCCAGGCCCGCCGAAGGGGCTGCATCCCTCGACGGCGGTAGGGACGACTCCGCCGACGGCGATCAGGCGCCGGTCGACGGGTCGACCCTGCGGTAGCAGTCGATCGGGAGGTCTTGACCAACGCCGAGCGGCCCGCGTGGGTGCCGCCGGGGTCAGGGGGCGCGGCGGGTGGCGATGTCCACGCCCACCGATCCGCCGAAGTCCAGCTTGGGGAGGGCCACGTCGACCGACAGCTGCTGGTGGCGTACGTCGTAGGTGGTCTCCTCGTAGCCGAGACCGGTGATGAGGTGGGTCAGGGCCCGGACATCGGCCTCGTCCGGGGCCAGACCGACGGCGAGGGCCGCGGCGACGCGTTCGGCGTGGTGCCGGGCCTGTGGGTCGAGATCCACCCCCCACTCCCGCTCCACCAGCGTCGCCTCCCGGTTGAGGTTCTCGATCATGGGCAGCCCGTGGCGGCCCCGGTCGACCTCCTGGGAGGTGGTCAGGCTCAGGCGGGTGATGGCCCCGGCGGGGTTGCGCTCCAGGGCGATGCGCAGCGACCCGGCACCGCCGACCCCGGCCAGGCCGAGGAGGGCGGCCTGCCCGCTCCCGCTGACGGTGAGCGCCAGGCGCGAGCTGCCGTCGGCCAGCGTCGTGACCTCCTGGCGCATGCCGGCCGTCCCCGAGGCGCCGGCCACGGGCACGGGCGCGGTGGCGACGCCGGTGGCCGTCACGGTGGTGGCCACCGTGGTCTCGGTGGGTGCCGGCAGCTCGCCGCGGGCGAGCAGCGGGAGGAGGCCGGGCCCTACCCCGGCCACCATCGCCAGGGCGTCGGTCCTGGTCGGCACCGCCCAGCGCAGCGTGACCTCGGCCCCCTCGGCACGCTCGGCGAATCCGCCCACCCCGTTCACCTGCACACCGGTCGCCGTCGCCTCCCGGGCCCCGAGGGACCCCTCGACGACGTAGAAGGTGGTGCCGTCGGGCCGCTCGACGAGGCGCATCCCCAGTGCCACGCTGGCTCCGGCCGGTCCGCTGGACCCCCCGAGGGCCAGGGCCTCTCGCCGGACGTCGACCCCATCGATCTCCGAGAGGGTCCGAGGCCGGTAGCCCGCCAGCAGGAGCGCCTGGCCGGTGCCCAGGGCGGTAGCCACCCCCGCCGCCTCGAGGGCCTGGCCGGCGAGGCGCAGCTCGGTGGAGGCCACCTCGTAGAGGCTGGCGACCTGGCCGAGGCCGGCGGCGGGGCCGGTCGCCACGTTCTCCAGGGCGGCCCTGACGGCCAGGGCCTTCACGGGGGCGAAGGGCACGGCCGCGGCCACGGTGGTGGCCGCCGGTCCCAGGGCCCGGACCAGGTCCAGGGCGACGTCGTCTGTCCGGAACGCCGCCTCGTGCAGGGCCGACGACGCGGCCAGGATGGCGGCCGGCTCACCCCCGACCAGCAGGTCATCGGGCGGCGCGCTCATCGTGGGTCCTGACGGGCGCAGGCCCCGATCCGGTGCGCGCCCATCACAGCGGCTGCCAGTGGAGGATCTCCACGCCGAGGCGGTGCCAGGTCGGGTCGTGGGGCGCCGGCAGCCCCTGGAGGCGCTGGGTGATCGACCGGAGGGCGTCCTCAGCCCGGTCGACCATGGACTGGGCGGCCCGGACGGCCCCGGCGGGATCGCCGGTGAGCACCTCGAAGGCCACGCTGGCCATGCTCCGCACGGCCTCGGCCGCCGCCTGGGCGGCCTGTGCGGCCACGGCCCGGGCCCGGGACAGGAGCTCCTCGAGGTGGCGGCGGGCCCGCGCGGCCAGGTCGGCCAGGACGTGCATCTCGCGCTCCACCTCGCCGGCCAGCTCGCGCAGGGCCCGGGCCAGCTCCCGCTCGGCGCCCGCCTGGCGCCGGCCGGTGCCGATCGCCCCGTCGGCGACCAGCGACAGGATCCGCTCCCGCCGGGGTCCCCGCCAGGCGACGGCCTCGACGAGGCGGTCGACCGAGGCGGCGTCGGCATCGACCTGGTCGGCGATCCGGTCGACGGCGGCGGCGGCGGCGTGCAGGGCCTGGAGGTCCGGGAGGAGAGCCACAGCATGAAACTACATGAAGATGCACCACGGAGGGAAGGGGCTCTTGCAGTTTTGGTCGAGCAAAACTATGGTCCGGCCGGCTGAAACCAATGGATGCAACCCTCTCGAAATCCGAGCGCGAGACCCTGAAGGCCGTGTATCGGCTGACTGTTCCCCGCAGCGGTGCCCCGCGCCCCGCCCACACCGGCGACCTGGCCGAAGCCCTCGGCGTCAGCCCCGGAACCGTCACCGCCACGGTCAAGCGCCTAGCCGAGCGGCTCCTGGCCGACCACACCCCCTACAAGGGCGTCGAGCTCACCGAGGTCGGGCGGCGCATGGCCGTCGGCGCCATCCGCCGCCACCGGGTGGTCGAGCGCTTCCTGTCCGACATGCTGGGCTACGCCTGGAACGAGGCCGACCGGCTGGCCCCCTCCTTCGAGCACGATCTGCCCGACGAGGTGCTCGAGCGCCTCTACGTCGCCCTCCATCGCCCCGTGACCTGCCCCCACGGCTTTCCGATCCCTGAGCCCGAGGTCACCGAGATCCAGGCCCTGCCGCCGCTGTACAGCCTCGAGCCGGGCGACGTCGCCGTGGTCGCCGTCCCCGGCTCCACCGACAAAGAGGTCATCGACTTCCTCGAGACGCTCGGGCTGCGGCCGGGGGTCTCGGTCGAGGTCCGCGAGAAGCACCCCTTCGACGGTCCCCTCGTCCTACGGGTCGACGGTGAGGACCGCACCCTCAGCCACCGCATCGCCCAGCACATCTACGTCCGCCCCTTCACCCCCCCGGGCAACCCGGCACCCGTGACAGACACTTCCCACGAGGAGCGAAGCGCATGACCACAGCAACAGTGCTGGCCGCCGAAGGCGGCTACCAGAGCTTCACCCTGCACGGGGGCGAGTTTCTCGTGCTCGGCTTCGCCGGCGCCTCGGCCCTGGTGGCCCTGCTGGTCGGTGTGGTGCTGGCCAAGGGGGTGCTCGCCGCCGACCAGGGCACGCCGAAGATGATCGAGATCGCCACGGCCATCCAGGAGGGCGCCCAGGCCTACCTCCGGCGCCAGTTCAAGACGATCGGCGTCATCCTGGTGCCGCTGGCGGTCATCGTGTTCCTCACCTCGACCGAGGTGGTGAAGCCCGACGGCGGCGGAACGGCCCTCAGCTTCTTCCAGTCCGGGCTGTTCCGAACCATGGCCTTCATCGCCGGGTGCGTGCTCTCCGGTCTCACCGGGCTCATCGGCATGTCCCTGGCCACCCAGGGCAACGTCCGCACGGCGGCCGCAGCCCGAACTGGCAGCCTGCCGGCAGCCCTGAAGGTGGCCTTCCGCACCGGCGGCGTGGCCGGAATGTTCACCGTTGGCCTCGGGCTCCTCGGCGCCACGGTCATCATCCTCATCTTCCAGAACACCAGCTCGGCCATCCTCGTCGGCTTCGGCTTCGGCGGCTCGCTGCTGGCCCTCTTCCTGCGAGTGGGCGGTGGCATCTTCACCAAGGCGGCCGACGTCGGTGCCGACCTGGTGGGCAAGGTCGAGGCGGGCATCCCCGAGGACGACCCCCGCAACCCGGCCACCATCGCCGACAACGTGGGCGACAACGTGGGCGACTGCGCCGGCATGGCCGCCGACCTGTTCGAGTCCTATGAGGTCACCCTCGTCGCCGCCATCATCCTCGGCGTCCCCGCCTTCGCCGCCATCGGCGCCAACCCGGCCCTCGGCCTGGTCTTCCCCCTGGCCGCCCGGGCCGTCGGCGTCGTGGCCTCGATCGCCGGCGTCTACGCAGTGAAGGCCAAGGAGGGCGAGACCAACGCCCTCAAGCCCATCAACCGGGGCTTCCTCACCGCCGGGGTCATCACGGTCATCGGCACCCTGCTGCTCGGGCTCTTCTACGTGGGCAACGACGGCCCCGGTGGCGGTCACGAGGGCCTGAAGTGCTTCGGTGCCGTGGTCATCGGTCTGGTGCTGGCCCAGGGGATCAGCCGCCTCACCGAGTACTTCACCGGAACCGAGTTCGGCCCGGTCCGCGAGATCGCCGAGTCGTCGCGCACCGGCCCGGCCACGGTGGTCCTCTCGGGCACCTCGTCGGGGCTCGAGTCCTCGGTGTACGCGATCCTCGCCATCGGCGCGGCCATCGGCGTGGCCATCACCCTCGGCGGCGGCAGCCTGCAGTTCTCGCTCTACCTCGTGGCCCTGACCGGCATGGGCATGCTGGCCACCACCGGCGTCATCGTGTCCGAGGACACCTTCGGCCCGGTGGCCGACAACGCCGCCGGCATCGCTGAGATGTCGGGCGAGTTCGAGGGGGAGCCCGAGCGGATCATGGTGGCCCTCGACGCAGTGGGAAACACCACCAAGGCCGTCACCAAGGGCTTCGCCATCGGGTCGGCCGTCATCGCCTCGGTGGCAATCTTCGCCTCGTACGTCGAGTCGGCGGCCGGCGAGCTCGGTCTGCGGTACTCAGAAGCCTTCCGAGGAACCGTCGACTCGATCACCGGGGTCCTCCCGGACATCGGTGCCTTCGTGACCGGTGACGACATCTACCGCCACCCGCTCACCCAGATCAACGTCGCCGACCCGAAGATCTTCATCGGCCTGCTCATCGGTGGCGCGGTGCCGTTCCTGTTCAGCGCCCTGGCCATCCGGGCCGTCGGGCGCACTGCGGGGGTCGTGGTGCAGGAGGTGCGCCGCCAGTTCGCCGACGGCCAGATCATGGCCGGCACCAAGCGCCCCGACTACGGCCCGGTCATCGATATCTGCACCACGGCCTCGCTGCGCGAGCTGGCCACCCCGGCGCTGCTGGCCGTGCTGTCCCCGGTGATCGTGGGCTTCGGCATCAACTTCCTGGCCCTCGGCGCCTTCCTGGCCGCCGTCATCCTCGTCGGCCAGCTGATGGCCAACTACCTGTCGAACGCCGGCGGGGCCTGGGATAACGCCAAGAAGTACATCGAGGACGGCCACGAGGGCGGCAAGGGTTCTGAGGGCCACAAGGCAGCGGTGATCGGCGACACCGTCGGCGACCCGTTCAAGGACACCGCCGGCCCCGCCCTCAACCCGCTGATCAAGGTGATGAGCCTGGTGAGCCTGCTGATCCTGCCCGCCATCATCAACCTGCGGGACAACGAGCCGGCCCGCTACGCCATCGCCGGCCTGGCCACCCTCGTGCTCATCGCCGCCGTGGCCTTCTCCAAGCGCAAGGCCGACGTGATGGGCACCGAGGGCGGCATCCCGGCCGCCTCCAGCCAGCACCCGACGCCGGGCGGCGACGCCCCCACCGACGTGGCGTCGGCGGCCGCCGCCGACGACGGTGCCCTGGTGGGAGCAACGGCCGATCTGCGAGCCGATCTGGTCTCTGCCTATGACGCCGTCATCGCCGACGTGGCCGTCAAGGACAAGGAGCTGGCCTCCAGCCTGAAGCGCAAGCGCGGCGCCATCTCTCGCCGCCGCTAGCGCTAGGCCCTAGGAGTCGGTGCGGCGGGCGACGGTCACGTCGTTGCCCGCCTGCACCGCCTCGAAGCCCCCGCCGACGGCCAGGAGGCGGGTTAGAAGCGCCTTCTCCCTGTCGCCGAGTGAGCTGTGCTCGACCACGATCCAGTCGACGGTGGTGGGGTCGCCCACCTCGTAGCCGGTGGGCCCGTAGTTCGACGACAACCAGGGGTTGGGGAACTCGTAGACGATCGGTCGGTGGGTGAAGTGGGTGACGACGTTCCAGCTGGTCGACACCCGTCCCAGCGGTGGCACGGTGGCAAAGGCCTGGTCGAGCTCGGCCACGTTGTGGCGCGGCTTGTCGGCCCAGATGCCCCGGTCGAACTCGCGGCTGATGGGGGCCAGGCCGTAGAGGTGGCTGGCGATCAAGGCGCAGCCCACCAGCCACGCCGCCGCCGCCCGCAGCAGGTGGGGGCGGCGGCGCAGCAGGGCCATGCCCTCGACGACGCCGAGGAACAGGCCCACGATGGGCAGCGAGGCGTACTGGCTCTTGATGGTGGCGCCGTCCTGCACCTCGACCAGCAGGTTCACGCCCAGCTGGGGCCCGGCGACCAGCAGGCCGAGCGGGCCCAGGAACGGTGTGAGGAACCCGACCGGGCCCAGCATCTTGAGGGCGTAGTCGGGAACCTTGGGTCGGGTCACCAGCCGGAGGGCGCGCGACGGGTGTACCACCAGGTTGCGGAGGATCTCGCCCAGCGAGGCGCCGAGGGAGGGGAAGTAGGACTCGTAGAAGGCCGGGGCGTGGTCGTTGCGCAGGGGGATCACCACCTTGCTGACCAGGAGGAACCAGGCGGCGGCGCCGGCGACGGTCAGCAGGCCCGCACGGCGCTGGGCCAGGCCGGCCCGGGACCGGGGGAACAGGCGACCCCGCAGGACGACGACCACGCCCAGCACGGCCACGGCCAGGGCCACGTCCTCCTTGCAGGCCATGGCCACCGCACAGGCCAGGGCGAACCACCGCCACCGCTCGGCCCGGGCCAGCCACCAGGCGAACAGCAGGGGAGTGATCGCCAGCGAGTCGGGGTGGTACAGCCACCAAGTCACCCAGTTGACAGCCGGGTGGAGGAGGTAGGCCACCGGCGCGGCCAAGGCCACCCAGCGCCAGCTTCGGGCCCCTTCCGAGCCGACCGGGGCCCAGCGGTCGCGGGCCAGGAGCCAGAGCGGGATGGCGCCGGCCGCCACCCAGGCCGTGTGGATCACGGTGATGACCTCGACGCCGCCGCCCAGCCAGTAGACCGGGGCGAACAGGTAGCCGATCAGGGCCACGTGGTGGCCCCAGTAGTCCATGCCCCGGATGGTCATGAACGGGTCACGGCCCTGGGACAGCAGCCACATCCCCTGGTCGTAGATCCCGGTGTCGAACCCGAACGACCGCCAGTTGGCGTGCTGGCGCGAGGTGAGGTGGCCGAACACCCCGGCGTAGAGGGCAACCAGGGCGGCCACCACCGCCGGCGGGCCGAGCCGCTCGAGATCGGCCGAGCTGGCGCGCGCCACCTTGGTGATTGTTCGGGAAGCGCTGGCCACGGCCACGGCCGGCATCGTCGCAGATGGGCCCGGGTTGACGACAGCGCCCGGCTCTGCGAAAGGTTGTAGGCCCATGGCCAAGCCGCTCGTCATCGTCGAATCGCCCACCAAGGCGAGGAAGATCGCCGAGTTCCTCGGGCGCGACTACGCCGTCGAGGCCTCCGTCGGCCACATCCGCGACCTCCCCCACGGGGCCGCCGAGGTGCCGGCGGCCTACAAAAAGGAGCCGTGGGCCCGCCTCGGGGTGGACGTCGACAACGACTTCAAGCCCCTGTACATCGTGCCGAAGGAGAAGAAGGAACAGGTCAAGAAGCTGAAGGACCTGCTGAAGAACGCCGACCTCGTCTATCTCGCCACCGACGAGGACCGCGAGGGCGAGTCGATCTCGTGGCACCTGTGCCAGGTGCTGAACCCGCGGGTGCCGGTGAAGCGGATGGTCTTCCACGAGATCACCAAGAAGGCCATCGAGCAGGCCGTGGCCAACTGCCGCGACGTCGACGTGCCCCTGGTCGATGCCCAGGAGACCCGGCGCATCCTCGACCGCCTCTACGGCTATGAGATCAGCCCGGTCCTGTGGAAGAAGGTCCTGCCCAGGCTGTCGGCCGGCCGGGTCCAGTCGGTGGCCACCAGGATCGTGGTCGAGCGCGAGCGCCAGCGGATGGCCTTCCGGGCCGCCAGCTACTGGGGCCTCGACGCCACGCTCATCGCGGAGGACCCGGGCCCGGCCTTCCCCTCCTCGCTGGTGGCCCTCGACGGCACCCGGGTGGCCTCGGGCCGCGACTTCGATCAGCAGGGCACGCTGAAGCCGGGGGCGGCGGTGCTCGACGAGGAATCCGCCCGCACCCTGGCCAGCGCCGTCACCGGCCGCCCGTTCACGGTGCGCTCGGTCGAAGAGAAGCCGTACCGGTCGTCGCCCAAGGCCCCGTTCATCACCTCCACCCTGCAGCAGGAGGCGGGCCGCAAGCTGCGGTTCACCTCCAAGCGGGCCATGCAGGCGGCCCAGCGCCTGTACGAGAACGGCTACATCACCTACATGCGCACCGACTCGACGGCGCTGTCGGTCGAGGCCGTGGCCGCCGCCCGCAGCCAGGCCGCCGCCCTGTACGGCCCCGAGTACGTGCCGGCCCAGCCCCGCAACTACGCCAAGAAGGTGAAGAACGCCCAGGAGGCCCATGAGGCCATCCGACCGGCCGGCGAGACGTTCCGCCGCCCCGACGAGGTCGGCCGCGAGGTGGGCCCGGACGAGGCGGCGCTGTACGACCTGATCTGGAAGCGAACGGTGGCCTCCCAGATGGCTGACGCCACCGGCAGCACCGTCAGCGTGCGACTGGCCGCGGTCAGTACCGAGGCCGTGCCCCGCACCACCGAGTGGGCCTCCTCGGGCCGCACCATCACCTTCCCCGGCTACATGCGGGCCTACGTCGAGGGGTCCGACGACCCCGAGGCCAAGCTGGAGGACCGCCAGGTCATCCTGCCCCCGCTGCGCCAGGGCCAGGACGTGACCGCCGGGTCGATCGAGGCCAACGGGCACACCACCCAGCCCCCGGCCCGCTACACCGAAGCCAGCCTGGTGGCCAAGCTCGAGGAGCTCGGCGTGGGCCGACCCTCCACCTACGCCTCGATCCTGGAGACAATCCAGTACCGCGACTACGTGTGGAAGAAGGGCAGCGCCCTGGTCCCGACCTGGACCGCGTTCGCCGTGGTCACCCTGATGGAGCGGCACTTCCCCCACCTGGTCGACTACTCCTTCACCGCCAAGCTGGAGGACGACCTCGACGCCATCGCCTCCAAGGAGGCCGAGCGGATCCCGTGGCTCACCGAGTTCTACTTCGGCACCCAGAACGGGGGGAAGAGCGGCGAGGAGGCCCGACCGGGGCTGAAGGAGCTGGTGTCCAGCCGACTCAGCGACATCGACCCCCGGGCCGTCAACTCGATCGCCGTGGGCGACGGCATCGTGGTGCGGGTAGGCCGCTACGGCCCCTACCTCGAGCGCGAGGCCACCAGCGAGCGGGCCTCGCTGCCCACTGACATCGCTCCCGACGAGCTGACCACCGAGCGGGCCCAGGAGCTGCTGGCCCTCGGGAACCGTGAGGACGAGCCGCTCGGCGTCGATCCCGAGACGGGTCTCGACGTGTACGTGAAGACGGGCCGCTTCGGTGCCTACGTGCAGCTGGGCGAGCAGCCCGAGGAGATCCCGGGCAGCTCGAAGGCCGCCAGGGCGGCGAAGGCGGCCCAGGTGAAGCCCAAGCGGGCCTCGCTGTTCAAGGGCATGCACCCCGACCACGTCACCCTCGAGCAGGCCCGCCAGTTGCTGTCGTTGCCTCGCGTGCTCGGTGTCGACGCCACCACCGGCGAGGAGATCACGGCCCAGAACGGCCGCTTCGGGCCGTACCTGAAGCGGGGGACCGACAGCCGGTCGCTGGCCTCGGAGGAGCAGCTGCTCACCATCGGCCTCGACGAGGCCCTGGTCGTCTACGCCAAGCCCAAGTACGGCAAGGGCAGCCGCACCGCCACCCCACCCCTGCGGGAGATCGGCCCCGACCCCGCCAGCAAAGCGCTGATCGTGGTGAAGGAGGGCCAGTACGGCACCTACATCACCGACGGCGAGACCAACGTCACGGTCAAGGAGGGATGGGAGACCCTCAGCCAGGAGCAGGCCGCCCACCTTCTGGCCGAGAAGCGGGCCGCCGGGCCGTCGAAGAAGCGCCCGGCCAAGCGTCGGAAGGCCTAGCCTTTCGCTCGTGGTCGACCCGGCGCGCCTGGCCGAGCCCCAGGCCGACGACGGCGCGTCCGCCCCAGCCCGCCCCCGCCCAGATACCGCCGCCCCCACCGGCGAGCGCATGCTCGTCCCGGTCCCCGCCGGTGCGGGTGTGGGTGCGCCCGACATCGTCGCCGTCCCGGGCGGTGGCTCGCCCGACGACTCTGATCGCATCACCCGGCTCTTCGGGTCGCGCCTGTACTTCCGGCTGTGGCTGGCCCAGTTCGCCTCCAGCCTGGGCGACTGGATCGGCTTCGTGGCCATCACCGCTCTGAGCAACCGGATCGCCGGCACCAACGGGGTGGCCCTGGTGCTCTCGGCCCGCCTGGTGCCCGGCTTCTTCCTGGGGTCGCTCGGCGGACTGCTGGCCGACCGCCTTGACCGCAAGAAGGTCATGGTGGCCTGCGACATCGGGCGGGCGATGGTGGTGGGCCTGCTGCCGTTCGTCCACAACCTGCCGATGCTGTTCCTGGCCAACCTTGTCCTCGAGGCGCTCACCCTGCTGTGGAGCCCGGCCAAGGAGGCGACGGTCCCCAACCTGGTGAGCGACGAGCAGCTGCCGAAGGTGAACTCGCTCGGCCTGGCCGCCGCCTACGGCACCTTCCCGCTGGGCGCCGGACTGTTCACCGGCCTGGCCGCGGTGGCGGCCTACCTGGGCCGATTCGACGCCCTGTCGGCGCTGAAGGTGAACCAGGAGAACCTGGCCATCTGGACCGACACGCTCACCTTCTTGGTCTCGGCGACCCTGATCTCCACCCTGGCCATCCCCAAGCGCGACCTTCCGGCTCGCACCGGCAAGGTCGACCTCGGCCAGGGCATCCGCGACGTCCGCGAGGGCTGGCGCTTCATCGGCCACAACGCCGTGGTGCGCTCGGTGATGGTGGCGCTGTCGTGCGGGCTGGTCGGCGGCGGCATGGTCGTGCCCCTCGGTCCCGGCTTCGCCCGTGACGTGCTGGGCGGCGGCCCCAGGGCCTTCGGCGCCCTCATCACGGCCATGGGGGTGGGCGTGGCTGCGGGGGTGATCGGGGTCAGCGCCGTGCAGAAGCGGCTGCGGCCCGAGCGGGTGTTCGTCCAGGCCGTGCTGCTGGCCGGCGGCGGCCTCATCGCCGGCGCCAGCATGTGGGCCCTCACCCCGGCCCTGCTCTTCGTCGGGCTGCTTGGCGCCGGCGCCGGCGCCGTCTACGTCTTCGGCTTCTCGCTGATTCAGCTGCACACCGAGGACGACTTGCGGGGCCGCATCTTCTCGGCCCTCTACGCCGCCGTGCGCCTGTGCCTTCTCTCGTCGTTCGTGCTCGGCCCGCTGCTGGCCGGCCTGCTCGACCGGGTCTCGGACTCGCTGTTCGACGGCAAGGTCGGCATCGCCGGCTGGGACGTGTCGCTGCCCGGCACCCGCCTCACGCTGTGGCTGGCCGGGGCCATCATCGTGGCCGCCGGCCTGATGGCCCGGCGCTCGCTGCGGGCCGACGCCCGCGACACCCGCTCGTGAGGGGCCGCTTCCTGGCCCTGGAGGGCGGCGAGGCCACGGGCAAGACCACCCAGGCCCGCCTGCTGGCCGACCGGCTGGGCGCCCTGCTCACCCGCGAGCCGGGGGGCACCGACGTGGGCGAGCGGGTGCGGGCCCTGGTCCTCGACCCGGCCCTCACCGTGTCGCCCCGTACCGAGGCGCTGCTGATGGCGGCGGCCCGGGCCCAGCACGTGGCCCAGGTCATCGAGCCGGCGCTGGCTGCCGGCCGCAGCGTGGTCACCGACCGCTTCACCGCCTCGTCCCTGGCCTACCAGGGGGTGGGCCGGGGTCTCGACCTGCCCGATGTGGCCGCCCTCTCCGCCTTCGCCACCGCCGGTCTGCAGCCCGACCTGGTGGTGCTCCTCGAGCTGCCCCTCGACGTGGCCGCCGCCCGCCTGGACGGCACGCCCGACCGCCTCGAGCGAGAAGGCGCCCCCTTCCACGCCCGGGTCGCCGCCGGCTTCCGCCAGCTCGCCGCCGCTGACCCGCAGCGGTGGGCCGTGGTCCCCGCCACCGGCTCGATCGACGAGGTGGCAGCCCGGGTCTGGGCGGCCGTGGAGCGCCTCGCCTGATGTCCGTACCCGCCACTCAGGCGCCGGCCTCAGAGCGACAGGTCACGAACTTCGGTGCACGCCGCGCTGGCCTGGCCGCCGGCGCTCGCCAGCGTGCGAGGGCCACGAGGTGACCCACGTCGCCGCCGACCCTGTCGCGGCCCTCTTCAGCGGCGTGCCGGGGCAGGAGCGAGCTGTGGCCGAGCTGGTGGCCGCCGCCGGCCACCCGTCTCACGCCTACCTGCTTGCCGGGCCGCCGGGCACGGGGGGCCTCGAGGCGGCGGCCGCCTTCGCCGCCGCGCTGGTGGGCGGGGCCGACGCCCCCGACGTCGCCCGCCGGGCCCTGGCCTTTGCCCACCCCGACGTGCGCCTGTACGAGCGGGAGGGGGCCTCGCTGACGATCGGCGACGCCCGGGGCATCACCCGGCTGGCCCACCGGGCCCCCGTCGAGGCCGACCGCATGGTTATCGTGGTGCGCGACCTGCACCTGGTGCGCGACAGCGGCCCGGCGCTGCTGAAGACCATCGAGGAGCCGCCGCCCGGCATCCACTTCGTCCTGCTGGCCGACCTGGTGCCGCCCGAGCTGGTCACCGTCGCCAGCCGGTGCGTGGTGATCGACCTCGATCCGCTGGCTGAGGAGGTCATCGTCGCCGTCCTGGTGGCCGAGGGGGTGGCCCCGGCGGCGGCCGAGGCCGCGGCCGGCGCCGCCGGGGGCCGGCTCGACCGGGCCCGGCTGCTGGCCGGAGACGTCGGCTTCGCCTCCCGCCAGGCTTTCTGGCGCAGCCTGCCCGAGGCCCTCGACGGCACGGGGGCCACCGTGGCCACCCTGGTCGACGAGCTGCAGCTGCAGGTGGCCTCGATCCTGGAGCCGCTGGCCGTGCGACACACCGCCGAGCTGGCCGAGCTCGACCGGCTGGACGAGATCGCCGGCCGCAAGCGGGGCCGCAAGGAGGTGGACGACCGCCACAAGCGGGAGGTGCGCCGGGTGCGCACCGACGAGCTGCAGGCCGGCCTGGCCACCCTGGCCGGCGCCTACCGCGACCGCCTCGCCGCCGGCCGGGCCGGCAACGAGTGCTTCGCCGCCATCCGTGACGCGGCGGAGCACCTCGTCCGCAACCCGAACGAGGCGCTCCTGCTCTCCGCCCTGCTCCTGCGCCTGTCCCCGCCGGCCTGAGCCGGCGGGGACCAGGCGCTCAGAGGGCCTCGATGCCCCGCTCGCCGGTGCGGATGCGCACCACCTGCTCGACCGCGGTGACCCACACCTTGCCGTCGCCGATCTTGCCCGTGCGGGCGGCGGCGATGACGGCCTCGAGCAGGCGGTCGACGTCGGCGTCGTCGACCAGCAGCTCGATCCGCACCTTGGGTACGAAGTCGATGGTGTACTCGGCCCCCCGGTACACCTCGGTGTGCCCCCGCTGGCGGCCGAAGCCCTGCACCTCCGACACGGTGACCCCGGTGGCGCCGGCGTCCTTCAGCGCCTGCTTCACGTCGTCGACCTTGAACGGCTTCACGATGGCTGTGATGAGGCGCATCAGCCCTTCCTCCCCATGCTCCCGAGCTCGGTCAGGTTGTAGCCGGTTTCGGCGTGTTCGGTGGTGTCGAGGCCGACGGCCTCGTCGTCGGGCGTCACCCGCAGGCCGACGGTGGCCTGCACGACCTTGGCGATCACGAAGGTGAGGATGCCCGAGAAGGCCAGCGTGGCTCCCACGGCCACCAGCTGCTTGCCCAGCAGCGTGGCGCCGCCGCCGTTGATGAGCCCGTCGACGGCGGCCGAGTTCACCCCGGTGTCGGCGAAGACCCCGAGGAGGATCGAGCCGAGGATGCCGCCCACCAGGTGGACGGCGACCACGTCGAGGGCGTCGTCGTAGCCGAAGCGGGTCTTCAGCTTGATGGCCAGGAGGCATACGACGCCGGCGATCCCGCCGATGGCGATGGCCGGCATGGCACTGACGAACCCGGCGCAGGGCGTGATGGCCACCAGGCCGGCCACGGCCCCGGACGCCGCGCCCAACGTGGTGGCGTGGCCATCACGCAGCTTCTCGACCAGCAGCCAGCCGCACATGCCGGCGGCGGCGGCCACGTGGGTGTTGACCAGGGCCTGGGCGGCCAGCCCGTTGGCTGCCAGGGCCGAGCCGGCGTTGAAGCCGAACCAGCCGAACCACAAGATCCCGGTGCCCAGCATGGTGAGGGGCAGGTTGTGGGGCGGCATGGCCTCCCGAGGCCAGCCCTTGCGCTGGCCGATGACCAGCACCAGCACCAGGGCGGCGATGCCGGCGTTGATGTGCACCACCGTGCCGCCGGCGAAGTCGAGGGCCCCCAGCTTGAACAGCCAGCCGCCGGGGCTGAACACCCAGTGGGCCACCGGGGCGTAGACCAGCACCGACCACAGGCCGATGAACAGGGCGTAGCCTCCGAACTTCAGCCGGTCGGCGGTGGCGCCGGTGATCAGCGCCGGGGTGATGATGGCGAACATCATCTGGAAGGCGAGGAACAGCAGCGGCGGGATGGTGAGGGCCAGCCCGTCGCTGAACCCCGGGATCACGTCGATGTCGTTCAGCCCGACCAGGGAGAGGTCGCCAAGCAGCCCGCCACCGACGTCGTCACCGAAGGCCAGGCTGGCGCCGACCAGCACCCACAGGATGGTGACCAGGCCCATGCAGAAGACGTTCTGCATGAGCATGGCCAGGATGTTCTTGGCCCGCACCATCCCGCCGTAGAACAAGGCCAGGCCTGGTGTCATGAACAGCACCAGGGCGGCGCTCACGAGCACCCAGGCGGTGTTGCCCGCATCGATCTCCGGCATGGTCAGCGGCTCCTCGAGGTTGAGACGAAAGTTCGGCGTCAGCATCGTCGGTGCACGTTGCCCGTCCGTTCCGACCGTGTTTCCAACTGATGACGCTTGCGGAGGGATCCGTCGACCGCCCCACGACCCCATGTGCGATGCTCTACGGCCGCCGCCCGAGTAGCTCAGTGGCAGAGCAACGCACTCGTAATGCGTAGGTCGAGGGTTCAACTCCCTCCTCGGGCTCTACAGAACCCGGGCCAGACGAGGCGGGCATGACGTCGCGAAACACTAGCGTTGACGCTATGGTTTCGCGACGTGATGAGGGACGACTGGATCGAGGT
>JBBSKY010000029.1:0-36194 GCA_038255915.1 Acidimicrobiales bacterium | reverse complement strand
CGTCGCCCACATGCAGACCCGCCCCGCTCGGGGCGAGCGACGGGAGGTCGACCTCCGCCGCCTGGTCGCCGGCTTCCTGCGCATGGCCCCCGACGTAGCCATCGTGGGCGAGGTCCGCGACCGTGAGGCGCTGCCGCTGCTGCTCACCCTCAGCTCTGGGGTGAAGGGTTACACCACCATCCATGCCGGATCGGCCCGTCAGGCCCTGACCCGGCTGCGCTTCGTGTGCCAGCTGTCCGACGCCGGCGGCGAGCTGCCGATCTCGGCGCTCAACACCCTCGTCTCGGAGTCGATCGACCTCGTGGTGCACTGCGCCCGTCGACGTGGCGCGCCCCAGGTGACCGAGGTCCTGGCCGTCGAGGACCTCCAGACCGGGCCGGACGCCACCACCTTCACCACCACCGAGGTGTTCCGACGGGCCGGCCCGGGCGCCCCCCTCCGCTGGACCGGCCAGCTCCCGGTGCGGGCGGCCCGGGCCTTTGAAGACGCGGGGATCGACCTGCGGGCACTGCTCGCCCTGGCCACCGAGCAGCGCAACGGCTACCAGCCCCGGCCGCCGCCGACCGAGGCTACCGCCTGGCCCCCGACCGACCGCATGGCCCGCCGGTGAGCACGCTCCTGACGCTGGCCCTCGTGGCCTGCAGCGCCTACGGCACCTGGCTGGTGTGGACGGCGGCTGCCCTCGGGTGGAGCGGTCTTGGGCTCAGCCCCCGGGCTGGCATCCGCCCCACCCGCCCCCCGCTCACCGACCGCTGGGCCGAGGCCCTGGCCCGGGCCGGGGCGCCCGGTGTGCGGCCCGCCGAGCTGGCCGCCACCACCGCACTGGTCGTTCTGGTCACCGCCCCAGCCACCTACGCGGTGTTCGGCGGCTTCCTGCCACCGCTGGCCGCAGCAGCCTTCACCGCCGGCGCACCACTGGCGCTGTACCGCGCCCGGGCCGAGCGACGGCGAGCCGAGGCCCACGATGCCTGGCCCCGCCTCATCGAGGAGATCCGGCTGCTCACCGGTTCGGTGGGCCTGTCGATCCCCCAGGCCCTGCTCGACGTCGGCCGCCGGGGCCCGGCACCGTTGCGTCCCGCCTTCGCCGCCGCCGAGCGCGAGTGGCGGATGACCACCGACTTCGGCCGCACGTCGATGGTCCTGGCCGACCAGCTGGCCGATCCCACCGCCGATGTCGTGTGCGAGACCCTGCTGGTGGCCCACGACGTCGGCGGCGCCGATCTCGAGGCCAGGCTGGCCGCCCTGGCCGAGGACCGGGCCGAGGACCTCCGCCACCGCAAGGATGCGAGGGCGGCCCAGGCCGGCGTCCGCTTCGCCCGCCGCTTCGTCCTGGCCGTCCCGATCGGCATGGCCCTGTGCGGCCTGTCGATCGGCACCGGTCGCCGGGCGTACTCGACCTTCCTCGGACAGGTTCTCGTCGTCTTCGGCATCACCGCGATCGCCGCCTGCTGGGTGTGGGCGGGACGGCTGCTGCGCCTGCCGTCTGAGGATCGGGTCTTCCGTCGCCCGGTCGGCGGACGCGTGCAGGGCGGCTCGCGATGAGACCGCTGGTGGCCTGCGGCCTGGTGCTGTGGGTGGGCGCGACGCTGGTCCTCTCCTCGACCCGCTGGTTCGCCCGGGCACCCCTCGCCGAGCGCCTGCGACCGCACGGGCCTGACCCGGGGATCGCCGCCCGACGGCCCGGTCTGCTGTCCGTCGAGTCCTTCCGCGACGTCCTCCGGCCGGCGGCGGCGGCGCTCGGCGAGCTCCTGGGCCGGCTCCTCGGCCCCGAGGACCTGGCCGTCCGCCTGGCCCGCACCCACTCCCCCCTCGACCCCGCCGCCTTCCGTGTCCGCCAGGTCGGTCGGGCCGGCGCCGCCCTGCTGGCCAGCCTCGCCGCCGTCGCCATCCTGCGCCCAGCCGCACCCTTCGCCGCCCTCGCCGTCCTCGGCCTGCCGTGCCTGGTCTTCCTCCTGGCCGAGCGCACCCTGCAGCAGGCCGACGCCGAACATCAGCAGCGCCTGTCAGCCGAGCTTCCCGTCATCGCCGAGCAGCTGGCCATGCTCCTCGCCTCGGGCTGGTCCACGGGCGGTTCGCTGCAGCGGATCGCCGAACGGGGCACCGGCGTGACCGCCGAGGACCTCGCTGTGGTGGTCGGCCGGATCCGCCAGGGCCTGAGCGAGAGCGACGCCCTCGGGGAGTGGCGCGACCTGGCCAACGTCGCCGCCGTCGACCGCCTCGTGGCCGTGCTCGCCCTCCAGCGGGCCACCACCGACCTCGGCCGGCTCCTGGCTGACGAGGCCCGGGCCATCCGCCAGGACCACCACCGCCAGCTCATCGAGCAGCTGGACGCCAGGGAGCAGCAGGTCTGGATCCCCGTCACGGTCGCCACCCTGGTCCCCGGCGCCATCTTCCTCTCCATCCCCTTCATCGAGGCCCTGCGCCTCTTCACCGGCTCCTAGGAGGAACCATGCTGTCCACCTCGATCATGGCCATCCCGGCATGGGCGCGCGGGCGCGTCCGGCTCGACCAACGCGGCGAGGGGGTGGTGTCGGCCGCCATCGCCGTGCTCGTCATGGCGTTCCTGGGCGCAGCCATGTACGTCGGGTTCAAGCAGACGCTGGGCTCGGCCCAGACCAGGACCGACACCCAGGTCGCCTGCATCGGGGGCACCGGGCCGGACTGCCCGACCCCGCCCCCCTGAGCGTGGGCGGCCGCTCCCGCGACGACGAGCGCGGCACCAGCATCGTCGGCACCACCTTCGGCTTCGCCGCGTTCCTCGGGTTCCTCCTCTTCGCCGTCAACCTCGGCGTGGGCCTCTACGCCCGCTCGACCGCCACCGCCATCGGATTCGACCAGGCCCGGCGGCTGGCCCAACAGGGGGTTTCGTGCACCTCGAGCGCCCCCGGCACCGAGCAGGCCGTCACCGACCACCTGAACGGTTGGTGGCGGCAGGTGGTGGTGACCGCCGGGTGCGACGGCGAGCGGGCCACCGTGCGGGTCGACGCCTCCTCCAGCCGGAGCCTGCTGCCCTCCTCGTTGCTCCGTCCCACGGGTCTGAGCGAGCTGCACCGCACCTTCACCGTCCGAGTCGAGGCTCTGCGGTGACCTGGCGACGGGTGGGGCCGGGTTGCGCCGACGATGAGCGGGGCCAGGTCGGTGGGATCGAGTCCCTCAGCTTCGGTGTGCTCATCTTCGTCCTCGGGATGCTGGGAGCGGCGTCGGCATGGGCGGTCGTCGATGCCAAGGTGGCCGCCGCCTCAGCCGCCCGGGAGGCGTCCCGCACCTTCGTCGAGTCCGACGGCTCGACGGCGGCCTGGGCGAACGCCGTCGCGCGGGGGCGGGAGGCGTTCGCCGGCCACGGTCGCGACGCGCTGGCCGTCGAGCTGCCCCGGCCCGGTGGCGACTTCGAGCGCTGCGGTCCGATCACCGTCACCGCCGCCACGAACGTCGACCTGCCCCGGCTGCCCGGCATCAGGGCGACGCTGCGCCGGGTGCGGGTGCAGGCCAGCCACACCGAGGTGGTCGACCCCTACCGGGCCGGCGTCGGCCGGGGACCGACCTGTGCCTGAGCCTGACGACAGCGGGTCCACCCTGCTCCTGCTGCCATCGGCCGTGCTGGTGCTGTTCCTGCTCACAGCCCTGGTCGTCGACGGCGCCGCCACCTTCCTCGCCCAGCGCGAGCTGGCCGACGTGTGCGCCAGCGCCGCCAACGACGCCGCCGGCGTAGCCCTCGAGGTCGACCAGCTCTACGGCAACGTCGACACGGCCGGCCCGACGATCGACCTGGCCCGGGTCCTCACCGTCACCCGGAGGCGACTGGCCCCGCTCGAGGCCCGCTGGGGCCGAGCGGCGAACATCGACGCCGACGTCCAGGGCACCCAGGTCGCGCTGCGCCTGGTCGCCAGCGTCCCCCTGCCCATCGGCCCGGGCGGCTCCGGCCGACCCCGAGCCAACATCACCGCCACCTGCGAAGCCACCACCATCCGCCGCTGACGGCCCTTCAGCATCGGTCCACACTCCTGCACGCCAGCCATGGATGGTCAGCCTCCTTGGTCCACGGCCATGACCCAGCAAGCTTGACGACGGCGGCTGAGGCCGGACGCCGGACGCCGGAGGTAGTTTTGGGCCATGACAGCTTCGTTGAGCGGCGCCGTCCTGACCCTCCTCCGCAGGCCCCTGATGGCCCACGTCGCCACGGTGATGCCCGACGGCACGCCGCAGAGCACGCCCGTGTGGATCGACACCGACGGCACCGACGTGCTGTTCAACACCGCCAAGGGCCGGGTGAAGCACCGCAACCTCCTGCAGAACCCGGCGGTGGCGCTCTCCTTCGTCGACGACGAGAACCCCTACCGGATGATCGAGATCCGGGGGCGGGCCGAGATGACCGAGGAGGGCGCGGACGAGCACATCGACGCCATGGCCAAGAAGTACCTCGGCCAGGACAGCTACCCGTTCCGCCAGCCGGGCGAGGAGCGCATCATCGTGCGGATCCGTCCCACCGCGGTCGCCGGAGCCTGAGGAACAGCGCGGCCCCGGCGCCTAGTCGGTGCCGAGGTCCCACATCGCCGCCACGTCGGCCTGGCTGTAGGTCTTGAAGGCGACCAGGGTGCGGGTGTGGACGATGCCGGGGAGGCAGCCGATGCCGACGGTGACCACCCCCGCCAGGTCGTCCATGTGGCGGACCCGGACCACGGCCACCAGGTCGGCCTCGCCGGCCACCGAGTAGGCCTCGGCCACACCCTCGACGGCCGCCAGCTCCACGGCCAGCTCGGCGATGCGGTCGGGCTGGGCGTCGATCAGGACAAAGGCCGTCTGCACCCCTCGCAGGCTAGGAGCGTGCTGAAGTAGAGCGAGGCATTTGCCCCTCGCGCCGGCCTGACCTGCCGACGACGCCGGCACCCGTGGCAGCCGAGCCGAGTATTTCAGCATGCTCCTAGGCCGGTTAGCGCAGAGCCCCTGGGTACGCTCCTGGCGTGGAGATCTTCGTCCTGATCTGCGTCCTCTTCACGCTGTTCGTGGTGCTGCCGATCGGCGTGGCCGTCACGCTGCTGCTGGTCGGCACCCGGTCGTTCAAGAAGGCGAACCGGGTGGCGCCGCAGGTGCCGACGCAGGTGCCGAACCTGTGGCGGTACTCGATCGGCGTCGGGGCCCGGCTCCACCGCCGGCTGCAGCGCATCGCGGCCCTGGCCCGCTCGGCCCGGGCCGCGGGCGGCGCCGGCGGGGTCGGCATCGGCGACCTGGCCGCCGACGTCGAGCGCCAGGCCTGCGCCCTCGACGACCAGATCGCCCTCGGCCGCCACCTGCCCACCAACCAGCGCATCCGCCGATACTTCGAGCTGGAGCGCTCGGTCACCGAGCTCGAGCAGCTGGCCATGCGGATCACGATCCTGGCCGGCCAGGTGGCCTCCGGGGTCGAGGAGCGATCCGTCCCGCTGGCCGACAAGGTCCGCCACCTGGAGGAGGCCGTGGCCGAGGTGCGGGCCATCGAGGCCGAAGCCCTGGGCGAGGCCCGGGCCCTGAGCCAGGGCGCCTGGCTGCCCCCGGCCCGCCCGGCCGCCCGGCCGACACCCGAGCCCGTGCGCCGACGCCGACCCTGATCCCGCGCCCCACCCCGACCGCCACATCCGACACGCGCCCGGTCCTGCCTGCGGTGACGCTCAGGCGGCGACGGCCACCGCCGCCGCCGGTTCGAGGGACAGCTCCAGCACCTGGCGGACGTCGCTGCACAGGTGGATGGTGACCTCGTCCCGGATGGACGCAGGGATGTCGTCCAGGTCGGCCTCGTTGCCCCTGGGCAGCAGCACCTCGGTGAGACCGGCCCGGTGGGCGGCCAGCACCTTCTGCTTCACGCCGCCGATGGGCAGCACCTTGCCCTGCAGGGTGACCTCACCGGTCATGGCCAACGTCGGCTTCACCAAACGTCCGGTGAGGAGCGAGACCAGGGCCGTGGTCATGGTCACCCCGGCCGACGGCCCGTCCTTGGGCACCGCCCCGGCGGGGAAGTGGACGTGGAAGCGGCGGCCCTCGAAGCCGTCGGGCCCACACCCGAGCTCGTCGGCCTTGGACCGCACGAAGGACAGGGCGATCTGGGCCGACTCCTTCATGACGTCGCCCAGCTGGCCCGTCACGGTGAGGCCGGGGCTGCCGCTCTCGCCGGGCATCGAGGTGGCCTCGACGAACAGCACGTCGCCGCCGGCGCCGGTCACGGCCAGCCCGGTGGCCACCCCGGCCACCGAGGTGCGCTCGTGGACCTCGTCCCGGAACCGGGGCTTGCCCAGCAGCTCGCGCACCAGGGCGGCGTCGACGGCCACGACCAGGGCTGCCTCCCGCTCTGCGGGGCCGCTCGGGCCCAGGCCGGAGCGGGCGATGCGGGTGGCGACCTTGCGCAGCAGGCGGGCCAGGGCCCGCTCGAGCGAGCGGACGCCGGCCTCACGGGTGTGCTCGCGGACCAGGGACCGCAGGGCGCCGTCGTCGATGGTCACCTCGTCCTCGCGCAGGCCGGCGGCGGCCCGCTGTCGACGGAACAGGTGGTCACGGGCGATGGCCACCTTCTCGTCCTCGGTGTAGCCGTCGAGGCTGACGATCTCCATGCGGTCGAGGAGCGGGCCGGCCACGGTGTCCAGCTGGTTGGCCGTGGCCAGGAAGACCACGTCGGACAGGTCCAGCTCGACCTCGAGGTAGTGGTCGGCGAAGGTGTGGTTCTGGGCCGGGTCCAGGACCTCGAGCAGCGCCGAGGCCGGGTCGCCCCGCCAGTCGCCGCCCAGCTTGTCGACCTCGTCCAGCAGGATCACCGGGTTCATGGCCCCGGCCTCCTTCATGGCCCGCACCAGCCGGCCGGGCTGGGCGCCGACGTAGGTGCGGCGGTGGCCGCGGATCTCGGCCTCGTCCCGCACGCCGCCCAGCGCCACCCGCACGAACGGGCGACCGAGGGCGCGGGCGATCGAGGTGCCCAGGCTGGTCTTGCCCACTCCCGGGGGCCCGACGAGGGTGAGGATGGCGCCCGTGCCCCGGCGGCCGTCCGCGGGCGGGGCGTCCTCGTTCGCCTCCGCAGCACGGTCGGCCCGCAGCTTGCGCACGGCCAGATGCTCGAGGATCCGCTCCTTCACCTCGTCGAGGCCGGTGTGGTCGGCGTCGAGGACGGCCTGGGCCTCCTCGAGGTCGAGCCGGTCCTCGGCCTGGATCCCCCAGGGCACGTCGAACACCCACTCCAACCACGTCTGCACCCAGCCCCGCTCGGGCGACTGCTCCGACATGCGCTCGAACCGGGCGATCTCCTTGGCCACGGCGGCGGCAGCGGCAGTGGGCAGGTCGCGCTCGCCGAGCAGGCGACGGAAGCGGGAGGCGGCGTCGCCGTCCTCCCCCTCGTCGCCGCTCATCTCGCCCAGCTCCTTCTGGATGGCACCCAGCTGCTGGCGCAGCAGGAACTCGCGCTGGCGGGCCTCGAGGCCCTCGTTGACCTCGTTGTTGATGTGCTCGCGCAGCTCGAGGTCGGCCAGGTGCTCCTTGGCCCACTCCAGGACCAGGCGCAGGCGCTCCTCGACGTCGACGACCTCGAGCAGCTCGACCTTGCGCTCATAGGACAGCTCGGGCCAGTAGCCAGCGGTGTCGGCCACCTCGCCCGGGTCGCTCACCCCGCCGAAGAAGTCGACCCGGCGGGGCGCCCGGCGACGGTCGAAGATCACCTCGACGGTGGCCCGCAGCTCGCGGGCCAGGCGGTGCGCCTCCTCCGAGGCGGGGCCGGCCTCCACGGGGCGCACCTCGACCCAGGTGGCGGTCCCGCCGTCCGGGTCAGCGGTTCCCGCGCCCAGGTGGGCGCGGCGCAGGCCCCGCACCACGGTGGCGCGCTGCCCGTTCGGCAGGGCGCCCACGTCCTCGATGCGTGCCACCGTGCCCACATCGGCGTAGCCGCCGGCCGCGCGCCGGGGCACCAGGACCAGGGTGCGGTCGGCCCGCTCGGCGGCGACGGCGGCGGCCTGGCTCTCCTCGGTCTCGAGGGCCAGGGTGACGACCATGCCCGGGAGCACCACGCCGGCGGTCAGCGGGAGCAGGGGCAGGGTCAGGGTGTCGGTGGTGGTCACAGGGGAGCCCTTCCTTGGCGTGGTAACGGTGTAACTGCCCCGACGGGTCTTCCTATTCCGGTCCCTGGCGTGGCGGGTCAGGCAGGATTGCCGGGTGAGCGATCCGCCGACGCCCCCGCCGCAGCCGGGGGATCCGCCCGCCACCGAACCACCCCCGTTCCCCCTGCCCGACCCTCCGTCACCGCCGCCTGAGGAGCACGTCGAGGGGCCGGGTCCCGCGCCGCCACCACCGGAACCATCGGCCGAGCCGCACATCCCGACGCCCCGTCCTCCCGCTGCGACCCCTCCAGCGCCGCAGGCGTCGTCCTGGTCGTCCGAAGACCCGCCGCCCACGCCGCCACCGCCACCGCCACCGCCACCGCCACCTCCTCCTCCTCCTCCGCCGCCGCCGCCGCCGGCTCCACCGCCACCGCCACCGCCACCGCCACCGGCGCCCTTCAGCCCGCCCGAGGCTCCCCGCCTCGCTGCTCCCCGGCCGGAGCCTCTCCTTCCGCAGGCGAGCCCTCCCCCCTCGCTGTTCTCGCCCCAGCCGATCGTCGGTGCTTCGGCACCGCCCAGCCCACCCGGGCACGACGATCCCTCCCCCGGGCTTCCCTCGACACCTCAGCCGCCCCCTCCACCCGTGGGCGACGTGCCGGGTCGCCCGTCCACCCCAGCGCCGACCGCCACGCCCGCAACGGCCCCGCCCCCGGCGCCCCCCGCCGGGCGTCGCCCCTCGCTGTTCGGGCCTCCCTCCGAGACCGGCGGCGAAGCGCCGTCCGACGCGCCAGAGGGGCCCAGCCCGCGCACCCCGCCAGCCGATGAGCCGACTCCGCTCGACGGGCTGGAACCAACGCCCGGCCCGCCCCCGGTGCCCGCGCCACCCCTCACCCCGTCGCTGCTCACTCCCCCCGCTCGACCCGCCGACATCGAGGCCCCCGACGCGCCGTCCACGGCTGAGGGTGCACCGCCCACCGCTCCGGAACCGCCTGCGGAGGACCACGCCTCCCCGCCCTTGCGGCCCCCAGCACCGCAACCGCAGCCACCCACCGCCCCGCCCGCGCCATCGCCTCCTCCCACCGGGTCGGGTGCGCCACCTCCACCGCCCGGTCCGACGCCGACGCCGACGCCGACGCCGACGCCACCCGCCTCAGCTCCAGCCCCAGCCCGGCCCCCGGCCTCGAAGGGTGCCCACCGAAGGCGCCGAGGGGCGCCGGTCACGGGCCTCGTCGTCGGCGGCCTGGTCCTCCTCGGGATCGTCGTCGTGGGGGCCAGCCAGCTGACGGGCGACAGCGAACCCAGCCCTGTCCGAGACCCGGCCACCACGGCCGCGCAGCCCTCGACGAGCCTGGCGACCGGGCCTTCCACGACGGTGCTGGGCAGCGGAGCGCCCGTGTCGCTGACCTCGGCCCAGGCCGCGGCGCGGCTGAAGGTGGATCAGCAGCGGACCGCTCCGGGCCTCGCTGTCGGCACCGCCGCCTGCCCGCCGGAGCCCTACCGGGTCGGCCACCTCATGATCTGCTCGATCCCCCTCGAGGGCACGATCGTGTCCTACCGATTGGAGGTGACCGGCGAGACCACCGTCACCCCGACAGCCGTCCGTCCGGTGATCGACACGGGCAAGGCGGCCGAGCTGGTCGAGGCCAAGGAGCCCGGCGCCACCGTCGACTGCGGCCTCCCCAGGGTCCGCCAGGTCGATGTCGGGTCCAGGTTCTCGTGCACGACCGCCACCAGCACCTGGGACTTCACCGTCAAGGGCGAGGACGGCCAGCTCTCCGGCGTCCGCCGCTGACGGCGCCCTAACCCCTTCGCCTTGCGAAGCATCCTGCCGTACCTTGGCGCCGGTGGAAGCAGAGGAGGAGCGGGTCGCGTGGGTGCGCCGGCTGCTCAGCTGGCTGGCTCCCCACAAGCTGAACGTCGGGATCGCCTTTGGCGCCGGCCTCCTGGGCACCGGCGTCGCCGGGCTCACCCCCCTGGTGCAGAAGATCGTGGTCGACGACGTCACCGGCGGCACCGGCGACGCCATCGCCCCCTGGCTCCTCCTCCTGGCCCTGGCCGGCGCCGCCCGCTTCGCCCTGGCCTACGTGCGCCGCTTCTACGGCGGCCGGGTGGCGGCCGACGTGCAGTACGACCTGCGCACCGCCCTGTTCCGCCACGTGCAGCGCCTCGACGTGGCCAGCCACGACCAGATGCAGACCGGCCAGCTGGTGTCCCGGGCGTCGACCGACGTCAACTCGCTGCACCACCTCCTCAGCTTCCTGCCCCTGGTGCTCGGCAACCTCCTGCTGTTCTTCATCGCCCTCGGCGTGATGGTCAAGCTGTCGCCGCTCCTCAGCCTGGTCGTGTTCGCCGTGGTGCCGCTGATGGCGGTGGCCACGGCCCGGGTGCGCAGGACCATCTTCCCGGCCAGCTGGGACGCCAGCCAGCAGAGCGGCGTGGTGGCGGGCATCGTCGAGGAGTCGGTCACCGGGGTCCGGGTGGTGAAGGGTTTCGGCCAGGAGCGGCGCGAGCTGGGCCGCCTCAGCGATGCCGCCGCCGACCTGCTGGCCAGCCGGACCCGCCTGGTGCGCCTGCAGGCCCGGTTCGCCCCCACCCTGCAGATCATCCCGGCCATGGCCCAGGTGGCCGTGCTGGCCGTGGGCGGCTGGCTCACCATCCGGGGCCGCATCAGCCTGGGCACCTTCCTGGCCTTCAACGTCTACGTGACCTCGCTGGTGGGCCCGGTGCGCACCGCCGCCTTCCTGGTCGCCTTCTCCCAGCAGGCCAAGGCCAGCATCGAACGCCTGGCCGAGGTGCTCGACACCAACCCCCAGGTGACCGACCGCCCCGATGCGGTGGTCCTGTCCACCGGAGCGGGGGCCGTCGAGCTCGAGGACGTGACCTTTGGGTACGTGGCCAGCGAGCCGGTGCTGGAGGGGTTCAGCCTGCGGGTCGAGCCGGGCGAGACGGTGGCCCTGGTGGGAACCAGCGGCTCGGGCAAGAGCACGGTGGCCCTGCTCCTGCCCCGCTTCTACGACGTGCACTCCGGGTCGGTGCGCATCGGGGGCACCGACGTGCGCGATGTGACCACCGAGTCGCTGCGGCGCCGCATCGGCGTTGTGTTCGAGGAGCCGTTCCTGTTCTCCGACACCATCCGCTCGAACATCGCCTACGGCCGTCCCGACGCCACCGACGACGAGGTGGAGGCGGCGGCCCGGGCGGCCGAGGCCCACGGCTTCATCTCATCGCTGCCCGGCGGCTACGCCACGGTGGTCGGCGAGCAGGGCCTCACCCTGTCCGGCGGCCAGCGCCAGCGGGTGGCCCTGGCCCGCGCCCTGCTCACCGACCCGCAGGTGCTGATCCTCGACGACGCCATGTCCGCCGTGGACAGCCGGGTCGAGGAGGAGATCCTGGCCACGCTGGCCCGGCTGCTCGAGGGCCGCACGACCATCCTCGTCGCCCACCGCCGCTCCACCCTGCGCCTGGCCGACCGCATCGCCGTGGTCGACGGGGGCCGGGTGGTGGCCCTCGGGACCAACGACGAGCTGGAGGCATCGAGCCCGCTGTACCGGGCGCTGCTGTCCGGGCCGGACGAGAACCTCGAGCATGCCGCGGTCGGCGACGTCGTCGTCGACGAGGGTGCCAGAGCGCCTGGGCCCGAGCGGCCCGGCAGAGCGGGGAGCGCTGGGCCCGAGCGGCCCGGCAGAGCGGGGAGCGCAGGGCCGCAGGTCTGGGACGGCCAGCCGACGGCCAGCCTCTGGGCCGATCGGCAGGTCTCGGTGGCTGACGCCCTGGCTGCCGCCGGGCGGCTGCCCAAACCCGACCCGTCGGCCGGCATGGGACGCGGTCCCGGCGGTGGCGGCGGGGGGATGCGCGGCGGCGCAGGCCACATGGGGGCATCGATGGTGGCCACCCCCGAGCTGCTGGCCGCGGTCGCCGCCCTCCCCCCCGCCAGGGACAGGCCCGATGTCACCGTCGGCGAGCTCGACGTGGTCGAGCCCACGTTCTCCTTCTGGCGGTTCGTGCGCCGCTGGAGGCGGCTGCTCGGGCTCGGGATCGGGCTGGTGGTGATCGACTCGGTCACCAACCTGCTCGGCCCCACGGTGGTCCGCTTCGGCGTCGACCGGGGCATCGAGCCGGGAAGCACCGGGCTGCTCTGGGTGGCCACCGCCCTGGCCCTGCTGGTGGCGCTGGCCTCGTGGGGCAACGCCGTGGTGGAGCAGCTCGTGACAGGGTCCACCGCCGAGAAGGTGCTCTACGCCCTCCGGGTGCGGATCTTCGCCCACCTGCAGCGCCTGTCGCTCGACTACTACGACCGCGAGATGGGCGGGCGGGTGATGACCCGCATGACCACCGATGTCGACGCCATGCAGCAGCTGCTGGCCACCGGCCTTGTGCAGGCCGTCGTCAGCGGCGTGACCTGCGGCGGCGTGGCGGTGGCACTCGTGGTGATGAGCCCGCCGCTGGCTCTGGTGACCGCCGCCATCGTGCCGCCCCTGGCCGTGGCCACCTGGGCCTATCGCCGCAAGGCCCACACCGCCTACGACCGGGCCCGGGACAGGGTGGCCGAGGTGAACGCCGACTTCCAGGAGAGCCTGTCCGGCGTGAGGGTGGCCCAGGCCTACAGCCGGGAGGGGCGCAACGAGACCCGCTTCGCCGGCCTGGCCGACGGCTACCGGCGAGCCCGGGTTGATGCCCAACGCCTGGTGGCCCTGTACTTCCCGTTCGTCGAGATGCTCTCCGAGCTGGCCAACGCCCTGGTGCTCGGCGCCGGCGCGGTGTACGTGGCCCGGGGCACCGCCACCTCGGGCGAGCTGATCGCCTTCCTGCTCTACCTCAACCTGTTCTTCGGGCCGATCCAGCAGCTGTCGTCGGTGTTCGACACCTGGCAGCAGGCCCGCATCTCGATCGGCCGGATCGAGGGCCTGCTGGCCCGTCCCTCTGGCACCCCGGAGGTCACCGACCCCGTCGATCCCGGTCGCCTCACCGGCCGGATCGAGCTGGCCGGCGTCCGCTTCCGCTACACCACCGCCGCCGAGGAGGCGCTGCAGGGCGTCGACCTCACCATCGAGCCCGGGGAGACGGTGGCGTTCGTGGGCGAGACCGGGGCGGGCAAGTCGACCGTGCTGAAGCTGGTGGCCCGCTTCTACGACGTCACCGACGGGGTGGTGCTGATCGACGGCGTCGATGTGCGCCAGCTCGACCTCACCGCCTTGCGCCGGCAGCTGGGCGTGGTGCCCCAGGAGCCGTTCCTGTTCGCCGGCACCATCCGCGACAACATCGCCTACGGCCGGCCCGAGGCCACCGACGCCGAGGTCGAGGCGGCGGCCCGAGCCGTCGGCGCCCACCCGGTGATCGCCGCCCTCCCCGGGGGCTACACCCACGTCGTCGGCGAGCGGGGCCGGACCCTCTCCGCCGGCCAGCGCCAGCTGATCGCCCTGGCCCGGGCCCTGCTGCCCGACCCGCCCCTGCTGCTCCTCGACGAGGCCACCGCAAACCTCGACCTGGCCACCGAGGCCACCGTCACCCAGGGCATGGGCGTCGCCGCCCAGGGCCGCACCACCCTGCTCATCGCCCACCGCCTCTCCACCGCCGCCAGCGCCGACCGCATCGTCGTCCTCGACGGCGGCCAGGTGGCCGAGGTCGGCTCCCACACCGAGCTGCTGGGCCGAGGCGGCCGCTACGCCGAGCTGTGGAGGGCCTTCACCGGCGCCGACCAGGGCGCGGCGGCCTGATCCCCCCGGAGCTGCCGGGAGCAGGTGGCGCTCGGCGCAGCGATGGTCCCGGCAGAACGGCAGGTGGTCGTCGGCGCCTAGACCGACAGGCGCCAGTCGACTGCTTGTCTGCCAACCTCGAGCAGGGCGGCGTTGGCTCGGCTGAAGGGGCGGCTGCCGAAGAAGCCGTTGGTGGCCGACAGGGGCGACGGGTGGGCCGACTCGAGGACGACGTGGCGGTCCGGGTCGACCAGGGACCGCTTGCGGCGGGCCGCCGCCCCCCACAGCACGAACACCACCCGCTCGGGCTTGGCGCCCACGGCCCTGATCACCTCGTCGGTGAAGGTCTCCCAACCGCGGCCCTGGTGGCTGGCCGCCGCCCCGCCCCGCACGGTCAGGGTGGTGTTCAGCAGGAGCACGCCCTGGCGGGCCCACGGCTCGAGGTACCCGTCCCGGGGCGGCTCGATGCCCAGGTCGGCGTGGAGCTCCTTGAAGATGTTGCGCAGCGACGGCGGGGCGGGCACGCCCGGCTGGACGCTGAAGGCCAGCCCGTGGGCCTGGCCCGGGCCGTGGTAGGGGTCCTGGCCCAGGACCACCACCTTGGTGCCGCTCAACGGGGTCAGGTGCAGGGCGGCGAAGACGTCCTGTTGTCGCGGGTACACCGGGTGCTGGTCCCGCTCGGCGGCGACGAAAGCCTGCAGCTGGGCCCAGTAGGGCTTGGCCAGCTCCCCCCGCAGGACCGGGTTCCAGTCGGTGATCACCAGCCGGCGATCACGCCGCCTGGGTGAGGTAGGGCTCCCAGGCCGGGTCGATGCGGCCGACGCCGACGACCAGCCACCGGGTGCCCCGGGGGACGCTCGGGGTGGTGCGCAGGGCCCAGCCCAGCTCGGCCAGCAGGCGGTCGCCCTTGCGGCCGTTGCACAGCCGGCAGGCGGCCACCACGTTCTCCCACTCGTGAAGGCCGTCGCGGGAGCGGGGCACCACGTGGTCGATGGTGTCGGCGCTGCGGCTGCAGTAGGCGCAGCGGTGGGCGTCACGGGCCAGCAGGGCCCGCCGGGTGAGGGGCAGGCGGGCCCGGTAGGGCACCCGGACATAGGTGGTGAGCCGGATCACCGACGGGACCCGCACCACGGTGGACTCCGAGCGCACCACCCCGCCCCCCGCCTCGAGGATCTCGGCCTTCTCGGCCAGCACCAGCACGATGGCCCGCTTCATGGGCACGACGCACAGGGGCTCGTAGCTGGCGTTCAGCAGGAGGGTGCCCTTCACGACGGCCCCTCGAGGATGCGGGCCCCGGCGAACGACGAAGGCCGCCCTGAAGGACGGCCGGTGGTACTTGGGAGGCGACGAGGGTGGTGGGCGTGCACCCGCCTCCGCCGTGGGGCGCGGTGATCCTGGCTCCTGTCCCCTGCCGGCCTCCAGCGGGCTGCCACGTTCGGAACGTTACCGGCGCGGTGCGGCCGCTGTTGGCCATATGTCCGGCCCCGCCGGGGCCAGGTCGCTGCGACCACCTAACATCACCCTCCGGGTGGTTCAACCGAGGATCTTGGGGTCGCGCGTGGTGGTCTGGGTGAGAGGACAGGACCGGGCGCCCGCCGGCGGCCGAACGGCCCGCTGGCGGGGCGTCGCCGCCCTCGTCGCCGCCCTGGTCCTCCCCGCGCTGGCTGCCAGCCCGGCCATCGCCGCCCAATCCCGCCCGGCCGCCACCACCACCGTCCCGGTCCCGGCCTCCACCCTCCCCCCCGTCACCGCTCCGCCGCTGACCACGCCGCTGGGCGCGGACGAGAACCTGCGGCGGCGCACCCTCACCGAGGTGGCGGCGGCGAAGCGAGCGCTGACCGTGGCGCAGCGGGCCGAGGGCCTGGTCCGACAGCGGGCGGACGACCTCGACCGGTCCATGGCCGACTTCGAGGCCCAGCGGGGGGCGCTCGCCGGCGAGGAGCGGTCGGCGGCCGACCTGCTCGAGGGCACCCGGGGCCGCCTCCGGTCGGCGGCGGTCAGCGAGTACATCAGTGGTGGCGCCGCCACCATCGCCAACCAGCTGCTGCGCTCCACCGACGTCGATGCCTTCACCCGCAACCGGGTCTACGGCGGTGCCGTGCTCGACAGCCAGCAGCGCACCCTCACCACCTACCGTGAGGCGCTGTCGAAGGTCACGGTGGTCACCTCGAACCTGGGCCGCCAGATCGACCGGGTCAAGGCCGACCGGGCCCTGGTCACCCAGGAGCTCGCCGCCCTCACCGCCCAGCGGGTCCTGCGCGAGCAGGAGCTGGCCCAGAAGCAGGTGCTGAACCAGCTGGTCACCGCCGCCGCCCCGGTCCTGCCGAGCGACATCCCCGCCCTCGTCCTCGACGCCTACGTCCGGGGCGCCGCCGCCGCCAACCGCCGCACCCCCGGCTGCCGCATCCACTGGTCGGCGCTGGCGGCCATCGGGCGGGTCGAGTCCGGCCACGCCCGTGCTGGAAGCGGCTCGCTCACCCTGGCAGGCGACGTCGCCCCCCCCATCCTCGGCCCCCCGCTCGACGGCAACGGCTTTGCCCTCATCACCGATACCGACGGCGGGGCCCTCGACGGCGACACCGTCCTCGACCGGGCGGTCGGGCCGATGCAGTTCATCCCCTCGACCTGGCGCTTCTCGGGCGAGGACGGCAACGGCGACGGCAACCGCGACCCCAACAACATCTACGACGCCGCCACCGCCGCCGGCATGTACCTGTGCCGGGCCCGCCAGGGGCTCGACCTCGACGAGAACCTCTTCAATGCCGCCCTCAGCTACAACCGCAGCACCGCCTACGCCACCATCATCATCACCAAGGCCCGGGAGTACGTCGACCTCCGGATGTCGGGTCTGCCCCCGGGGCCGCCGCCGTCGCCGCCGCCCGCCAACCTCAAACCACCGCCCGCACCGTGACCAGGTCCGCCCGGCGGTCGGCGCCGCTG
The DNA here is from genome assembly GCA_038255915.1 of Acidimicrobiales bacterium. GTDB lineage: Bacteria > Actinomycetota > Acidimicrobiia > Acidimicrobiales > JAUJNH01 > JAUJNH01. The sequence continues at coordinate 19,519 of JBBSKY010000029.1, read as the reverse complement.
GCCGTGGCTGTGCTGGTCCTCCTCGCCGGGGTCATGGCCCGGCCGGCCGTGGCCCAGACCGACGCTGCGCCCGGGACGACCACCACGGTGAAGGCGATCACCACCACCACCACGCTCGTGGAGGAGCCGACCACCACGGTGCCGCCGCCGACCTCCACCACGGTCGCCGACCCCCTCGACCCGCCGCCGGGCCCGCCGACGTCGGACCCCGTCACGGCCCCGCCCGGGCCGGCGGCGCCTCCCCCGGTCGTCGACACCAAGGCGGAGGACTCGAGCGAGGAACCGCCGCCCCGGGCCAAGGTGCCGCCCAGAGCCACCCCCCGGGTCCTCACGCCGGCCGACCTGGCGGTCGCTCGGGTGCTCGAGGACCAGCTGAAGGCGATCCAGCAGTCGGCAGGCGAGGCGCTGGCCGCCTCTCAGGCCGCCGACCGGGCCCTGGCCGCGGCGGAGGCCGAGCAGGCCGAGGTGCAGCGCGGCCTCGACGAGCTGCGGGCCGACGAGTCGGCCGCCGCCCAGCGACTGGTCGAGCAGCGCCAGAGCATGCGGATCCGGGCGGTCGCCATCTACGTCTCGGGGCCGGGAGAGCCGATCATCCCGGTGGGGGACGACCTCCACGAGTACGGCCGCCGACGGGTGCTCGTCGAGGCCCTCCATGCCGCTGACCGCCGCACCTTCGACGGGTACACCGAGGCCAAGGCGGCGGCCGGTGACCAGGTGGCTGGCCTCGTCGACCGCCTTGAAGACCTGAACGGCACCGTTCTTGCCGCCCGGGCTGACTCCGAGGCCAAGGCTGCGGCCACCCAAGTCCTCCTGCGCAACGTGAGCCTGGCCCAGGCCGGCGGCCGGCTGGCGATCAACGGGTTCGCCTTCCCGGTGGGCGATCCCCACAGCTTCGCCTCCACCTTCGGAGCGCCCCGGAGCGGCGGACGGCTGCACCAGGGCAACGACATCTTCGCCCCCTCCGGCACGCCGCTGCCCGCCGCCGAACGCGGTGTGGTCGGCAAGATGGGCACCGACAGCCTGGGCGGCATCAAGCTGTGGATCACCGGCGAGAGCGGCACCAGCTACTACTACGCCCACCTCTCGGCCTTCGCCGCAAACGTGGTCAACGGCACCGTGGTCGAGGCAGGCGACGTGGTCGGCTTCGTCGGTGACACCGGCAACGCCAGGGGCACCTCACCCCACCTGCACTTCGAGATCCATCCCTCGAACGGCCCGGCCATCGACCCCTACCCGGTCCTGAAGGCCGCCGACGATGCCGGCCGGCAGCTGGCCGCCCAGCAGGCGGCGACAGGTCAGCCCCGTGCGTTGACGGCCGCGCCCTGAGGCTTCTCAGACCTCGGACACGAAGAGCGATCCGGCCAGGGCGGGACCGAGGGCCAGCAGCTGCCCGTCGATGTCGAGGGTGAGGGTGCCGTCGGGCGCCCGGGCCGTGACCGTGGCCCCCACGCCCGGCATGAAGCGGGCCGCAGCCAGGTACGACAGCGACTCCTGGTCGATCTCGACCTGCTCGATGACCCGCCGCAGGACCACCCGACCCCCGGGGACGACGCTGGCGAGCGGCACCACGCCCAGCTCGTCGGGGCCGGCCACGGTGCCGGGGATCGGGTTGCCGTGGGGGCAGGTGGTGGGGTGGCCGAGCACCTCGACCAGGCGGGCCTCGACCTCGTCGGAGATCACGTGCTCCCAGCGGCAAGCCTCGACGTGGGCCTTGTCCCAGGCCAGGCCGATGACATCGGTGAGGAGCCGCTCGGCCAGGCGGTGCTTGCGCACGACCGACTCTGCCAGGTGGCGACCTTTGCCGGTCAGCTCGAGCTGACGACCGGCGACCTCGATGTAGCCCTCGGACTTGAGTCGGCGCACCATCTCCGAGACCGACGGCGCCGAGTGTCCCACCCGTTCAGCGAGGCGAGCCTGGATGACGACGGTGCCCTCCTCCTCCAGCTCGTGGATCGCCTCGAGGTACTCCTCGAGCGGAGGGTGGTAGCCGTCGCCGCTCATCGCAGCCCACGCTACCGGGGGTGGCTAGTTGGCCGGTACCTCCACCAGGGAGCGGTGGGCCCACAGGCCGGCCCCGGCCGAGCGCAGGGCCACGTTCAGGGCGTCGGAGGGGCGGGCGTCGAGCTCCGCCACCGAGCCCTCGGGTCGGAGAACCCGGACACTGGCCACATAGACCCCGCCGGGCCGGCGCTCGACCAGGGTGACGGCCGTCACCGCTCCGGACAGGGCGGCGACCGCGGCCAGCAGCAGGTCGTGGGCACGAGGGCGGGGCGCCGGCGTGCCGGAGAGGGCCTCCTGCACGAGCACAGCGTCGGCGCGAGCCATCACGATGTCGAGGTGGCCGCCGCCGGTGGGGTCAACCAGGCTCACCGTTCCCGTGGCCGGCTGCAGGCCCTCGGGCGACAGCTCGATCGAGGCCAGGGTCAGCTCGACCAGCTCAGGGGCGGCGGGAACCGTCACCGCCGGGGACTCGGGCGGCACCGGCTCGTCGGGAGCCCCCGCCTCGTTCGGCTCCGCAGGCTCGGCCGGCGCCTCCGGCTGTCCGGGCGCATCCGCCTCGGACACCTCCGACTCGGCGGGAACCACCGGTTCCCCGGGTGCGGAGATCCCCGGACCGGGTTCGTCGGCGTCCACGGTGCCCGATCCTCCCACGTCGGTCAGGACGCCCGGGCGGCATCGACGGGGAGGCCGCCAGGCTCGGGGAACGCCGGGCGCCGTCGAGGGGTTGCACCCCGGTGATGCTGTTTGCCCGCAAGAGCCTCGACCTGCCCACCTCGGACACCGCCCTCCCCGGCCGTCCCACGCCGATCGGCCGCCTCGGCGATCACGCCGTGACCGGTCACCCGATGGAGCCCCCGTTCCCCGACGGCCTGGAGACGCTGGTGGTCGGCATGGGGTGCTTCTGGGGTGCCGAGCGCCTGTTCTGGCCGACCGACGGCGTGTGGACCACTGCTGTTGGCTACGCCGGCGGCGTCACGCCGAACCCCACGTACTCAGAGACCTGCTCGGGCCGAACCGGCCACACCGAAGCGGTGCTCGTGGCGTTCGACCCCTCGGTCGTGCCCCTCGCCACGCTCCTCAGGGTGTTCTGGGAGGGCCACGACCCCACCCAGGTGATGCGCCAGGGCAACGACGTCGGCACCCAGTACCGCTCGGCGCTGTACTGGAGCGACGACGAGCAGCGGGTGGCGGCTGAGGCCAGCCGTGACGCCTTCGGCGCCGCCCTGGCCGCCGCCGGCCACCCCCGGCCGATCGCCACCGAGCTGGCGCCCGCCGGGCCCTTCTACTACGCCGAGAGCTACCACCAGCAGTACCTCCACAAGAACCCCGGCGGCTACTGCGGCCTCGGGGGCACCGGCGTCGCCTGCCCCACGGGACTCGGCGCCAGCTGATCGCTCGCTAGATCCGCCCCTCCTTCTTCAAGAACGACTCCTTGGCGGCGTAGAAGGCGATCGTCGCCGCCGCGATCCCGACGCCCACGGTGGCGACGAAGGCCGACAGGAGCAGCGGGGCGCTGCCCTCGGAGGAGATGAGGACCAGCGAGCGGATGATGGCATAGATCGAGATGATCCCGGCCAGGCCGGCGGTGGCCTGGAGCAGCAGGGGCCGGGCGACGCCACCGGGTGGGTCGGGCGTCAGCAGGAGGAGGGCGACGGCGATGCCGAGGATGGCGACGTCGCCCACGTCGACGGTGTTGGTGAGGGCGAGGAGACGGCCTCGGAACCCGGCCGAGCCGGGGTTGGCGAGGAAGCCGATGAGGCCGGCGCCGATGGCGAAAAGGACGGCGGCGATGAGGCCGGTGGCGGCCAGCGTCGAGGGATCGGCGATCATCCCGCTCAGGCCCGCCGTCGGCGACCCACCCCGGGGCGGGGTGCCGGCGGGCGGAGCGATCGGAGGCGGCTGGTAGGGCGGCTGCTCGGCAGGATCGGTCACGGTGGCAGTGTCGCACTCCCCGGGGTCGGCTCGGCGGACCGAGCCGACAGATCACCCCGAGGCGGCCGTCAGCGCTGCGGGGTGGCGGGGAGGACCTCGGCCAGGATCTGGCGCAGCTGGAGGGTGCGGGCGTGGTGCTCGCGCAGGCGCTCCTCCTCGGCGGCGTCGAGAGCGTCGACCACGGCCTCCCAGCCGCTGCATGTCCACACGGCGGGGCCATGGGTGGGGACCCGCTCGGCCAAGCCCTGCTCGGTGAGCGCCTCCATCACCTGGTAGGTGCTGGTGCGCGGCACGCCGGACAGCTCGGCGAGCTGGGCGCTGTTCGCCGAGCCCGCCCGCAGCAGGGCGAGCAGCACGCGGGCCTCATAGGGCCGCAGCCCCAGCTCCTGCAGCTCTCGACGCAGGCTCTCGGGCACCGCCGACGGCAGGGACGACACGATGCTGGCTCCTGGATCTCTCTCACGAAGACTGGTACTCATCCGAATCCCCTCAATGGTCTCCCGCTCGGGGCTGAGCGGACGGCGACCTCACCCGATGGCACTAGGTGTACCACGCCTATAGGTCCGCTGCCAACATCTCCGCGAAAAAGTTCTGGCCCGAGCGAAAGCTTCCTCCTGCTGCAAGGTTGCGGCAGAACCGTGGGGTCAGAAGCAGAGCGGCCCGAGGTGCAGGTTCAGCACGCCGCAACGGGCGCCTTCGTCGTCGTGGGCGTAGCGCGCCACCAGGGTGGCGACGTCCTGGTCGTCCGGGGCGTCGGTGCCGCCGCGGGGGAAGAGCACCGAACCACGTCGCAGGCTGTGGTCGAGGCCCAGGGCGTGGCCCAGCTCGTGGGCGGCGATGACGCGGCGGCGGGGAGCCTCCAGACCGCAGTTGGAGCAGACGATCACCCGGACCCCGCTGATGTGGGCCTGGCCCCGGTCGGAACCGAGGCGGAGGTCGGCCAGTCCCTCACGCTCGTCGTGCTGCTCGTCGCCCAGGGTCTGGTAGGGGTCCTGGCAGACCTCGATCCGGGTGCCCCCGAGCTCGCACCGCCCGGTGCCCGTCGCCCAGGTGATCCTCAGGCCCGTGCCGGTCGCCGCCTGGTTCCACACCTCGACGGCGTGGCGGGTGGCCCCGTTCCAGGCTTTGTCGCCGGTCTTGTCCACCACCTGGAGCGCTCGGTCCTCGCTGCGCCAGTGGACCAGCTGGTCGAACCGCCCGATCGCCGCCGCCACGCTCTGGTCGACCAGCAGAGCCAGGGCCGACGCGAAGAGGAGGGTGTTGGCGAACCGGACGAAGCGGTGCAGCTCCGACGTGGCCTTCATCTTGGGGGGACTCCTTGGGGGGCGACGGGCGCATGGCCTGCATCCAGTACGAACGCCACCGTGTCCCGGAGATGGAACCCCGCAGCGCTGCTCCACATTCCGTGAGGGTTCAGCCGGTGTTGCGCAGACCGGCGGCGATCCCGTTGATGGTGAGCAGGAGGCCCCGGCGCAGGAGGGGGTCGGGTCGCTCGCTCTCGCGCCACCGCGACAGGAAGTCGACCTGGAGGTGGCTGATCGGCTCGAGGTAGAGGTCGCGCACCTCCAGGGTCCGTCTCAGCGCCGGCTGCCGCTCCAGCAGCGCGGCCTCACCGCTGAGGGTGAGCACCTCGGCGACCGTGCGGTTGTACTCGGCCTCGATGACGTCGAAGTGGTGGTGCAGCGAAGGGTCGACGAGGCGGTCGACGTAGGTGCGGGCCACGCCGAGGTCGACCTTGGCCAGCACCATCTCCACGTTGGAGACGAAGGTCCGGAAGAAGTGCCAGCCGTCGTACATCTCGGTCAGCGCCGCGCCGTCCCCCTCGGCCCGCACCGCGGCCAGCCCAGAGCCCACGCCGAACCATCCGGGCACGATCTGGCGGGACTGGGTCCAGGCGAACACCCACGGGATGGCCCGCAGCGAGTCGACGCCGGCCGCGGCGCCGGCCTGGGGCCGCCGGGCCGGCCGGGACCCGATGTTCAGCCCGCTGAGCTCCTCGACCGGGGTGGAGGCCCGGAAGTACTCGGTCAGCCCGTCGGTGGCCAGGAGCGACCGGTAGGCCGCCGCCGCCGAGGCCGAGACGGCGTCCATGGTGCGGTCCCACCGGGCCAGCACCTCGTCCTCCAGCCGTGAGGTGCGGTGGAGCACGGTGGCCTCGGTCAGCGCGGCCAGGGCCAGCTCGAGGTTGTGACGGGCCAGGCTCGGCATCAGGTACTTGTCGGAGATGACCTCGCCCTGCTCAGTCAGCTTCATGGCCCCCTGGACCACGCCGAAGGGCTGGGCCAGCACGGCGTCGTGGGTGGGGCCTCCGCCGCGCCCCACGGTGCCCCCCCGGCCGTGGAAGAGCCGCAGCAGCACGCCGTGGCGCAGGGTGGTGTCCCGCAGCATCCGCTGGGCCCGGTGGATCTCCCACTGCGAGGTGGTGATGCCCATCTGCTTGTTCGAGTCCGAGTAGCCGAGCATCACCTCCTGGACGTCGCCCCGCAGCCGAACGAGCTCGCGGTAGGCGGGCACCGACAGCAGCTGGTCGAGGATCTCGCCGGCCGCCCGAAGCTCGTCCACCGTCTCGAGCAGCGGGACGAACCCCAGCCGGGCCACGCCGCCGTGCACGTCGACCAGCCCGGCCTCCCGGGCCAGCACCACCGCCGCCAGCACGTCGTCGGCGCCCTTGGTCATAGAGATGACGTAGGTCTCGATGGCGGCCGGCCCGAACCGGTCGAGCACCGAGCGCAGGGTGGTGAACAGGGAGAAGACCGCTGCCGCCTCGCCCTCGAGCCTGGGCACCTGGCCGAGAAGCGGCCGGCGGCTCTCCAGCTCTCGGCCCAGCACCTGGCCGCGCTCGGCGGGGTCGAGGCTGGTGTAGGGCCGGTCAAGCTCGCCCAGGTCGTCGAACACCGCGGCCAGGGCAGTGTGGTGGCGGCTGGCGTCCTCGCGGATGTCGAGGGTGGCCAGCTGGAAACCGAAGCTCCTCACGGTGCGGATGAACCGCGCCACGAGGCCGTCGGCGATCCGCTGGCCTCGGTGGGCGAGCAGGGACTGGCGCATGAGCTCGAGGTCCTCGAGCAGAGCGGCGGTGTCCTCGTACTCGTTGGCGGCCGGCGCTGCGCCCTTGTCCGACAGTCGTCGCTGGGTGTTGCGCAGCCGCGCCCGCACGAACGACGCCTTCAGCCGGTACGGCTCCTCGACGTTGAGGCGGCCGTACTGCTCGGTCACCTCCGGCAGCTCGGCGGCGTCGTCGATCATGCTGCGGGCCAGCGTCTCGGTGACCCCCGTGATCTGGGTCGATGAGCTGAGCTGGGTGACCAGCACCTCCACCCCGTCGAGGAGCAGCGCGAGGCCCAGACCGTGCTGCTGGGCCAGCACCGCCTCGGTCACCTCGGGGGTGACGTAGGGGTTGCCGTCCCGGTCGCCCCCGACCCAGCTGCCGAACCGCACCGGCGTCGCCTCGTCGGGCACCTCGGCGCCGATCCGGCCCAGCTCGCGGATGTAGTCGTCGACCACTCGGGGCACGACGTCGCGGGCCAGGTCGGAGAGGTAGAACAGCACCGCACCGGCCTCTTCGTTGGGAGTCGGCCGCTCGCGCCGCAGCTCGTCGGTCTGCCACAGCAGGTCGACGACCTCAGCCAGGCTCTCGTCGATGCGGCCGTGCTCGGTCGCGACGCTCCGGGCCCGCTGCTCGAGCAGCTCGCCGATCCGGCGCAGCTTGGTCAGCACCGACTGGCGGGCCACCTCGGTCGGGTGGGCGGTGAAGACCGGCCGCAGCTCGATGCCCTCCACGCACTCGCGCAGGTCCTTCACCGCCTCGGGGTCGGCGGCGACCCGGTCGGCCATCTGACGGATGGCGCTGCCGTCGGCGGCCCGATGGCGGTCGAGCGCCGCCGCCCGGTGCACCTGCTCGGCGGTGTTGGCCAGGTTGAAGTAGGTCGAGAAGGCCCGGGCCAGGGAGATGGTGGTGTGCAGATCGGCGCCGCTCAGAACCTCGTCCATGGCGGCGTGATCCGCCTTGTGGCCCTGGCGGCTCAGCCCACGGACCCGCTCGACCAGCGCAAGCAGCCCGTCGTCCACCTGACGCACCAGGGTCTCGCCCAGCAGCCGGCCGAGCAGACGGATGTCGGCCCGGAGCGCATCGTCTGCGATGTCCCGCTCCACCCCGGGCAGTCTGGCACGACGTCACGGATGCCTAGGAGTGTGCTGAAGTAGAGCGAGGCGGCTGCGCCCGCGACGGGCTGACCTGCGACGACGCCAGGATCCGCGGCAGCCGAGCCGAGTATTTCAGCATGCTCCTAGCGTGGTCAGGGAGAGTGGTCGCCGGTGGTCCGGAGGGATCAGCTCTGGCGGTCGGCCAGACCGTCCACGAAGCGCACCACCTCGGAGGCGAACAGCTCGGGAGCCGAGATCATGGCGCCGTGCCCCTGCCCGGCAAGGGTCACGACGGTGGCGTCCGGCAGGCCATGGGCGATCCGCCGGGCGGGGCCGCGCACCTCCGGGCCGCTGAGCTCTCCGACCAGGAGCAGGGTCGGGGCGGCCAGGTCGGCGAGCGGCTCGAGGTCCAGGTGGTAGGAGCGCGAGGCCCGCAGCTCGGCAGGGAGGGTCAGGGCGTTGTCCAGCATGATCGGCCAGATCGGACGCTCCTGGATGAAGTCGAAGGCATCCTCACCGTTGTCCAGGACGTCGAGGAGGAACAGGCGGAGTATCCCGACCCTGTCGCCGGCCGCCTCCAGGCGATCGAGCGACTCGAGGACGGCGTCGGCGATGACCTCCGGCTCCGGCGGCTCGTAGAGGATCAGGCTGGCCAGGTTCGGCACCCGGAGGGCCGCCTCCAGGACGAACCGGGCCCCCGACGAGTGGCCGAGCAGGTGGACCGGTCCGTCGATCGACCCCGCCATCGCCGCCACGTCCGCGTACTCCACCTCAAGGGAGTGCCCGGGGCGAAGCGGGCCGCTGAGCCCACGCCCCCGCCGGTCCATGGCGACCACCAGGAACCTGTCGGCCAGCAGGGGTACCACCCGGGACCACTGCCGGGCATCGGAGGAGGCCCCGTGCACCAGGACCAGTGCGTCACCAGCACCCGAGGTCGCCGCGCCCAGCCGGGTCCCGTCCTCCGATGTCGCCCAAGAGGTGTCGGCGACCACGCCGACGACTGTAGGCAAGGCGCATCGACACACCCCAGGCGTTCTCCTTCAACGTCGCCTCGATCAGCGGCGTCGGCGCCGTCGCCCTCGAGCGCGGCGGCCGCACGACGAAGGAGCGGCGGAGCTAGCTCTCCAATGCCAAGGACACCAAGCCGGTCGACTGGGCCACGGTCAAGACCACCTTCAGCGTGGGCGGCGCGTCCAAGAAGAGCGACGGCGGAACCCGCACCCTCGCCGGCCTTGTCAAGGCACCAGATGTCGTCGCCTACATCACCACCGCGATCGACAGTGGCGACGGCAGCGACGCCGTGCGCGCCCAACGCGTCGAGAAGGGCATCACCGCCCTGCTGTACCTCAAGATCCTCGACGAGATCGAGGTCGCCAAGACCAAGGTCGCCGAGGCCAAGACCGATCCCAAGGAGGGCGCACCGCACAACGTCGACGAAGCCTGGGCCTTCTACACAGCCAACGGCAACGGTGTGCAGTCGACCGCCCAGAAGCGAGGCGGCGACTTCAAAAAGCCGGTCGACCAGACCGTCCTCGCCGCCCTGGCCGCCACCCAGCCGTCATCACAGCCCTCGAGCTGGATACCAGCCAAGCCATCACCGCCTGAAGGATCTGGCCGCGCGGTCGATGCTGGCGCGGCTCGGATGCGCCCTAGGGGCGGCGGCGGGTGGCGATGCTCACGGGACGACCTCATCCAGGTCGTCCGAGTAAGGCACGGGGTGGTCGCCGCCCAGCTCTGAGAAGCGTTCGTTCAGCGCGGTGGCGACCAGGTCCCGCTCGTGGGTGGTGGGGCTGAGGGCGTCGTACAGGTAGGCCTCCAGCTCGAGCGCTGAGCTCATGCCCCCCAGCTCGAAGTATCGGAACCACAGCTCGCCGTGAGACATGCCGGTCTGGCGGCGAGCCCGCTCGAGCAGGCTGAGCTCGGTACTCACGAGGTGACCTTAGCGATCGGCAGGCCGCGGGCGACGGCGTCAACGGTGGCCAGGATCGCCACCGCCTGGTCGCGCACGGTGATGCCGGCCCGCTTGGACGACTGGCGCAGCGCGCCGTACGAACTTTCGGCAGAGCACCCTTCTCGCGCCATCAGGACGCCCTGGGCCTGGGCGATGACCTCTCGGGTGCCCAGGGCGTCGCGGAGCCGCCGGCCCATCTCGTCGGCGGTCACGTCCTGGCGCGCCTCGGCGAGGATGTCCGAGGCGTGGCTGGCGAACAGGGCGGCCAGCTCCTGGTCTTGGGGCCCAAAGGCCCGCTCCCGGTTGGAGTAGATGTTGAGCGCGCCCAGGGACCGGCCCCCCACCACGAGCGGGCTCGACAGGATGCTGGCGATCCCCCCGGCGGCGGCGCGAGGGATGAACTGCGGCCAGCGCACCTCGTCGGCCAAGGACTCGACGTGAAACCAGTGCCCTTCCGAGGCCGCCGCCAGGCACGGGCCCTCGCCGGTGGCGTACTGGTCGCGGTCCATCTGGGCGATGGTCTCGTCGCTGGCGGCCACCGTGGTCAGCTGGCCGTGGCGCGTCAGCGAGACGCTGACGCCATCGGCGCCACCGACCGTGGCCCTCGTCAGGGCGGTGACCAATCGCAGCGCGGCGTCGACCAGATCCGTGGCCACGGGCAGGGCGGCCAGCACGGCCTGAGAGTCGTCCGCCGGTTTTGGCGGCGAAGCGGCGCCGGCGGCGGCGGGGGCATCGGAGCGCTGCTCGGCCCCGAGCGCTGAGGCCTCGGCCCGGACCGACCGGATCTCGACGAGGTCGGTCATCGCCGCGATGTCGAGGACTCGGCGTAGGGCGTCGGACGGCGAGCGGATAGCGAGGGAGCCGGTGGTCGACTGGAGGCGAGCGCGTACGGCGGCCAGAACCCCGAGGCCCTGGGCATCCATGAAGTCGAGCTCGGCCAGATCCAGGACGAGGTCCAGGTGGCCCCGATCCATGAGGGCGGCCACCACACCCCCGAGCGCTGGCGCGGTGAGCAGGTCGATCTCGCCGCGCACGGCGACGACAACAGAATCCGGCAAGAATCTGGTGATCAGGTCGAACGACGGGACAACTTCGGCAGCCTCAGGTTCGACAGCGGCGGACTCGGCCACGGCAGGCCTCTCCCAAACGTCGGACGCTGAACGAGCGCCGGGACCCTCTCTGTCGAAGGTGGCACCCATGCTACCTCCACAGCCCCTGTTTGGGTAGCCAGACGCAAACTGCTCAGATGGGGGACGTGCATGGCGGCAACTCCACCGACGAGCTCGAGCGGAACCTCGCCGAGGTCGCCCGTGCCCTCTTCGGGACGGGGACGGTGGAGGGTTCGCTGCAGCTGACCGTCGAGCTGGCGGTCGCCACCGTCGAGGGGTGCGACGCCGCCGGAATCTTCGTGGTCCGAGACGGCCGAGTGGTCACCGCAGCGGCCAGCCACCCTCTGGTGGTCGAGCTCGACGAGCAGCAGTTCGCCAACGACGAAGGCCCCTGCCTCGACGCCATGGCCGGTCGAGGGATGACGTACGCCACCGACCTGGCCGACGACGACCGCTGGCCGAGCTTCGGGCCGGCAGCCGCCCAGGCAGGGATCCGCAGCGCCTTGGCGCTGCGCTTGTCGGACCGGCCGATCAGCGCGCTCAACCTGTATGCCCACCTGCCGGGGGCCTTCGGGGCCACCGACCGGGCCAAGGCGCTCATCTTCGCGACCCTGGCCGGCGTCGCCCTCGACGCCGCCGAGGAACGAGCTGGCGAGGAGAAGCGCTTCGCCAACCTCCACGAGGCCCTCCTGACCCGCGAGCTCATCGGCCAAGCCCAGGGCATCCTGATGGAACGCGAGCGCATCACCGGCCCCCAGGCCTTCGACGTCCTGCGCCGGGCCTCCCAGCACCTCAACGTCAAGGTGCGCGAGGTGGCCCGCACCCTCATCGAGACCGGCGAAGCCCCGCCCACGGGCCGGGCCTCACGACCCCCGCAGGGCAGTTGAACGCGATGTCGTCCCACAGTCGGATGCCGCCCAGTAGCCCTCCTTGGTTGCCGACCGGGCGCACCTTCGTGGCCACCTCGGGGATCTTGCCTCGTAGCTTCGACACCTCGACCCGCTTCGCGTTTCCGCCTCCGACGAGGATCAGGTCCGGCACGACCAGCGCGTCGAGCGCGACCAGCGCCTTACGGACACGACGGTTCCAATGCTTCTCCCCGAGCTTCTTGCGAGCCCGGTCCCCGACGTAGTCGTTGTAGCTGCCCCGCTTGATCGCCGGGTGGTGCGCCAGCTCCAGGTGCAACGCCAGCCGTCCATCCCGGAACACCGCCGACCCCGTCGAGATCTTGTCTTGTCACCAAACGCCGGAGCCGAGCTCACCCGAACTGGGCCCCGTAGGCGCTGCGCACCGTGGCGAGGTCGGCGGCGATCAGGTCCGACCGTTCGCTGCCGGCGACGACGAGGCGGGCCTGGTCGGCGATCTCGTCCCTGGCCGCATCGGTGAGGTCGCTGCCGACCGAATCGATGAGAAGCGAGAGGGCCTCGAGGAGGTAGACGCAGACGGTCGGCAAGCCTGCGGCGGCGCGGCGGACCTCCTCGAAGGTGAGTCGGATGAGCGTGAGGTGATCGGGGGCCTCCGCGAACACGAGCGTGCGGCCGCAGTCGTCGCGAAGGGTTCCCGGCGGACGGCGACGGAGCAGCTCGGCGAGGACGGCGGCGGCGTGGAAGATCGCATCCTGCGCCGTGGTCGGGTCGTTGACACCGGGTGACAGGGCGCGCAGGGCGACGTCGACGAGCTGCCGTAGGCCGTAGGAGACGTCCTGTTGCATGGTGCGGGTGTCGCCGAGGGCCATGGCGGCACGAATGTCGTCGTCGGTTGCGTCCATAACGTCGGCATCGACCGAAGCGATGGTGCAGAACCTGCTGCCCTCGATGGCGTACCGGCCGGCAAAGGTGTGCACGACGATGGTGGCGCCGTCTGGGGCGCAACCCAGGAGCGAGTCTTTGTCGATTATCTGGATCCAGCCCGATCGGTCGAACCGCACGCAGCGGCCACCCTCGGTCACGTCCGGGGCCGGCCCGGACGGCGGCGGCTCGCTGTCATCGATCGGTGCCCATTCGGCCCGGACCTGGGTCATGGCCTCCCGCTTGACCCGTTCGAGGATCTCGCTGACGTCCATGGCATGAGCGTTGTGGTTGATGAACGCGATCACCCCGAGGATCGCGGCGATGCCCAAGACGACGGCGACGCTCACCGAGACAATGGGGATCACCGGGTCACCGCCATCCTCGAGCGGAGAGCGGACCGATCGCAGGACCATGATGCAGTAGGTGAAGGTCCCGACGACCAGGCCCATGACGCGCCGGTTGAACGGATCACGGAACAACGTGTGCACGACGCGAGGCGAGAACTGCGACGACGCGAGCTGAATGACAAGCAACGACACGGAGAAAGCGATGCCGGCAAAAGTGATCGTCGCCGCCGCGATGGTGCCGAGTATCGCCCGGGCGCTCTCCACCGTGGACGCCAAGGCGAGCGGGAGGTCCGGCCCGTTCTCGTCGAGCCGGCTGTCGATGAAGACGCTACCGAGCCCGGCTCCGATGGCCAGGACCACAGCCGCCATGGGGACGAGGAAAAGGCTCGCCCTCAGGCGCTCGAGCAGCGAGTGGAGGCGGAGGCGCATCCAACGATCCTCTCCCTCGGCGACCGTGCTCACACGAGCTGCCCTGGCCCGAGCGTTCTGCGGCGTCGCTGCGAGGCCGGGGTGGTGACCCCGGGGGGTGCCGTCGCCGACGGCGTGGGGGCTGCCTCTGCGTCCGCCGGCTCGGCTGACGCAGAGGCTTGACGTGCAGCGTCAGGTGGCTTCCTCGCCCATCTCGCCGGTGCGCACCCGCAGGAGGTGATCCACGTCGACGATCCACACCTTGCCGTCACCGATCTTGCCGGTGTGGGCGCACTCTCGGATGGCGGCCATCACCTGCACAGCGTCGACGGTCGAGCAGATCACCTCGACCTTGACCTTGGGGATCAGGTCAACGGTGTACTCGGCGCCCCGGTAGGTCTCGGTGTGGCCGCCCTGGCGGCCGAAACCCTTCACCTCAGTGACCGTGAGCCCCTTCACACCAGCCTTCTGCAGCCCTTCCTTCACCGACTCCAGCATGTGAGGCTTGATAACGGCCGTCACGAGCTTGATCACGAGCTGGCGCCCGTCGAGACGACCGCAGCGGGCGTGGCTTCCGCCACGGGCTTCGGTGGCATCGACGGGGTGACGTCGGGGCCGTAGCCGGGGGCGCCGTGCTCGAGGACGTCAAGCCCGGCGATCTCCTCCTCCGGTGACACCCGCAGGCCAACCGTGGCCTTGATGAGCAGGAACAACAGCCCGGCCGTCACCGCGACGAAGGCACCGACGGCAGCCACGCCGATGACCTGGCTGACCAGCTGATCGGCGCCGCCCCCGTAGAACAGGCCCTGCTTCCAGAAGTCAGAGTCCTCGGTGGCGAACAGTCCGACGCAGATCGTGCCGAAGGCCCCGCACACCCCGTGCACGGAGATGGCGCCCACCGGATCATCAACGTGGATGCGATCGAAGAACAGCACCGCGGCCACCACGATCAGGCCAGCCAGGCCGCCGATGACCACGGCGCCGACGTTGCTCACCGCCGCGGTGCCGGCGGTGATGCCGACCAGGCCGGCGAGCATGCCGTTGGCCGTCATGGCCACATCGGGCTTGCCCGTCTTCATCCATATGGCCACCATGGCGACGATCGCGCCGGCTGCTGCAGCCAGGGTCGTGGTCACCGCGATCCCGCCGATGGCGCCGTCGGCAGCCAGCTCCGAACCGGGGTTGAACCCGTACCAGCCGACCAGCAGGATGAACGTCCCAAGGACGGCGTAGGGGATGTTGTGGGCCGGGATGGCCCGGGGCTTGCCGTCCGGGCCGTACTTGCCGAGGCGGGGACCGAGGATGATCGCACCCATGAGCGCAGCCACGCCGCCGGTCATGTGGACCATGGTCGAACCGGCAAAGTCGTGGAACGGTGTCGACAGCTTCGCCAGCCACCCGCCACCCCAGTTCCAGTGGACGACCACCGGGTAGATCAGCCCCGAGATGACGATCGAGTACAAGAAGTAGCTCCTGAACTTCGTCCGCTCCGCCATCGCCCCCGACACGATCGTCGCCGCCGTGGCCGCGAATGCGACCTGGAACAAGAAGGTGACCGGGACCGTCAGCGTTCCGTAGTTGAACGCCCCGTCGCCCAAGAACCAGCCGCCGGCCCCGACGAAGTCGTTGCCCTTGGTTCCAAAGGCGATGGCGAACCCGACCGCGAAGAACGCCAACGCTCCCGCGCAGAAGTCCATGAGGTTCTTCATCATGATGTTCGCCACGCTCTTCGCCCGGGTCAGGCCGGCCTCGACCAGCGCAAACCCGGCCTGCATGAAGATCACGAGCACCGCCGCCAGCAGCACGAACACGTTGTCCAGGTTCTTCTGCACGTCCTCGGCCGAGACCGGCGCCGCCTGAGCCCATGCCGCATCCCCGCCGAGCATCACCATCCCGGTGGTCACAGCACCGCCCAGAACGAACTTCATCGATCGCTTCAACACATCGTCCCCTCGTCGTTGGTCATCGTGGTCGCTTGTCGTCAATCGCTCCCTGCTCTCACCGAAGCTCGGTGGAGGGGAGGGGAGGGCTACGAGAACATCCTCGGATCTGAGGGCACTGCAGCATCGGGGCTCCTGGCGTGTGGCGTCGGATGCCGACGAGGCTCTCCGGCTCACCTGTCCACGGACCGTAGGCAAGCCGTGTTCCGCACCCGTCTCATCCCCGTGAACACCATGTTTCCGCCACGTCCGCCCCACCCACCGGGCTCCAAGGCGCTACAGAGGCAACGGAGTAACCCCTCATCGCCGTTGTCCATCTTGAGGATCCCGATACGACTTACAGGCGTGAAGGAAGGCCCGCAGGTGCTCTGCGGGCCTTCGGTGTCGCTGCGTGGGTTGTGGCTAGCGTCCGGGTCGAGCCGGAGGGACTGAGGAGGGGATGAAGCCGGCGGCCGGGGTGCTGCTGGCGGCGCCGAGGCCGGCGGAGCTCTGGGTGCCGGCGCCGGCGGGAGGTGTGCTGGACGGAGGACCGGCGGGGACGGCCGTCGGAGCCCGGCCCGCAGCCGGGGTGCTGCTGGCGGTGCCGCGGCCGGCGGTGCTCTGCGTCCCGGCGTCGGCCGGCCTTCCGGTGGGGACGGCGGTCGGGGCGTGGCCGGCGGCGGGCGTCTGGTTGGCCCGGTCGAGACCGGTCTGGCCGGGAGCGGCGGGACGCCCGGCGTCGGGGTCGGTGCCGTCGGGGGTGTCGGCGGGTCGGTTGACGTCGCCGTTGAGCTTGGCTTCGGCGCTGACGGTTGGGCCGTCGACGCCGCCGTCGCGGGCGTCGGTGCTGACCGTGCCCCCGAAGTCGGCCTTGTCGTCGGCTTCGTCGGGGAACGAGAACGGGGTCACCGCCTCGACGCCGGTGGCGACGACGTGCTGGGCGGGGGCGGGCAGGACGCCGGCCGCGCCGCCAGCGGTGACCGCAGCCGCGGCTGCGCTCATCCCGAAGGCGGCCTTGGCGGCCAGGCTGAGCCCGGCGAGAAGTTCTACGACAACCATCTTCTTCTTTCTCCACTTCGGTAGTCCGGCCGCCTGCGGCGCAGGCCCGGTGACGTTGCTTGCTGCTGTCACCAGCAGGTCGCCGTTCTCGGTGGAGAAGCCATCGGTCAGCATCGCGGCCAGCTGCATCGAGGGGACCGGGGCTGGTCCGCTCGTCATGCTGTCCAGGTCCTCGACGAGCCCGGCCAGCGGGGCCAGGTCTTCATCGGCCAGCTGGCCGGTGAGGAACGCCTCGATGGCTGCGTCGTCGAGCGGGTGGTGGCGGGGCATCTCACTGTCGTCATCGCCGCAGCCGCTCACAGGGGTACGCCCTCTCGGTCAACAATCCGGCGGGCCGCGATCACGCCCGCCGCTGGAGGGCCTTGACCGCCCCTTCGGTCTTGTCGAGGGCTGTTGCCACTTCCTCGATGGTCAGCCCGCCGACCAGGCGCAGGAGCAGGACGTCACACTGGTCGGGTACCAGCCGCTCGCACAGCGACCGGACACGGTCGGTGCTGACATTGCGGATGGCTTCCTGCTCGGCGCTGGGACTGGGCGGCCCATCCTCGGGCTCCAAGCCGCCGATCGGCGGCGGGCGGCGACCGGCTCGGCGCCGTTCGTCGGTCAGGCGGCGGTGGGCGATGGTGAACACCCAGGACCGGAACTGCTCCTCTGAGCCCGAGAACGTGGCCAGGCTGCGTAACACGCCGACGAACAACTCGCTGGTCAGGTCGTCCGGTTCCACCGCTCCCTGGGCCCGCAGGTACCCGGCGACCGCTGCCGCCAGCGACGTCCACAGTCGCTCGGCGGCCCAGCCCGCACCACCTTGGGCGGCCACCAGGACGGCGTCGAACGGCTCTCCGACCCGGTCAGGCACCCGACCATCTTGAACGCGCATGGCCACACCTTCGGGTGCCTGTCCCAGTTCCTGAGCATCAGACCGAAATGTCTCCACCGCGGTGGCGGCCGGCGCCCTCCGCCAGGGTCACTTCACTTCTCGCCAGAGCAGCCGATGAGAACCCGCCCGACGTGCAGTCGGCGCTTCAACCAGCCTGCGCCTCGCCGTAGCGCTTCACCTGCCCCGGAGGCCCCGTTGTCACGTCCGTTCCTGCTCCGCTCTCTCGTCGGCCTCGCCGTGGCCGCGGCCGTCCTCGGAGCCTCGCCCGCCGCCGCTGCCCCAACCGCCCCGCCGCCGGGCACCCGGGGCGGAGAGCGGGCGTCGTTCATCGTCACCTTGCGGCCCGGGGCCGGCGCCGCCGCGACCGCCGCTGAGTGGCGCGGCCGGGGCGCGGAGATCTCCCACGTCTACACCCACGCCCTGTCCGGCTTTGCCACCCGTGCCGGTGCAGACCTGGCCGAGCAGCTCCGTGGCGACGGCCGGGTGCAGCGGGTGGAGCGTGACGGCCCTGTGCGGACGAGCGGCACCCAGGCGAGCCCCACCTGGGGCCTGGACCGCATCGACCAGCGCACCCGCCCCCTCGACAGCTCCTACACCTATGACCACACCGGTGCCGGCGTGACCGTCTACGTCATCGACACTGGCGTCCGCGCCACCCACCTTGAGTTTGCCGGCCGGGTGGCCCCCGGCTACACCGCCATCAACGACGGGTACGGCGCAAGCGACTGCAACGGCCACGGCACCCATGTCGCCGGCACCGTCGCCGCCGCAACCTACGGCGCCGCGAAGGCGGTCACCGTCGTCCCCGTGCGGGTCCTCGACTGCACCGGGTCGGGCACCATGTCCGGCGTCATCGCCGGCGTCGACTGGGTCACCTCCCACCACCCAGCCGGCACGCCCGCGGTCGCCAACATGAGCCTCGGGGGCGCAGCCAACAGCTCCCTCGACGCCGCGATGCGCAACTCGATCACCGATGGCGTCACCTACACCGTGGCCGCCGGCAACGAGAACGTCGACGCCTGCACCAGCTCCCCGGCCAGGGTCGCCGAAGCGCTCACCGTTGCCGCGTCAACGTCCACTGACGCCAGAGCCTCCTACTCCAACTGGGGCAGCTGCGTCGATCTGTTCGCCCCCGGCTCCAGCGTCAGCTCCGCCTACCACAGCACCGACACCGCGACCGCCACCATGAGCGGCACATCGATGGCCGCCCCCCACACCGCGGGCATCGCCGCCCTGTACCTGTCAGCGGCCCCCTCAGCCGCCCCCGGCACCGTCGGCACCGCCATCATCAACGGGGCCAGCACCAACGTCATCACCGACACCGCCGGCACCCCCAATCGCCTCGCCTACTCCCGCCTCACCCCCACCGACACCCCCACCGCAACGGCGCCTGCCACCCCGAACGCGCCCACCGCCGCCGGCGCCAAGCGAGCCATCACCGCCACCTGGACGGCGCCAGCCAACGGTGGCAGCCCCATCACCGGCTACAACGTCCGCGTCCACCGTGCCTCCGACGGAGTCCTCGTCAAGACCACGACGGTCAGCGGATCAACGCTCAAGACCACCATGGGCGGCCTCACGGCCCGCACGACCTACTACGCCAAGGTCCAGGCCACCAACGCCGTCGGGACGAGCTCGTGGTCACCCCAATCGAACAACGCAACCGCCACACGCTGACCCCCAGCAACCGGCGCCGACCCGAAGCCGGCTCTCAGCGGAGGGTCTATCCCGGGTGTAACGGCCGGTCCTGGCCTGGGAGCGGAACCCCGTGCAACGCTCTGACCAGGACTTTTGCTGGCAGCCCCAACGGGATTCGAACCCGTGCCTCCACCTTGAGAGGGTGATGTCCTAGGCCTCTAGACGATGGGGCCGTGCTGCGAGGGGTGCAGGCTAGCGCACCTGCTGGGCTCGGGGGCAGGGACTCGAACCCCGAATAACAGGATCAGAACCTGTTGTGTTGCCAATTACACCACCCCCGAAGGGCGG
>JBBSKY010000028.1:0-36997 GCA_038255915.1 Acidimicrobiales bacterium | reverse complement strand
CGGCCCCCCGAGGGTGCGTCCGTGACGGATGCCGCCGACCAGAGCGACCTCGTCCTGCTCGAAGCGCTGCCGGGGGCCCCGGCCGAACCCCAGCCGGCGGCGGGCCAGCTCGGCCTGGACGTCCTCGACGGTGACGTGCAGACCTGCGGGCAGACCCTCGAGCGTGGCCACCAGGCAGGCGCCGTGGGATTCCCCGGCGGTCAGCAGGCGCAGCATCGAGCGGTGAGCGTACCGGGGGCGTCGCCGCTGACCGGCGGGTCGGCCGGTCCTCGTCGGTCCGGCACCCGTCGGGCTACCGTCCCGACTGTGGCTGAGGGGCACGCGGGGGCGGAGGCGGAGCGGCGCGACCGGGGGCAGCCCCGGCGGCTCCCCGACAGCACGAGCCTGGTCGGCGCCGTGGAGGCCATGCGCGCCGACGTCGACTCGCTGGCCCGGGCCGTGGCCGCCTCGCCCGAGGCGGTGGCCGCCCGCCTCGACGTCGACGGCGCCGCCGCCGCCGTCGCCCGGCGGGTCGACGCCCTCGGAAGTGCCCTCGTCCAGCTCCGCCTCTCGCTGCTCGCCTCCCTCGAGCGCTCGGAGGCCCGGCTCGACGAGCCGCCCTGGCTGAGCTCCCTGCAGGCCACGCTGGCCGAGGTGGCCAGCGGCGCCCGGCCCGGTGCCTCGACCAGCCTCGCCTCCGACGATCTGAGCGAGCGGCTGGCGGTGCTCGAGTTCGCCACAGGCACCGTGGCGGCCAACGCCAGGCTCCTCGTCGAGCGGGTGGGGCCCCTCCCCGACCGCGTCGCGGCGATGGCGGCGCAGATCGACCGCATCACCCCGCTCGCCCGCTCCGCCGGCGACGCCGGCTCGCTGCTCGGCCAGCTCAACCGGGTGGCCACCGGGCTCGAGCAGGTCCTGACCCACCTCGGCGACGGCCCCCTCGCCTCTGGACCACCGCCCCGCCCCGAGGGCCTCGAGGACGTCGTCAAGTTCCAGGCCGTCCTCGACATGCTGGCCGGGGTGATCCGCCGCCAGGATCAGGTGGCCACCGCCGTCGCCACGGTGCTCGACCAGCTCAACGGGCCGACCGGCGTGGTGGCCGCCATCACCCGGATGGCCCAGCGCGAGCGCACCGTCGACCTGCGACTCGACCGGATCGACGCAGGGCCGCCGGCCCGCAGCCACGGCCCCGAGAGCCGGGCGGTCGAGGTCACCCGCACCGACGAGGACCGGGTCAGCGCCGCGGTGATGAAGGCGCTCGAGCTGCAGGAGGTGGCCTTCGCAGGGCGGCTCGACCGGCTCGACGCCGTGATCCGCGCCCTGGCCGACCAGGCCGGGCCTGCCGCGCCCGTGCCCGGCCCCACGCTCGAGTCGGTGCTGCAACGGCTCGACCAGCAGGAGCGGGCCGTCTCCAGGCGCCTCGAGTGGGTGGGCAACCGGCTGGCCGAGGTGGCCGTCCACCTGGTCGCGGCCGAGGAGGCCGCCACCGAGCCCGCAGAGCCGACCAGCCTGGACTCCGCCGCCCTGGAGCGGCTCGACGCCGTGCGCGACGCCGTCTCCGGCCTCTCCCGCCACCAGGAGGCCCTGACGGCCAACCTGGCCCGCCTGGTCGACCAGAGCCCACCGCCGGCTCCTGACCCGTCTATCGCAGACGTCGGGCCGCGGCTCGACGCGGTGGGCGACGCCGTGACGGCCCTGGCCCGCCGCCAGGAGGCGCTGACCGCCAACGTGGCCCGCCTGGTCGTCCAGATCCCGCCGCCGCCCGACCCGTCGGCGGCGGCGGTGGCCGCCCATCGCCTGGAGGAGCTGCGCAACGAGCGGGTCCGCGTCCAGGTCCGCCTTGAGGAGGAGCGCCTCCTGGCCGCCCAGAGTTGGAGCGACGATCCCCTCGACGAGGACTTCGACGACAGCGCCGCGCCCCTCTGAGCTACGCGTCCCCACCCGCCCAGCTGCCCAGGTAAGCGCGGACCAGCGGCTGGCCCGCGAAGACGGCGACCTCGGCGGCCAGGGCCAGGAACGGGCCGAAGGGGATCGCCGCCTTCAGGCCCTTCCCGCTGAGGAGGGCATAGGCCACCCCGACCGCCGCGGAGGTGAGGAAGGCCACGAACAGGAAAAGGGGCACCAGGCCCAGGCCCAGCCATCCCACCGCCATCCCCAGCACCAGCGACAGCCGGACGTCGCCGTAGGCCATCCCGTTGGGGGACACCACGTGCAGGAGAAAGAACAGGGCGAAGCTGCCGGCGGCGCCCACCGCCGCCCAGGCGATGCGGCGGGGCTCGGCCTCGGCCAGGGCGGCCAGGCCCAGCAGCACCGCCACGGCGTACCCGGTTGGGAAGATGATCTTGCTGGGGAGGAGCCGGTGCTCGATGTCGATCGCCGACAGGGCGATCAGCGCCGCTCCGAGCACCAGGTAGGCGGGCAGCACGAAGCTGGCGCCGAAGCGCACGGCCGTGGCCGCGAACAGGGCGGCGCAGGCCACCTCGAGCAGGGGGTAGCGGGCGCTGACGCCGGCCGCACACGATCGGCAGCGGCCCCGCAGCACCAGCCACGACACCACCGGCACCAGGTCGCGGCGGGCCACTCCAGCCCCACACGCCGGGCAGTGGGAGGCCACGCCCACCACCGGCTCCTTGACGGGCACCCGCAGCACCAGCACGCTGAGAAACGACCCGACCCCCAGGCCGGCAAGGCCGCACCCGACCGCCAAGGCCAGGTTCACGGGCGAACCAGCGGGCTCTGCTCTGCCTCCGGAGCCGGCGGGCTCACCACCGGTAGGCCGAGATGGCCTGCCACTGCTCGTCCGAGCTGGCCTGCCACACCCAGAACGACACGCCCACCGCCCCCGCGGTCTGGGCCTGGTGCAGGAAGCGGACCGTCTCGGAGCCTGTCGGGTTGCCGCGCCGACCGCCGTCGGCGGCCATATCGTAGGCCTGCCCGGCCGGGGCCACGGGGAGACCGAAGGTGGCCAGGCGGCTGACCGCCCGCTGCACGTCGGCACCCGGGTCCCGGCAGCCCCAGTACACCATCGGCGCCATGACATCGGCGTAGGAGGCGACCAGGGCGTAGGGGTACTTGCCCCACTGCAGGTCGGTCGGGTTGTAGACGGTGGCAACGAGCGGCCGGCCGGCCAGCGCCGGGCGGGTCAGGCCCAGGTAGGTGGCGATCCGCTTGTCGGTCACGACCACCCCCTCGCTGCCCTGCTCCAGGTCGGGGCTGAAGGCGTCGAGCCGGTGGCCGTCCTTCTGCCAGGCCAGCACCTGGGTGCTCCAGGCGGCGTCGGCCGCCGGGTCGCCGAGGAACGGAAAGCCCCAGCCCACCACCTTGATGCCCTCGCGGTGGGCCAGGGGCACCAGGCCGTCCAGGTACTTGGCCCCGTAGAAGCCGCTCTTGGAGTCACCCACGCGCACCCACAGGGTCGACAGCCCGGCCGCCTTGGCCCGGCGCACCACGGCGCCGAGGTCGCCCCCCTCGGTCCGGGCCCACTGCCAGATGTACATGCCCCGGCCTCCCACCACCGAGCCGTCGGCGGTGCGGGTCGCGGGCGGTGGCAGCGGCGCCGGCACCTGGTCCTCGGGCACCAGGGTAACCCCCTTCGGGAGGCCTGGATCCGGCTTGTCCGACTTCGGTCGGGGCGGCACCGGGCAGCCGGGCTGGGCGACGGGCCCGTCGGGGATGCTGACAGGCGGGACATCGGCGACGATCGCCTCCTCGACCATCGGGGTCGGCGCCGGCAGCGGTGCGAGGGGTCCAGGCTCGGCCACCGGGGCCGCCACCTGGAGGGGGCTGCCACCGGCGCCGAGGCCGCCGACGAGGACGACGGCGACCAGGACGACCAGAGGAGCGAAGCGGAGGCGCTGGGAACGACGCACGGCGGGGACGAGGGTAGGGGCTGCTGCCGGGTTGCGGGTGAAGACCGGACGCCGGGCTCGCAGGGCGACCCTGGTCGGTCAGCTCCACCGGCCCAGGTCCTCGACGGTGTCCACGTCGGCCGGATCGCCGGCGCACGGTACCCGCACGACCAGATCCTCCCGCTCCCACACCACCGACTCGGTGTCCTGGTCGCCGATGGTGGGCAGGTGGCTCCACACCTCGGCGCCCAGGCGGACGGGGTTGCCGAGCCGGCCTCCGTAGGTGGCGACGGCCATCGACGCCGGGCAGGCGGCCAGCGCCGACCAGGCGTGGGGGCCCACCAGCGGCTGGTCACCGAGCCCCACGACCACGGCGTCGTGGCCGGCGGCAGCCGCGGCGGCGATCCCTGCCCGCAGCGAGGTGACCTGCCCCTCAGACCACCGCCGGTTGTGGACCAGGATCGCCTGCGGGTCGATCCGCCCGTCCAGGTCGACCGCCCCAGTCACCACGAAGGTCGGCAGCCCGCTCGCCACCGCTGCGCCCACCGCATGCGCCACCAGCGTCCGATCCCCCAACCGGGCCAGAAGCTTGTTCGTCCGCCCATGGAACCTCGACCCCGCCCCCGCCGCCAGAACGACGGCCGCCACCGTCACAAATTCGCCCTGGAGTCAGAAAAACCAACGACGAACATCCCCCAAGCGTCCCACACAGGATCGTCAGCCCTGGGGGATCCTGCGACCGGGTCGTGGAGGCCAGACCCTGCCACCAGTCCAGCCACGTGGGGTACCACGGGGCCCCGCCAGACGCCGCCCGTCACCTCGCTGGACTGACGAGGCCCGCAGGTGCGAGCGCAGCGAGCGCCGAGGACTGAGGAGGGAAGCGAGGTGGTAAGGGCGGCGTCTGGTGGGGGTGTTACAGAGAGATCCTGGCTGCGGCGGCCATCACGCCGAGGGGGGCACCGATGCCGGTCCAGAGCTCGAAGGCGAGGCCGGCCTGGTGGACGAGCATGCCGAGCCCGTCGACTGGTGAGGCGCCGGCGGCCTCGGCGGCGATGAGCAGCGGGGTGCGCAGCGGGTGGTACACCAGGTCGACGACCACCTGCCCGGGGTGCAGGGCTCTCGGGTGGAGGCCGAGGGGTAGGGCGCCCTGGCCGGCGGTGTCGGCCATGCCGACCGAGGTGGCGTTGACGATGAGGTCGGCGGCGCCAGCCTCGTCGATGGTGGCGATGGTGCCGACGGGGCCGGCCAGCGCCGCCACCACAGCAGCCGCACTGGGTCGTCGGGCCACCACGCCCACCCGGGTGGCGCCGGCTCCGCCCAGGGCGTGGGCCACGGCGCACGCCGCGCCGCCGGCACCGAGGACGAGGGCGCGGCACCCTGCGGGATCGTGGCCGGCGGCCCGCACGGAGGCGAGGAAGCCGGCCCCGTCGGTGGAGTCGCCCACCAGGCGGTCGCCGCGGCGGACGATGGTGTTGGCGACGCCCAGGGTGGCCGCCGTGGGGCTCAGCTCGTCGCAGGCCAGCGCGGCGGCGGCCTTGTGGGGCATCGTCACCGAGAGGCCCTGCAGCCCGAGGGCGCGGATGCTGGCGATGGCGGCGGGGCAGGCCCCCTCGGGCACGTCGAAGGCGACGTAGGCCCAGTCGAGGCCGACCTCGGCGAAGGCGGCGTTGTGCAGGACGGGCGACAGCGAGTGCTTGATCGGGTGGCCGAGCACGCCGGCCAGCCTGGTGGTGGCTGTGGGCCAGGCCGCGGCGTCAGGCCGCAGGCCCACGGGCCGGGTGGTCAATCCCGCACCCCGTTCGCCCGGGCCCTGTCGATGTTGCGCTGGTGCTCGGCGCCGGTGGTGGCAAAGGCGTGGCGGCCGTCCTTGTCGATGACGACGTAGAACAGGAAGTTGCCCGGGGCGGGCTCGAGGGCGGCCTGGATGGCCGCCTCGCCGGGGCCGGCGATCGGGGTCGGGGGCAGCCCGACGACCTCGTAGGTGTTGTAGGGGCCCGGTGCCTTGAGGTCGGCGTTCAGGACCCGGGTCTTCTTGCCGGATTGGCCGAGCGCGTAGATGACGGTGGCGTCGATCTGCAGCTTCTGGTTCTTGGCCAGGCGGTTGTAGATGACCTGGGACACCAGGGCCCGGTCGTCCTCGACCTTGGCCTCGCGCTCGATGAGGCTGGCCACGACCAGCACCTGGTAGGGGCTGAGGCTGCGGGCCTTGGCCCGGTTGGCCAGGTCGAGCCGGGTGGTCACCGAGGTCATGCCCTCGATCATCTTCACCAGGATCTTCCGTTCGTCGTCCTTCTCGCCGATGAAGTAGGTGGAGGGGTAGAGGAGGCCCTCCAGGCTCTTGGTGTCGGGGGGCTGGAGGGGGCTGCGCACCCGGCCCTCGCCCTGGTCGAGGGCCAGCTTCTCGAAGGTGGCCGCGCTGCGGCCGGGCAGCTCGCCGACCACCTCGGCGATCTGGGGGATGGTGAGGCCCTCGGGGACGGTGAGCCGCTGGACGGCGACCTCGGGTCCCTTGCTCAGCTGCTCGGCGACCTCGTCGTAGGACGACGAACGGGCCATCATGTAGGTGCCGGCCTGGTAGGGGCCCTTGCCCTGGATCTTGGTCCAGTAGGTGAAGGTGCGCCGGCTCTTGATCACGCCGGCCTCGTCGAGCACCCGGGCCACGCCCTCGGTGCCGATGTTCTTGTCGATGGTGACGCTGACCTCGGCTCCGGGCTCGCCGCCGGGGTCGATGGCGTTGCGGACGTAGCTGGCAGTGAAGAACAGCGTGCCGCCGGCCAGCACCAGGACGACCAGCACGAGCACCAGCCAACGGGGACGGCGCCGCGGCGGCGGTGGCATCCGCTCAACTCGCTCCTGGAGCATGGTCACGGTGCAGAGCCCTCCTCAGGACGTCGACCAGCGGGCGATTCGAGCCACGACTGGAGCAGCACGGCGGCGGCTGAGGCGTCCACACTGCCACGCCGCTGCCGTGCCGTCTTCCCGGCGGCGGCCAGGCCGGCGTGGGCGGCGACGCTCGACAGGCGCTCGTCCTGCAGGTGGACGGGCACCGCCACCCGCTCGGACAGGAGGACGGCCTCGGCCCGGGCCGCCTGCGCCGCCCGCCGCTCCCGGCCGTCGAGGCTGCGGGGCAGGCCCACCACGATGGCGCCGACGGCGTGCTCCTCGGCCAGGGCGGCGAGGCGACCCAGCACATCGGCTGAGCGGGCCAGCACGGTCAGGGGCGAGGCCAGGGTGCCGGTGGGATCCGAGAGCGCCACCCCCACCCGCACCGAGCCGAGGTCGACGCCGAGGGTGCGCATTAGGTCAGCCGCATCAGGTCACGCCGCATCAGGTCAGCAGCGCGCGAGCGCGCTCCAGGGCGGCGTCGATGCCCGCGGGGTCCTTCCCGCCCGCCTGGGCGACGTCGCCCTTGCCCCCGCCCCGGCCGCCGACGAGCTCGGCCGGTTCGGCCAGCAGGGCCGAGGCGGACCCGCCGGGGACGACGGCCGCCACCAGGGACACGCGCTGGCCGTCGGGGCTGCCGATCAGCACCACGGCCCGGGCCTGGGCCAGCTGGTCGCGCACGGCGAGGGCCAGCTGGCGCAGCCCGTCAGGGTCGAGGCCGTCCCGGCGGGCCACGACCACGCCGTCGGTGGCAGCGGCCGCCAGCTGCCCGGCGTCGGCCACGGCCGCCTTGGAGCGGACGGCCCGCAGCTCGTCCTGCAGGCCCTTGCGCTCGGCCAGGACCTTGTCGATGGCCTCCGGCAGGCTCTCCGGCTTCGCCTTCAGCAGCGTCGCGGCCCGCCGCAGGGTCTGCTCCTCCTGGTGGTAGCGCTGAATGGTGCCGAACCCGGTGGTGGCGTAGACCCGCCGGGTGTTGGAGGCGATCGACTCCTCCTTCACGATCTTCAACGGGCCGATCTGGCCGGTGCTCGTGACGTGGGTGCCGCCGCACAGCTCACGGCTGTGGGGGCCGGCGTCGAGCACCCGCACCACCTCGCCGTACTTCTCGCCGAAGAAGGCGACGGCCCCCTCGGCCTCGGCCTCGGCCATCGACATCTCCCGCACCACGACCGGGGCGGCGTCGAGGACATCGGCGTTCACCAGTGCCTCGACCCGGGCGATCTCCTCGGGGGCGAGGGCGCTGAAGTGGCTGAAGTCGAAGCGCAGCTCGTCCGGGCCGACCAGCGAACCCTGCTGCTTGACGTGGCCGCCCAGCACCTGGCCGAGGGCCCAGTGCAGCAGGTGGGTGCCGGTGTGGTTGCGGCGGATGGCATCGCGACGCTCGACGTCGATGCCAGCCTGCACCTCCTGGCCCGGGCTGAGCGTGCCCTCCTCGACCACGGCGTGGTGGCGGGTGAGCCCCGGGATGCCGCGGGTCGTGTCGAGGACCCTGGCCGAGCCGGTCTCGGTGCGGAGGCGGCCGGTGTCGCCCACCTGGCCGCCGCCTTCGGCGTAGAAGGGCGTGCGGTCCAGCACGACCTCGACGTGGCCGTCACGGCTGCCGCTGTCGGGCACCACGGCCAGCACCCGGGCCGTCGCTTCGTCGGCGTGCTCCCCCACAAAGGCGGTGGGGCCGAACTGCTCGAGCAGCTCGCGGTAGGCGGCGGCGTTGGGGCCGGTGCCGCCGTCGCGGCGGGCCGCTCCCCTGGCCCGCTCGCGCTGCTCCTGCATCAGGGCGCGGAAGCCCTCCTCGTCAATGTCGACCTCCCGCTCCGCCGCCACCTCACGGGTGACCTCGATAGGGAATCCGTAGGTGTCGTGCAGCTCGAAGGCCACCGCCCCGGAAAGCACAGCTCCGGCTCCGAGGTCGTCGCTCACGTAGCGGTCGAGCCGGACCAGGCCCTTCTGGAGGGTGGAGCGGAAGCGGCTCTCCTCGACGTCGAGGACCTGGAGGATGAAGTCGCGGTTGCGCTCGAGGTCGGGGTAGGCGCCCTGCATCTCGGTGACCACCGCCCCGGCGATCCTGGCCATCACCTGCTGCTCGACACCGACCGAGTAGGCCCGGCGCACGGCCCGGCGGATGAGGCGGCGCAGCACGTAACCCCGGTCCTCGTTCGAGGGGAAGACGCCGTCGCTGATGAGCAGGGCGGTGGAACGGGCGTGGTCGGCCAGGATGCGCAGGCTGACGTCCACCTCGGGGTCACGCCCGAGGACCAGGCCGGTGGCCGAGGATGCCTCGTCGAGCAGCGGGACGAACAGGTCGGTGTCGAAGACCGAGTCGACGCCCTGCAGGATGCTGAGCAGGCGCTCGTAGCCGGCGCCAGTGTCGATGTTGCGACGGGGCAGGGGCGGCAGGGACCCGTCGGGCTGGCGGTCGTACTGGGTGAAGACCAGGTTCCAGAACTCGAGGAAGCGCTCGTCGCCGCCGTGGGCCGGGCCGCCGTCGGGCCCGAAGGAGGGGCCCCGGTCGAGGTGGATCTCCGAGCACGGCCCGCAGGGGCCGGTGTCACCCATGGCCCAGAAGTTCTCGTCGTCGGTGAGGCCCATCCGCTGGATCCGCTCACGGGGGATGGAGGTGAGGTCGAGCCACAGCTGCTCGGCCTCGTCATCGGTGTGGTGAACGGTGACCCACAAAAGCTGGGGGTCGAAGCCGAACACCTCGGTCGACAGCTCCCACGCCAGCTCGATGGCTTCTGACTTGAAGTAGTCACCGAAGCTGAAGTTGCCGAGCATCTCGAAGAAGGTGACGTGGCGCTTGGAGCGGCCGATGTTCTCGATGTCGTCGTGCTTGCCCATGATTCGCACGCACTTCTGGATGGTGGTGACCCGGGTGTCGGGCGGGGCCTGCTCACCGAGGAAGTAGGGCAGGAACTGGGTCATGCCGGCGTTGGTGAACAGGGGTGCCCGGGGGTGGTGGGGGATGAGGCCGGCGCTGGGCAAGCCGGTGTGGCCCCGCTCGACGAAGAAGCGGGTCCAAGTGCTGCGCAGCCGATCTGCCGTCCAGGTCGCCATGGGAGCCCCTGAGGATACCGGCGCCACCGTTGGTTCCCGCTCAAGCGCGGGTGTCGACCGCCCCGAGGGCCGGGGGGCCCCGGTGCTCGACCACGTTGATGGCCGAACGGGCCGGAACGGCCTGGCGCAGCTCGGCTTCGGTCAGCCGCTTGGTCCGCTGGCCCTCGGCCAGGGCAGCGGCCAGGTCGTTGCCGAGGTGGCGAACGTGGCGCACGGCACCGTCCACCACCCCTGAGGGCGTGAGCCGGGCAGTGGTCTGCTGGACCTTGAGGACGGCCCAGACCCCGACCCCCGCCCCCACCGCCAGCCAGAAGCCGCGGCGCAGCATCAGTCGCTCCCGCTGCGCAGGGCCCGGCGATCACGAAACGTGCGGGCCGCCGCCGCGCTGCCGGCGCCCCAGGCCCGGACCTTCACGGCCGGGGCGGTCAGGGCCGCCTCGGCGACGCGGGCGGCCGTCTCGGCCACGGCGACGGCGGTCTCGGCCCGGGCCACAGCCCGGTCGAGGCGGTCGCCGGCATCCCGGCCGGCGGCCTCGAGCTCGGCCACCGCCGCCCACCGGTGCTGGCCCAGCTGGTCCTCGGCCTGGGCCAGGGCCCGCAGGGCCCGGCGGGCGACGACGGCGAGGGCGCCGATGGCGAGAACGGCCAGCAGGGTCACGGCCACCAGGGCGGCGGCCGCCATCAGCGGCGCTCGGCCAGGCGGGCGGCCACCTCGGCCTCGAACCCATGGCCGGTTGGCTCGTAGTACGTGCGATCGGCCACCTCGTCGGGGAGGTAGACCTGCTCGACCCAGCCCCGGGGGTGGTCGTGGGGGTAGGCGTAGCCCCGGCCGTGGCCGATGGAGGCCGCACCCTT
Source organism: Acidimicrobiales bacterium (assembly GCA_038255915.1). Classification (GTDB taxonomy): domain Bacteria; phylum Actinomycetota; class Acidimicrobiia; order Acidimicrobiales; family JAUJNH01; genus JAUJNH01. The sequence continues at coordinate 26,382 of JBBSKY010000028.1, read as the reverse complement.
GTAGTGCCCGTCGCGCAGGTGGGCGGGCACGGCTCCCCTGGGCCGGTTGCGCACGTCGTCGAGGGCGGCGCCGAGGGCCACCGTGACCCTGTTCGACTTCGGCGCCTGGGCCAGGTGGACCACGGCCTGGGCCAGGTTCAGCTGCGCCTCTGGAAGGCCGACGAACTCCACCGCCGAGGCGGCTGCGGTCGCCACCACCAGGCTGGTGGGATCGGCCATGCCCACGTCCTCGCTGGCCAGTATGACCAGGCGGCGGGCCACGAAGCGGGGGTCCTCGCCGGAGGCGAGCATCCGGGCCAGCCAGTACAGGCCGGCGTCGGGGTCGCTGCCCCGGACGGCCTTGATGAAGGCGCTGACCACGTCGTAGTGGTCGTCTCGACCGTAGGTCAGGGCCCGGGTGGTGCGAGCCCCCTCGACGGCCTCGACCGTGACCCGCCGGTCGGGACCGGCCACGGCGACCGCCACCTCCAGGGTGGTCAGCAGGGCCCGGCCATCGCCGTCGACCAGGTCGACCAGGAAGGCGGCGGCGGCGGCGTCGATCGTCGCCTCCTCGGCCTCCAGCCCCCGGGCCAGCAGGGCCCCGAGCGCCTCGGTCCCGAGCGGCTCGAGGCGGAACAAGGTCGAGCGGCTGAGCAGAGGCCCGTTCACCTCGAAGAACGGGTTCTCGGTGGTGGCCCCTATCAGGGTCAGGGTGCCGTCCTCGACGCTGGGCAGCAGGGCGTCCTGCTGGGACTTGCTGAAGCGGTGGACCTCGTCCAGGAACAGGATCGTGTCGGCGCCCTGCTCGGCCAGGCGCCGCCGGGCCCGCTCGGCCACCTCCCGCACGTCCTTCACCCCGGCGCTCACTGCGCTCAGGGGCTCGAACGACGCCCCGACGGCATCCGCCAGCAGTCGGGCGATGGTGGTCTTGCCCGTCCCGGCCGGCCCCCACAGGATCACGCTGGTCAGCCGGCGGGCGTCGACCAGGGCCCGCAGCGCCCCCCTCGGGCCGAGGAGGTGATCCTGGCCGACGACGTCGTCGAGGCGGGTGGGGCGGAGCCGGCTCGCCAGCGGGCCGCGAGCCTTGAGCCGCTCGGCCAGCCCCGCCTCGAACAGGTCCATCACCGAAGACTACGAGGGGTCAGGTCGGCGGCGGGAGGGGGCGCAGGCCGTACAGCTCGAGGTCGCGGGCGGCGACGGGCGCCGGGGCGCCGGTGAGCGGGTCGGTGCCCGACTGGGTCTTGGGGAAGGCGATGACCTCGCGGATGTTCTCCTCTCCGGCGAGGAGGGCCACCAGGCGGTCGATGCCAAAGGCGAAGCCGGCGTGCGGCGGGGCCCCGTAGCGGAAGGCGTCGAGGAGAAAGCCGAACTTCTGCTCGGCCTCCTCGGCACTGATGCCGAGCATCCGAAAGACCCGCTGCTGGATGTCGCTGCGGTGGATCCGCACGCTGCCCGAGCCCAGCTCCCATCCGTTCAAGACCAGGTCGTAGGCCTGGGAGCGGACCTTGAGCGGGTGGTCTTCCATGCCGTCGAGATCCTCTTCGTGCGGCATGGTGAAGGGGTGGTGGGCCGACATCGGTCGGCCGGCGTCGTCGATGCCGTCGAAGAGCGGGAAGTCGACCACCCACACGGCGTGGAGGCCGCCCTCGTTCACCGGCGGCCTGCCGAGCTCGAGGCGCAGCAGGCCCAGCACCTTGTTGACGAGGGGGCGCTCGTCGGCCACGAACAGCAGGAGGTCGCCGGCCTCGCCGGGCAGCCCCGCCCGCTCCTCCTGGGACAGGAACTTGAGGATCGGACCTTCCAGGACGCCGTCGTCGGCGGAGCGCTTCAGCCAGGCCAGGCCCTTGGCCCCGAACGACTTGGCCAGGTCGGTCAACGCATCGGTGCGGCTCCGGCCCAGCGAGGCGCCTCCGGCCACGGCGATGGCCTTCACGCACGGGGCCTTGAAGGCGTTGAAGCCCGTCGCAGCAAACAGGGGGGTGAGCTCGATGAGCTCCATGCCGAAGCGCACGTCGGGCTTGTCCGAGCCGAACCGCTCCTGGGCCTGCTGCCAGGTGAGGCGCCCGATCAGGCCGAGGTCGTGGCCGGCGGCGGACGCCGCCGCTCGCACGGCGTAGCCGATGGCCTGCAGCACGTCCTCCTGGGACCCGAAGCTCATCTCGGCGTCGAGCTGGGTGAACTCGAGCTGGCGGTCGGCCCGCAGGTCCTCGTCGCGCATGCAGCGGGCGATCTGGTAGTAGCGGTCGATCCCGCCCACCATCGACAGCTGCTTGAACAGCTGGGGCGACTGGGGCAGGGCGTAGAACGAGCCTGGCCGCAGGCGTGAGGGCACCAGGAAGTCGCGGGCCCCCTCGGGCGTCGAGGCCATCAGCATCGGGGTCTCGACCTCGAGGAAGCCCTGGTCGTCCATGGCGCCCCGGATGGCCGAGTTGACCCGGGCCCGCAGGCGCAGGTTGCGCTGCATGCGGTTGCGGCGGAGGTCGACGTAGCGGTGCTTGAGCCGCAGCGTCTCGTCGGTGGCCGGGCCCCGCTCGTCGATGGGGAACGGCGGCGTCTCGGCGGCGGACAGCACCTCGACGGAACAATCACCTATCTCGACGTCGCCGGTGGCCAGCTCAGGGTTCGTCGTCCCCTCCCGCCGCCTTCGGACCGTGCCCGCCACACGGATCACGAACTCGGTTCGGACATCGGGCGCGTCGGGGGCCTGCCCGTCCACCACGTCGTCTCGACGGTCGACGGTCCCGGGGCCGGTGCGGATGACGCACTGCACGACGCCGGTGTGGTCCCGGAGGTCGACGAAGGCCAGCTTCTCGCCGTGCTCGCGGCGATGGGCGACCCAGCCGCAGAGCGTCACCTGGCGATCGACGTCGGCCGCCGTCAGCGTTCCGCAACGATCGCTGCGCAGCGCCGTCGCTGACCCGAGCGGTCCGCCGCTTCCGCCTCCGCGCTCCTCGCGCCCGTCGATCTCGTCCTCAGCCATGCACGACCCTTCTGATCTCGTCGACGAGGCCGGCCCGGGGCACGGTGGCCTCGGTGCGAGCGGCCAGGTCCTTGACCTTCACGACCCCGTCGGCCAGCTCGGCCGGGCCGGCCAGCACCGCGACCCTGGCCCCCCTGCGCTCGGCCAGCTGCAGCTGGGCTCCCACCTTCTTGAGGTCGGGATACACCTCGGCCCCGAACCCGGCCCGGCGAACCGCGGCAGCCAGGCCGTGCAGGTCGGCCAGGGCCACCCCGGCGAAGCGCACGAACAGCACCGCCGCCCCCGTGGGCTCGGTGCCCACCACGCCCAGCTCCTCCATGGCAGCCAGCAGCCGGTCGAGGCCGAGGCTGGCGCCGACGCCGGGCAGGGACTGGCTGGTGTACAGCCCGGCAAGGTCGTCGTAGCGACCTCCCGAGCACACGCTGCCGATGGCCGGGAGGTCGCTCAGGAACGTCTCGTAGACCATCCCGGTGTAGTAGTCGAGCCCGCGGCTGATGGACAGATCGATGACGAGCCGGCCGTCGGGGATGCCGACGGCGTCGGCCACCGAGAACAGCTCGCGCAGGCGGGCCACGCCGGCCGCCACCCGCTCCGAGCCGCTGAAGCGGTCGGCCACGGCGTCGAGGTCGCTGCCCGCCACCTCGAGCACGGCCTTGGCCTGCTCGAGGTCGAGTCCGACGGCGTCGACCAGCTCACCACGCACCGCGTCGGGGCCCTGCTTGGCCAGCTTGTCGACGGCGCGGAGCACGGGCCCGGTGCGCTCGCCGACCCCGAGGGCCTCGAGCACCCCGGCTAGCACGTGCCGGTCGCTGATCCGCACGGTGAACCGCTCGAAGCCGAGCGCCACCAGCAGGTCGTGGATGACCAGGGCGACCTCGACGTCGGCCGCCCCCGAGGTGGTGCCGATGGTGTCGAAGTCGCACTGCAGGAACTCGCGGTAGCGGCCGGCCTGGGTGTTCTCGCCCCGCCACACCGAGCCGACGTGGTAGCGCTTGAACGGCGTCCCCAGCTCCTGGATGTGCATGGCCGCGAACCGGGCGAAGGGAACGGTGAGGTCGAAGCGCAGGGCCACGTCGCGCCCACCGTTGTCGACGAAGCGGTACAGCTGGCGGGCGATCTCGGCGCCAGGGTCGACCTTGGCCAGCAGCACCTCGGCCAGCTCGAGGGCCGGGGTGTCGATGGGGGCAAATCCGTAGGAGCGGTAGACCCCCCGGGCCACCTCGACCATCCGCTCCCGCTGGAGCGCCAGGGCGGGCGGGAAGTCACGGAACCCCTTCAGGGTCCTCGGCTGGATGGCGGGCATGGCGGGGGTCGACGGTAGCCGGGGCGCCGTCGGCCAGACTGAGGTCCGTGGCCGAAGCTCCCGCGTCTGACCCCGGCGCCCCCTCCATGTCGCCCATCGTCAGCCGGGCCCTGCGCATGGCCGAGAACGTCATCTACTGCCTGGTGAGCCTGGTGCTGGTCGGCGCCGCCGTTGCGCTGCTGGCCACCACCGGCTACGACCTGGTCACCACCCTCAGCGACGACGTGCCCAAGGCCGTCCGAAACACGCTCGACTCCCTGCTGCTGGTCTTCATCCTGGTCGAGCTGCTCGCCGCCACCCGCGAGACGATGAACCAGCGCAAGATCGTGGCCGAGCCGTTCCTGCTCGTCGGGATCATCGCCTCGATCAAGGAGGTCGTGGTGCTCGGCATCGGGGCCAAGGAGGACCTGGGCAAGGACACCGAGGCGTTCGAGTCGGCCATGCTCGGCATCGGCACCATCACCGCCCTGCTCCTGGTCCTCAGCATCGCCATCCTCCTCGTGCGGCGCAAGGAGCGCGAACCCGAGGAGAACTAGGGCTCGGCTGCAGCCGCCCGCTCGAACATCCGGTAGGTGTGGGGCATCACGAGGGCCTGGACGGTGAGAGCCAGCGACCTCAGCAGATCGGCCACGGCCCTGGTCAGCGCCACCCGGGTGAACAGCAGGACGGCGAACAGCTCGCCGGAGGGGAGCACGCCGCCGAAGCCCACGGTCGAGCGGATCCCGTAGCGCTCGACGAACTCGGCGTCGGGGACCAGCGGCGAGCCGGCCGCCTCGGGGACGAAGAACACGTCGTAGCGCCGGCCCGACCGGGCGAAGTTGTCGGCGGGATCGGGTCGAACCACCGAGGCCAGCTCGATGCCAAGGCCGCCGAGGAGCCCTGCCACCATCGGCAGGCGCGTCACCAGCTCCTCGTCCGACAGCGGGATCACCTGGTGGTGCTCCGATGTGCGCCGATCGTTCCAGGCCGGCGCCAGACCGGCGCTGGCCAGCAGGGTGAGGCACCGGGTGTCATCGCTGCAGCCGGGTCCGCTGTTGGCGGCACTGGCCAGCTCCTGCAGCCGAGGCTCGAGCCCGCCCAGCCGGGCGGTGCCGTAGAACCTGACGAGGGCGCACGCGGGCTGACCCTGGCGGTCGACCAGCTCGGCGAACAGCCGGTCGACGACGGCGCGCGCGGCAGCCTCCATGGACGTCGCGTCGCCGGCCCCGGCCCGCAGACCAGCCGCGAGCTCGATGAGGCCGTCGACGGTCAGCGCCGCCAGCTCGGTCAGAACAGGCCCAGCAGGCCTCGGCGCGACCTGGTGGTCGGGGGGGCCAGGGGGGCGGGTGTGGCCAGCGGGGCCGGCGGGGGCGCCACGACGGGCTGGCCCACCATCCTGCCCTTCACCACGATGCGCTGCTTGGCGCTGCCCTTCGGGTGGCAGGCCAGCAGTGTGAAGGTGGCGTCGGGAGTGTTGTTCACCACGTAGGTGTCCCTGGCGCCCACGATCGTGGTGCCCGTGACCTGGTAGGTGAAGCGCCCGGCCGGCGTGGTGAAGATCACCTCGTTGCCCGGGACCAGCTTGTCGAGATCCCAGAACGGGCGGCTGTAGGTGGTGCGGTGGCCGGGGAAGACCGTGTTGCCGAGCTGGCCAGGCAGGGGCTTGCCCGGCCAGTGGCTGGGCCCGTAGTTGATGGTGGCGAGGTCGATGCCCTCGTAGGTGAGGTGGTTGAGCCCGATGGCGGGGATCTCGATGCGACCCGTCGAGGTCGGCCGGCCCGCCGTGGCGGCGGCGGCCCGCACCCCGCCCGTGGACGCCGTGCCCGGAGCTGAGGCGGTGGCGGCCACGGGCCGGCCACCAACGCCCTCTGGCAGCGGGTTGTCGTCGTCTTCGGATGTCGGAGCCGGGGGCGGCGCAGGGGCGGCCGGAACCACGGCGGCGGCCGTCGGCTCGGCCGGGACCTCGGGGACGAAGCCCTGGGGCGCCTCGGCCGGCGGCGGCTCGGAGGGTGCCGCCACCTGGGCGGCTTCGGCGGAACATGCCGCCGTGAGGGCGACGACCCCGGCCAGGAACGTCCAAGGGGCGGTGCGCATAGCCCCCTTTCTACCCCTTCGAGGCGGCCGGTGACCCTTCTGCGGCGGTTTCGGCCGACCCGGACAGGGCCTTGGCCGCGTCGGCCTTGCCGGGGAGGAGGCGATAGGCGTCGTAGACCGAGTCGACCCGGCGCATGGCGGCGACCACGTGCTCGAGGTGGGCCGGGTCGGCCAGCTCGAACTCGAACCGCATCTTCGACACCCGGTCGGAGCCGGTGTGGCTGGAGGAGTTGATGATGTTCACGTGGTGCTCCGACAGGACGCGGGTGACCTCGCTCAGCAGCCGGCTGCGGTCGAGCGCCTTCACCTCGATGGCGGCGACGAAGCTGCCCTGGCGCTGGTCGTCCCACTCGACGTCGATCATCCGACCCTCGCTGCTCTGCAGGTCGGAGGCGTTGCGGCAGTCGGCCCGGTGCACGCTGACGCCCCGGCCCCGGGTGACGAAGCCGATGATCTCGTCGCCTGGCACCGGCGTGCAGCACCGGGACAGGCGGACCATCAGGTCGTCCATGCCCTCGACGTGCACGCCGACCTGAGGCCGCCCCGACCCCGGCCGGCGGACCTGGCGGACCGTGGAGGGGAGCTGGACCTCGGCCTCAGGGCCTCGCAGCTCCTTCTCGAGCCGCTGCACCACCGAGGTGGCCGACACGTGGCCCTCGCCGATGGCGACGTGCAGCGACTCGAGGTCGACGTGGTTCATCGACTGGGCCAGCTTCACCATCTCGGCGGAGCTCTGCAGCTTCTGCACGGGCAGCCCGGCCTTGCGCAGCGCCTTGACCAGCCCCTCCCGGCCGCTGTCGATGGCGTCCTCACGACGCTCGCGGGAGAACCACTGGCGGATCTTGGTGCGGGCCCGTGCCGTGGCCACGTGGTTCAGCCAGTCGCGTGACGGCGCCGCCGAGGCGACCTTGGCCGTGACGACCTCGACGGTGTCCCCCGAGCTGAGCTGGGTGTCGAGCGGCATCAGGCGGCCGTTGACTCGGGCCCCGATGCAGCGGTGGCCGACGTCGGTGTGGATGGCGTAGGCGAAGTCGATCGGGGTGGCGCCCGTGGGCAGGGTCTGCACGTCGCCAAGCGGGGTGAAGACGTAGACCTCGTCCTGCTCGAGGTCGAGGCGCAGCGACTCGAGGAACTCCGAAGGGTCCTCGGCGCCCACGTCCATGTCGCCGATCCGCGACATCCATGCCACCTGCGCCCCGGTCGGCCGGCCCATGCGACCGTCCCGGCCGTCGCCGCGCTCCCGCAAGCCGTTCCGCCCCTCCTTGTAGACCCAGTGGGCGGCGATCCCGAACTCGGCCCAGCGGTGCATCTCCCTGGTGCGGATCTGCACCTCGAGCGGCTTGCCCCCCGGCCCGATCACCGTGGTGTGCAGCGAACGGTACAGGTTGAACTTGGGCATCGAGATGTAGTCCTTGATGCGGCCCTGCACCGGCGAGAAGCTGCCGTGGATGCACCCCAGGGCGGCGTAGCAGTCGCTCTCGCGCTCGACCACCACCCGGATGCCGACGAGGTCGAAGATGTCGTCGAACTCCCGGCCCTTCACCACCATCTTCTCGTAGATGGCCCAGTGGTGCTTGGGCCTCCCGGTGACCTCGCCCTGGATCTTCAGGCTCTCCAGCCGGTCCTGCACCTGCTCGAGTACCTGGGCCAGGTAGATCTCGCGCTCGGGCGCCCGGGTGGCGACCATCTGCTCGATCTCGGCGTAGCGGCGCGGGTGGAGGGCGGCGAAGGAGAGGTCCTCGAGCTGCCAGCGCACGTCCTGGACGCCGAGCCGGTGGGCCAGCGGGGCGTAGATGTCGAGGGTCTGCTGGGCGATCCGCTCCTGCTTGTCTTCGTCCATGGCCGCGATCGTCCGCATGTTGTGGAGGCGGTCGGCCAGCTTGATGAGCAGGACCCGACCGTCCTTGGCCATGGCGATCAACATCTTGCGGACGTTGGCCGCCTGCTGGGCCTCCTGGGAGGCGAACTTGACCCGGTCGAGCTTGGTGACGCCGTCGACGATCTGAGCCACCGGTGCCCCGAACTCGGCCTCGATCTCCTCGAGGGTGACCGAGGTGTCCTCGACGGCGTCGTGGAGCAGCGCCGCGGCCAGGGTGATGTCGTCCAGGCCCAGCTTGGCCAGGATGGTGGCCACGGCCAGCGGATGGGAGATGTAGGGCTCTCCGGACTTGCGCAGCTGGCCCTGGTGGGCCTGCTCGGCGGTGCGGTAGGCCCGGCTGACCAGCCCGCTGTCGGCCCGCGGGCGCCGGGCCCGGTACTCGGCCAGCAGGGGCCCGAGGCTGCCGTCGGCCGGTGCGGCCTGGCTTCGTCGCCAGGGCAGCACGGTGGCCATGGGCAGAGGCTACCGGCCGGGCCTGGGGTCCCTCAGCAGGCCAGGAGGGATGTGACGGCGTGGCCGGCGATGGCGTCCCGTCCGCCCAGGAAGGTCAGCTCGAGGAGGAACGACAGGCCCACCACCTCGGCCCCGAGGGCCTCGGCCAGGCGGACCGTCGCGGCCGCCGTGCCGCCCGTGGCCAGCACGTCGTCCACGATCACCACCCGCTCCCCCGGCGCCACGGCGTCGCGGTGGACCTCGAGCACGTCGGTGCCGTACTCGAGGGCGTACTCGGCCGACTCGACGTGCCACGGCAGCTTGCCGATCTTGCGGACCGGGACGAAGCCGGCGCCGAGGGCAAGGGCCACCGGGGTGGCGAGGATGAACCCTCGGGCCTCGACGCCGAGGACCTTGGCGACGCCGGCGTCGGCCAGCGGTGCGGCCAGGGCGTCGACCACGGCCCGCAGGAGGGCGGCGTCGCCCAGGAGGGGGGTGATGTCCTTGTAAGCCACCCCCGGCTTGGGGAAGTCGGCGACATCTCTGATGGCGGCGACCAACCGCTGCTGGAGGTCGGTCACCGCTTGGAGCGCTTCTTCTTCCTGTACACCGGCGGCGGCGGACGACGGCCCTTGGCCGATGGGCTCTTGCGGGCTGGCGCCGGGGAAGAGCTCGTGGGTGACGTGGCCTCGGCCTGGGTGGAGCCCGGCTCGGCGAGGGCCGCCGCGGTGGCGTCGGGCTCGGCCGCTCCGCCCGGCTTGAGCACCGTGGCGGTCGGGGTGACGCCCCGACCCGTCCCCTTGCCGGTGCCGCCGGCGGGCCGCCCGGCCTTGGCCGAGCCCCGGGCCACCCCGGCCGGGACGGGCTTGGCCCGCCTTGCGCCGCCGCCGGCCACGCCAGCCCTCGCTGCACCGGCGGCGCTGAGCAGGCCGATGTCGGAGCCGCCCCTCTGCTCGAGACGGGCGCGGAGCTGGCGGTAGCGGGGCTCGCGCTCCTTCAGCCAGACCAGGACGGGCAGGGCGATGAACACCGACGAGTAGGCGCCGGTGACCAGGCCGATGAACAGCGCCATCCCGAAGTCCCGCAGCGTGGTGGCACCCAGGATGAACGTGCCGATGACCAGAACCGACAGGATCGGCAGGATGGCCACCAGTGAGGTGTTCAGCGACCGCATCAGCATCTGGTTCATCGACAGGCTCACCACGTCGGAGTACGTGGCCCGCCCCGTCGAGGCCAGCGCCTGGGCGTTCTCGTCGACTCGGTCGAACACCACCACGGTGTCGTACAGCGAGTAGCCGAGGATGGTGAGGAAGGCGATGACCGAGGCCGGGGTCACCTCCAGCCCGGACAGGGCGTAGACGCCGATGGTGACGAGGATGTCGTGGACCACCGCCGACAGGGCGGCCACGGCCATCCGCCACTCGAACCGGATGGCCAGGTAGCCGGCGATGACCAGGAAGAACACGAGGAGCGCGTTGCGGGCCTTGTTGGTGATCTCGTTTCCCCAGGATGGCCCGACCACGGTGGTGCTGACCGGTTCACCGGGCGAGAGCACCGCCAGGCGGTCCCGCACCTTCAGGCTCTCGGCCTCCCGGGCCACGGCGTCGTCCCCCTCCACCTTGGCCTGGGCCCTGACGAAGGGCTCACCGCTGGTCGGGGTGAACCGTTGCACCTTGGCATCGGCGAACCCGGCCTCGGCCATGACCTCTTGGACCCGGCGGACGCTGACGTCGGCTGGTACGTCCCAGGACGTGCCGCCCCGGAACTCGATGTTGAAGTTGAGGCCCTGCACGCCGAGGGCGGCCAGGCCAAGGAGGATGACCAGGGCCGAGAGGAGCAGCCCCCTGCGCTGGCGGCCGATGAAGTCGATGCGGGTCTCGCCGTTGTACAGGCGGCTGCCCAGGCCGGCTGCAGGCGGGCTGGTGGCAACCTTCGTCTCGCTCATGCCGATGCCTCGGCGGCCTGGATCTGTTGGCTGGACATGCTTCGGTTCAGCCCGAAGAACCGGGCCTCGGTGAAGAACCGGCTCCGGCCGAGCAGGGCAACGATCGGCCGGGTGAAGAACCAGGCGATGACGATGTCGAGGGCGGTGGATATGGCCAAGGTCAGGGCGAAGCCCCGCACCGGCCCGACGGTGAGCACGTAGAGGATGGCGGCGCCGATGAACGAGGTGCCGTCGGCCACCAGGATCGTGCGCCAGGCCCGGTTGAAGGTGCGCCCCACGGACGACTTGACGCTCCGCCCGAGGCGCAGGTCGTCCTTCAGCCGCTCGAAGTAGACGATGTAGGAGTCGATGGTGACGCCGACGGAGACGATGACCCCGGTTGCTCCCGCCAGGCTGAGGGCCAGACCGCTGCTCGCCGACAGGTAGGTGAGGATCGAGTAAAGCAGCGCCCCGCTGACGCACAGGCCGAGGAGCACCACCAGGCCCAGAGCCCGGTAGTACAGCACCATGTAGACCAGCACCAGGGCCAGGCCGACGGCTCCGGCCACCAGTCCCGCCTGCAGCGACTCCTTGCCGAGGCTGGCCGAGACCGCCTCGGTGCGCTCTTTCACGAACTCGACCGGTAGCGAGCCGTAGCGCAGGACCAGGGCCAGGTCCTTCGCCTCGCGCTCGGAGAACGTGCCCGAGATCTCGCCCTGGCCCCCGAACTGGTTGGTGTTGATGCTGGGCGCCGACTTGACCACCCCGTCGAGGACGATGGCCAGGCTCCCGGTGGGGCACACCTGGGGTTCGGGGGGGTTGCACTTGGCGGCGATGCCGTCGAAGACCCCGGCACCGCTCCCCGTCATCTCGAAGGAGACCTTCCAATCGCCGCCGATCGTGGGCGCCACCGCCTGGGCGGTCTTGACGATCGTGCCGTCGGCCAGTGACGGGCCGAGGGCGTAGAGCAGCTCTTGATCCCCCTGCTCGCCGGGGAGCACGACCTGGGCCTCGGGCTTGTCCTCCTCGCGAGGGGTGACCTTCAGCGGCTCTGGTTCGCCCTCGGCCGGCGGGGGCTGGTCGGGCGGCGGCTTGGGCTGGGAACCGAGGACGGGCCGGAACCGCAGCTGCGCGGTCTGGCCGACCAGGGCCAGCACCCGGTCGGTGTCCTTCACCCCGGGGAGCTGGATGACCACGTTCTTGCCCTGGCGGGTGATGTCGGGCTCGGCCACACCGACCCCGTCGACCCGCTGGCGGATGATGGAGATGGCCTGGTCGATCGTGTCGTTGCTCGGGCTCGCCCCCTCCACCGGGGCGAGCACCACCGACGCCCCGCCCTGGAGGTCGAGGCCGAGGAGGGGCTTCGAGTCGGTGGCGACGACCGCGGCCAGCCCGCCGATGGCGAGCAGCAGGATGAAGGCCAGCGAGAGCATGTGGTTGCGCTTCATGGGCGGGCGGACCCTAACGCACGGTGTCGCGCCCGGCCGCTCAGTCCCGACCGGTTCTGCCGGGAGAACGTGTCGCTCAGCGCACCATTGGTCCCGGCAGAACCGAGCGCGGGCTCAGAACAGGCGGGGGGCGTCGCCGGGAGCCGGTGGGACGAGCCCCAGGTGGGCCCAGGCCGCCGGGGTGGCCATCCGCCCCCGGGGGGTGCGCACGAGGAGGCCCTGGACCAGCAGGAAGGGCTCGTAGACCTCCTCGACCGTCTCGGGCTCCTCGCCCACGCTGACCGCCACCGTGCTGAGGCCCACGGGGCCGCCGCCGAACCGCCGGCAGAGGGCGTCGAGGATGGCCCGGTCGACCTTGTCGAGCCCCAGCTGGTCGACCTCGAGCCAGGCCAGGGCCACGGCCGCCACCTCCAGGTCGATCACGCCGCCGGCCCGCACCTCGGCGTAGTCGCGCACCCGCCGCAGGAGCCGGTTGGCGATCCGGGGCGTGCCCCGGCTGCGACGGGCGATCTCGAAGGCGCCGCTGGCATCCAGCGCCACCCCGAAGATCCGGGCCGTGCGGGTGACGATAAGCTCGAGGTCCTCGACCGGGTAGTGGTCGAGGCGCGCCACCAGCCCGAACCGGTCGCGCAGGGGGCCGGTGATGAGACCGGTGCGGGTGGTGGCGGCCACCAGGCTGAAGCGGGGCAGGTCGAGGCGGATCGACCGGGCCGAGGGCCCCTTGCCCAGCACGATGTCGATGGCGTAGTCCTCCATCGCCGGGTACAGGACCTCCTCGACGTCGCGGGGCAGCCGGTGGATCTCGTCGACGAACAGGACATCGCCGTCGTTGAGGTCGGTGAGGATGGCGGCCACGTCACCCGCCCGGGTGAGCGCCGGGCCCGAGGTGATGCGCAGGGCCGAGCCCATCTCGGCGGCGATGATCCCCGACAGGGTGGTCTTACCCAGCCCCGGGGGCCCGGCGAACAGCACGTGGTCGGCAGCCTCCCCCCGCCGCCGGGCCGCCTCGAGCAGTACCCCGAGGTGCTCCTTCAGGGTGGCCTGCCCCACGAAGTCGGCCAGCCGACGGGGCCGCAGGCTGATCTCCTCGTGCACCTCGACGGGGTCGGCGAGCGGGTCGACCGGACGGTGCTCGCCGCTCGGTGCGGCCACTCGGGCCGTGGGCTCCCCGCTCGGTGCGGCCACTCGGGCCGTAGGCTCCCCGCTCGGTGCGGCCGCTCGGGCCGTGGGCTCCCCGCTCGATGCGGCCGCTCGGGCCGTGGGCTCGTCCGGAGGGTCGCCGAGGACCTCGGAGCGGGCCATCAGCGGGCCACGGCCAGGGTGCGCAGGGCCCGGCGGAGCAGGACGTCGACGTCGCCGGCCTCGGGGAGGGTGCGCAGCGTCTCACGCACCTCGTCGGGCCCGTAGCCGAGTCCGGCCAGGGCGGCCCGCACCTCGGCGTGGGCGTCACGCCCCTCGAACGGCCCGCCGCCGTCGACCACCCGCAGCCCGGGGCCGTCGCCGTCGACGTCGAGCCGGCCCTGCAGCTCGAGCAGGAGCTTGGCCGCGGTCCTCTTGCCGATGCCGGGCACCAGGCACAGGGCGTCGGTGTCGTCGGTGCGGGCGATGCGGCGCAGCGCCGGCGGCGCGTGGGTGGCCAGGATGGCCAGGGCCACGGCCGGGCCGACGCCGGGGGCGCCGAGCAGCGCCTCGAACACCTGGCGCTCGTCGCGGCTGGCGAAGCCGTAGAGGGTGATGGCGTCCTCGCGCACATGGGTGTGGACGTGGACGAAGCAGGGGCCCCCGAGCTCACCCAGGGCGCCCATCGTCCCGGCCGCCACCACCACCCGGTAGCCCACGCCGGCCACCTCGAGGGTGATCTCGGCCCCGGGCCCGGTGCGGGCCGGCTGGCGGTCGAGGAGCGTGCCCCGCAGCGAGCCGATCACCGGACGTCCGCCCGGTCGGTGGCGGCGGCAGCGAGCGCGGGGATGCGGCCCAGGGCCAGGTGGGTGAGGGCCAGGGCCAGCGCATCGGCGGCGTCGGCCGGCTTCGGCGCCGCGGTCAGCCCGAGCAGGGTGGCCACCATGCGCTGCACCTGGCGCTTGTCGGCCCCGCCGTGGCCGGCGACGGCCAGCTTCACCTCGTTGGGGCTGTAGGTGAACACCGCGCAGCCGGCCACATGGGCCAGGGCCAGGGCCAGGCCGCTGGCCTGCCCGGTGGCCATGGCCGTGCGGGCGTTGGCGCTGAACAGCACCCGCTCGACCACCACCACGTCGGGCCGAAGGTCGGCCAGCAGGGCCGTCAGGTCGGCGTGCAGGCTGGCCAGCCGCTCGGGCAGCGGACGGTCGGGCGAGGTGGTGAGCACCCCTGCGGCGGTGGCGGTGACCGACCCCGCCGAGGCGCGCTGCACGCAGCCATAGCCGCAGCGGGTCACCCCGGGGTCGATGCCGAGCACGAACATGCGTTCGCCGAGGGTAGCGGCTGGCTCCCGCTGACCGGTGGACCGCCCGGGCCCGGCGCCCTACAGCGCCGCCTTCACCGCCGCCACCAGCTCGGCGGTCTTGCGGAAGGTGAGGCCGGCCCCGGAGCGGTGGGCGTAGCGGATGATGCCGTCGCCGTCGATCACGAAGACGCTGCGGCGGGGGAAGCCGAGGGGGCCGAGGCAGGCGTAGGCCTTGAAGGTGGCCTTGTCCTCGTCGGCCAGGAGCGGGAAGCCGAAGCCGTGACGGTCGCTGAAGCCGTCGTGGCTCTCCACCGACTGGGGGCTGATGGCCCACAGCGTGGCGCCGAGGTCGGTGAACTCGGTCAGGTCCTGGTTGTACGAGCTCAGCTGCACCGTGCACACCGGGGTGTCGTCGCCGGGATAGAAGACCAGGACCACCGGGTTGCCCCGCTGCTCGGCCAGGTGGAACACCCCGCCGCCGCTGCCGGCGAGCTTGAAGTCAGGGGCGGCGTCGCCCACGCTCGGCTTGGCCATCAGCTGACGGCTGCCTGGATGACCTCGTCGCTGGCGTCGAAGTTGGCGTAGACGTTCTGGACGTCGTCGTGGTCCTCGAGGGCGTCGATCAGCCGCAGGACCTTGCGCACGCTCTCCTCGTCGGCCAGGGGCACGGTGGTGGTGGGCTGGAAGATGAGGTCGCCCGAGTCGATGGGCAGGCCGGCGGCCTCAAGGGCCGTGCGCACCAGGTGGAAGTCGGTGGGCGGGGTCAGCACCTGCCACATGTCGCCCAGGTCGACCAGGTCGTCGGCGCCGGCCTCGGCCGCCACCAGGAACACCTCGTCCTCGGCGCCGGCCGACTTGGGGAGCAGGATCGACCCCTTGCGGTCGAACTGCCACGACACCGCCCCCGGCTCGGCGGTGTTCCCGCCGTTCTTCGAGAAGACGTTGCGCACCTCGGCACCCGTGCGGTTGCGGTTGTCCGACAGCGTCTCGACGTAGATGGCCACCCCCGAGGGGGCGTAGCCCTCGTAGGCGATGGCCTCGTACTTCACGCCCTCCATGTCGCCGCTGCCCCGCTTGACCGCGTGGTTGATGGTGTCGATCGGCACCGACGCCTGCTTGGCCTTGGTGACCGCGGTGCGCAGCGTCGGGTTGCCCTCGATGTCGGCGCCGCCCTCGCGGGCCGACACCTCGATCTGGCGGATCAGCTTGGCGAACAGCTTGCTGCGCACCTTGTCCTTGGCCGCCTTCTGGTGCTTGGTCGTCGCCCACTTCGAATGGCCGGACATGGTTCAGACCTCCGTGATCATGGTGAGGAACAGGTCGTGGAGGCGCAGGTCGCCCACGAGCTCGGGATGAAAGGCGCACGCCAGGACAGACCCCTGGCGGGCGAGGACGGGGCGGTCATCGATGCTGGCTAGGACCTCGACCTCCGGGCCGGCCTGCTCGACCACAGGCGCCCGGATGAACACCGCGTGCACCGCGCCGCCGTCGAGGCCGGCGACGTCGAGGTCGGCCTCGAACGACGCGGCCTGAGAGCCGAAGGCGTTGCGTCGCACCGACAGGTCGATGGCCCCCAGGCTCGTCTGGTCGGAGCGGCCGTCGAGGACCTCGCGGGCCAGCAGGATCATGCCGGCGCAGGTGCCAAAGGCCGGCATGCCGCTGGCCAGCCGCTCCTCGATCGGCCGGCGCAGCCCGGACGAGGCGAGCATGATGCCTAGCGCCGTCGACTCGCCGCCGGGCAGGACGAGACCGTCGACGGCGTCGAGCTGGGCCGGCGTCCGGACCTCGATGACCTCAGCCCCGAGAGCGGTCAGCGCAGCGACGTGCTCGCGCACATCGCCCTGCAGGGCGAGCACGCCCACCGTGGGGCCGTTCATCCGCTGGTGGCCTCGTCGTCATGCGAGTTGGCATCGTACGCCCGGCGGGACCACGGGGAGCCTGACCGCTCGGCTACCAGCCCCGCTCGGCGAGGCGCTGGTCGAGGGTGGCCATCTCGGCGCCCTTCATGGCGGTGCCGAGGCCGCGGCTGACCTTGGCGATGATCTGGGGGTCGCGGTGGTGGGTTGTCGCCTCCACGATGGCCCGGCCGAAGCGGCCCGGGTCCTCGGACTTGAAGATGCCGGAGCCGACGAAGACGGCCTGGGCGCCGAGCTGCATGGCCAGGGCGGCGTCGGAGGGGGTGGCGATCCCGCCGGCGCAGAACAGGGGAACCGGCAGCTGGCCGGTGGCCCGTACCTCCTGCACCAGGTCGATCGGGGCCTGGAGGCGCTTGGCCCAGGCGTAGGCCTCGGCGTCGTCGGCCGAGGCCAGGGAACGGATGTCGCCCAGGATCGAGCGGAGGTGGCGGACGGCCTCGACGATGTTGCCGGTCCCGGCCTCGCCCTTGGAGCGGATCAGGGCTGCGCCCTCGCTGATGCGGCGCAGCGCCTCGCCCAGGTTGGTGGCCCCGCACACGAAGGGGATGGCGAAGGCCCACTTGTCGACGTGGTGGGCCTCGTCGGCCGGCGTCAGCACCTCGGACTCGTCGATGAAGTCGACGCCGAGCGACGCCAGCACCTGGGCCTCGACGAAGTGGCCGATCCGGCACTTGGCCATGACCGGGATGCTGACCGTGGCCCGGATGGCCTCGACCAGGGCCGGGTCGCTCATCCGGGACACCCCACCGTCACGGCGGATGTCGGCGGGCACCCGCTCGAGCGCCATCACCGCCACCGCGCCGGCGTCCTCGGCCACCTTGGCCTGCTCGGCGTTGACCACGTCCATGATCACCCCGCCGCGCAGCATCTCGGCGAGGCCTCGCTTCACCCGGTCGGTGCCGGTGGTCCGGTTGTCACTCATCACCGTTCAAGCGTACGGCGGTAGCCCCCCTAGGTCGAAGCTTTCGGCTCGGCCGCCGCCGTCGCGTCTGGCAGGTCACGGCTTAGGTGGCGGCGCACGCCTCGCTCTGCGTCGGCACACTCCTACCGCACCACCGTTGGCGTGCCGGCCGGCGCCAGGCAGATCCAGGTGGGGCCGGGCTGGAGCGCCAGGGGCTGGCCGCCGCCGTCGGTGAAGCTGGTGACCGCCCCGGCGTCGGGCTTGGCCCAGCGGCCCTTGGCCAGCGCCGGCCCCGACAGGACCCACACGTCACCGTCGCCCAGCACGATGGCCTCAGGCGAGGTCGCGCCGCTCTGGTCCTTCACCCCGGTGCCCTTGTACTGGCAGAACTGGATGACCACGTTGGTGAACGCCAGGCGGTTGCCGCCCTCGACCACGTGGGGGGTGCCGTTGGTGGTGCGCAGCCAGCGGCCGGAGGCGTCGTCGAAGTTCCACGCCGTGGTGGTGCGCTCGCCCATGGTCACCTGCAGCTCGCGGGTGGGCGAGGCGCCGCCGCCCAGGGGCTGCCCCGCCGGCCGGTAGGAGGCGAAGGGGGGCGGGACCTCGTCGCGCTTCGGGGCCTTGTCGTAGATGATCCCGGTCGAGGTGTACAGGTTGTAGGGCGACCTGCGGTCGCGGCGGCGGGAGAGCAGGCCGGCCGGGCCGTCGTCCTCGCTGATCAGGCCGACCGGCGCCTTTTTGATGATGTCGTTGAAGAAGTCGCTGCCACCCGAGTACACGAAGTAGCCCCGCAGCGGGGTGACGATCAGGGCGTCCTCGGCCCGCACCGAGCGGACCGGCCCGATGGTGCCCGCGTCGTTCGAGTGGAAGACCGCCGCGAAGCGCACCACGCCCCCCTCCACCACCTCCTCATAGATGAGGTCGGCGACCTCGATCCCGCTCTGGGGCCGGGCCTGGGGGGCGTTGTCGATCTTCACCGTTATGGCCGGGCGCCCCAAGCGGGCCGGGTCGGCGGGCGACCCGGTGAGTGGGAAGACCGGCGGCGGCGGGACCGTGGTGGGGGCCGGTGCGGCCGCGGTGGACGGAGCCGTCACCGGGGCCGGCGGCTCCTTCGACTTCCCGCCGCAGGCGGCGAGCAGGGCGGCGCCACCCAGCAGGACCAGCGCCTGACGACGGGAGGGCAGCTGGTCTTCATCGGTGGTCATGGGACTCCTTGGTGTGGCGTTGAGTTCCCCGTGGTGCATCGGGAGGTGCGTTCACACCAGCTCGCGCATCGTCTCGAGGCGCAGGGTCAGTTGGTCGGACGAGCCCGGGGGCACGAACCACAGGGGCGCCAGGACGGGCGAGGTGCGGACCTCGGGCCCGGCGGCCGCCGTCTCGAGGGCGGCGAGCAGGCCCGGGGGGTACCGGGTCACCGTCAGCGAGGCCAGGTCGGCGCCCTCGTCGGCGACTGCGCCCCGGGCGGCGAGCCGGGCCAGGGCCGGCACCAGCTGGCCACCGGTGCCGACGACCGCCACCACGATGTCGCGGCGGCGGGTGCTCCCCTCCCGGATGATCGACAGCTGCTGGGCGACGACGGCCTCGAGGGCCAGGCGGTCGAGCCCTTCGAGCAGCCCGGAGGTGACCACGAGCGTGGCCCGACGGGCGTCGGGACCGGTGACCAGGGCGTTCGGGGCCGGGTCGTCGACCACCCGGAGCGCGGGGGTGGGGATCCCCACGGCAGCTGAGACCGACTCGACCAGGTTGGCCAGCCGGGCCGGGCCGGCGCTGGTCAGGGCAGGTGGCTCGCCGCCGACCCGTCGCAGGACGACCCCGCTCGAGCCGGTCCAGGCCGCGGCCGCAGCGGCGCCGGCGGCAACTACCAGGACGAGCAGGCCGAGCAACGGGCCGAGCACCAGCAGGGCCAAGGCGCCGGTCACCAGGCCGACGGCCAGGCCGGCCAGGCCGACCACCAGGACCGCGGAGGTGGGGCGGGGCTGCTGCTGCACGACCCGGAGAGGGTAGGCGCCGGCACGACCCTGTGGGACCGGGACCCGGCCACGGTCAGTGACTAGTCATTCCGGGCCATGGGGTAAATGACCCGTTCGGACCATGGCCGGCGACGACTTGACCGTGCACACTCTGTCAGGTCAGCATCACGCTGACCACTGAGAGAGACGGGCCCATGAGGAACAGAACCATCGCCGGCCGTCTGGCCGCCACGGCGCTCGCCGTGTCCGTGACCGCTGTCGCCACCACGGCGAGCGCAGGAAGCGCCGCCGCCTCCCCCGGGGTCGGCACCGGTGCGGTGTCCACCTCGGTCCTCGACGCCGCCGTGGGCGACCTGCTGGGGCTCACCCTGCTCCGGGACGTGGGCATCTCGACCACCGACCCGAAGGTCGGCCCCTCTGGAGCCAGCTCGACCTTCACCTCGCTCAAGCTGAGCAGCACGGTCCCGGCGCTGAACACGACCCTGGGCCAGCAGCGGGTGGCCGCCCCCGGAGGCCCTGGCGAGGTGAGCAGCGCCCTGCTCGATTTGAACAGCCTCGGCCTCGGAGCGGTGGTCAGCGGCACGATCGAGCCGATCCTGCTCAAGGCGCTGCACCAGCCCAGCTCGGCCACGGCCTCGAGCGCCCGGATCACCGACCTCGGGCTGCTCGGCGGGCTCGCCAACCTCGGGGTCCTGAACGCCACCGACCGGACCGGTTCCGGCACCGCCGGCGCCGAGGCGGCCCGGGACATGAGCCTCGACGCCCTCGGCGTGCTGGCCCTCGGCCCGCTGCTCCGGGGCCTCGGGCTCGACCTGCTCACCCTGCCGCTGTCGGTGATCAGCGGCCTGGTCACCTCCCTCGGCATCCCCCTCAACCTGGCCGGGGCGTCCAGCCTTAGCACCCTGGTCCAGAGCATCACCGGGTCGATCGCCACCCTGTCGAGCACCACCTCGCCCACCGTCCTGCAGCCGGTGATCGGCATCCTCGACGGCCTGGGCCTTCCGGCGGTCCTGCTGCCGGTCCTCGACACCCTGGTGCCGAACGCCCTGGACTCCCTCCAGGCCACGCTCACCAGCCTGATCGAGGCCGTCGTCACCCTCCTCGAGAACGCCACGCTGCTCAAGCTGAACGCCCTCGACATCAGCACCGTCGCCCGGGCCACCGACAGCCTGTCCACCTCGACAGCCACGGCCACCGGGACCCTCGGGGGCCTTCAGATCGGCGGGCTGAACCTTCCCGGGATCGACCTCGCCGCCCTCACCGGCACCATCAACGGGCTGCTGGCCCAGGTGCAGGCGGCCCTCAGCACCGTGCTCGGCCCCCTCGGGATCAGTGACCTGCTCTCCCTCCGGCTGTTCGATCGCCAGACCGGCGTCACCGAGGCCGACGGCGTCGTGAAGGCCGTGTCCTCCATCACCGGCGCTGTCCTGAAGGTGACGCCGCCGGCCGACCTCCTCGGCACCGTGACCCGCCTGACCGATCAGTCCGGGGGCCTCGGCGGGCTCCTCGGCGCCTCGAACCGCCTGGCCGCCGCCCGGGCGTCCACCTCGCCGAAGACCTTCGCCGCCGCCGCCGCGGCCCGCCCCGCCCTCACCGCTGCCGCCGCCAACCCGCTTGAGGGGCTTCTCGGCGGCGTCACCTCCATTCTGTCGAAGGGCCTGGAGCTGCGGATCGGGACCGTCCAGTCCCAGTCCCTGCACGGCGTGCCCACCGGCGTGGTCCCCCTCGTCGACCCGCCGGCGGTCGCTCCGCCCGCGGCCATCACCCCAGGGGTCACCCCCAACGGCAAGCTGCCCCGCACGGGTGGCGACCAGAGCATCCTGGCCCTGACGGCCCTGGGCCTCGGTTCCCTTGCCCTGGGCGCCCGCCGGCTCGTCCGGCGCGGCGCCCGCTGAGCCCCGCCCGGGGACAGGGCCCGAGCCCCGCCCCCGGGTGCCGGTTCAGCGGCGACGGCGAGGCTTGAGCGCCTGGGCCTCGGCGTAGATGTCGAGGTAGCGCAGGGCCAGGCTCTCCATCGAGAAGGTCTCAGCCCGCTCGGCGCAGCCGTCGGTCAGCCGCCTGCGCACCGCCGGGTCGGTCAGGACCGAGCGGAGCGCGTCGGCCAGGGCGTCGACGTCACCGGGTGGCACCACCAGGGCGTCGACCCCGGGCCGCACCACCCGGCGGTAGCCCGGCAGGTCGCTGGCCACGATCGGGGTGTTCGACGCCATGGCCTCGAGCAGCACCACGCCGAAGCTCTCCCCGCCGAGCGAGGGGGCGCAGAACACGTCGGCCCCGGCGAAGCGGGCGGCCACCTCGGCGTCGTTGACCCGCCCGAGCCACTCGATGCGGGGATCGCCGGACACCCGGTCGTGCAGCGCGGCGGTCTGGGGCCCCTCCCCCGCCACCCACAGCCGCACATCGGTTCCGAGGGCGGGCATGGCCTGGAGCAGCACCTCGAGGCCCTTGCGGGGCTCGTGGCGGCCCAGGAAGAAGATGGTGGGGTGGCCGTGGGAAGGCGTCGGTGCCACCTTGGCGAAGCGGTCGACCTCGATGCCGTTGAACACCGACACGTAGGTCCCGCCCAGCGCCTCCTCGGCGGTGCGGCGGGCGTCCTCGGACACCGCGCACCGGATCGCCGCCCGGCGTACGGCCAGCCGGGTGATCGGCATGAACGCCGAGTAGGCGGAGCTGCGCCCGGCCCGGTGGAAGGTGGCGACGATCGGGGCGTCGGCCACCACGAGCAGGGCGGTGGCCGCCGGGCCGGGCACCAGCGGCTCGTGGATGTGGACGATGTCGAAGCCCTCGTCGCGCAGGGCCCGCACCGTGCGCAGGACGGCGGAGATGTCGGGGGCGATGGGGGCCACCGACCCGTTGGCCGCCAGCGGGATCGAGCTGCCGAGCGGCACGACCCCGGGCTCGGGCGGCGGGCCGTCGCAGGGGCCGAGCACCCGCACGTCGTGGCCCAGCTTGCGCAGCGCCCGCCCGAGACCGAGCACCTGGGCCTGGACGCCCCCGGGCAGGGTGAGCGAGTACGGCGAGACCTGGGCGATCCTCATCCGGCCTCCAGGGCCCGGTCGCTGGGCCAGTTGGGCTGGAGGAGGTGCCACTGGTCGGGGGCCCGGCGGACGAGGATCTCCAGCTCGCGGGCCACGTCCTGGGTGACCCGGGCCACGTCGGCCCGCAGCGTGGTGCGGCGGGCGGTGTCAAGCGGCGGGCGGAGGACGGCCTCGTGGCCGTGCCGGTCGGAGTAGACGGCCATCGGGATCAGCGGGGCCCCGGTGCGCAGGGCCAGGGTGGCCGGGCCCCCGGGCAGGGTGGTGCGCTCGCCGAAGAAGTCGACGGGGACGCCCGTGCCGGTCAGGTCGCGGTCGCACAGCAGGCAGACCACGTGGTTGGCGGCCAGGGCCCGGGCGACGGCCGCCCCGGCGTGGGCGTCGGCTGACACGACCGTCATCCCCATGGCGTGGCGCAGATCGGTGAACCACCGGAAGGCCTCGGGCGGCCGCAGCGCCTCGACCACCACCGTGATCGGGTCGCCCATGCGGGCGATGTAGGCGCCGGCCAGCTCCCAGCCCCCCAGGTGGGGCAGGGCCAGGACCACGCCACGACCCGCCGCCAGCCCGACCTCCAGGTGCTCACGACCGCTGAAGGACAGCCCCCTCTCCAGCTGGTAGAGGCTGAGCGAGGGGACCCGGAAGGTGTCCACCCAGTAGCGGGCGTAGGAGGCCAGGGCCCGTCGGGCCTGGCGGTCCACCACGGACTGGGGCGCCTCCGGCCCGAGCACCCGGCGGACGTGGCGGCGCAGCATCCGGCGCCGGTCGGACGGAGCGGCGGCCACCAGGTTCCCGGCGGCGGTGGCCAGGACCAGGCTCAACGGCTCCGGCAGCACCGCGGCCAGGGCGGCACCGGCCTTCAGTCCCTGCACCGGGTTCACGGGCGCTGCACCGGCCGGAGCCGGGCGGCGCCCGAGGTCACGGGCGGGTTCGGCGCGGTCGGGTGGGGCGCTCGCCTTGGCGCTCCCGCCAGCGTGAGCCCAGCGGCTCCCGGCTCGCGGCGGCCACCCGGCGCTGGCGGCGGGCGTCGCGCAGGGCGGCGTTGGCGCCTCGCCACGCCTGAAGGCGGACGTCGAGGGGCTCGCGCTCGATCCCGTCGCGGGTGGCCCGGAACAGCTTCGGCTCGGGGATGTCGACGCCCCGCTCGGCCAGCTCGACGGCGCGGGCCACGGTGGCCTGGCGCCACACCTTGGCGAAGCGCTGGACGGCGGTGATCCCGGTGAGGGCCAGCATGACCCAAAGGACGGGGATGAGGAGGACCGGCACGAGGAGGCCCAGGCACAGGGCGATGATCCGCTCGGCCCGCTCCATCAGCCCGCCCTTGGCGTCGAAGCCGAGCGACTCGGCCTTGGCCCGCTGGTAGGAGACGAGGGTCGACACCCCGAGGACGGCGAAGACCAGCATGGCCATGTGGCCGCCCTCGGCGTTCTGGAGGTGCCAGGCGATGCCGCCGAGGACCACGGCGTCGGTGACCCGGTCGACCGTCGAGTCGAAGAAGGCGCCCCTGACCGAGGAGGTGCCGGCCGCCTTGGCCACCGGCCCGTCGAGCAGGTCGGGGATGGCCGACAGCACGAACAGCGCCAGGCCGAGGAGCAGTCGCCCGCTGCCGATGGTGACCGCAGCGGCCACGGCCAGGACCAGTCCCAGCACGGTGAGGTGGTCGGCGCTCAGGCCGGTGCGGCGCACGATCACAGCCACCGGTCCGGTGCGCTTGTCGACGCCGTGGCGAAAGCGACCGTCGAACACGTGTGGCAGGCTCCTCAGTGCAGGCCTTGGGCGGCAACTGCAGCAAGCACACCGTAGCACCCGGAGCGCCGCCCGACGGGGCGCACCACCGGCCGAGGCTCACCCGTCGAGGTCGGACCAGTCCTCGGGGTTGTCCTCGACCGCGGAGCCCAGGACTTCGCCGGTGATGCCGTCGACGACGACCAGGCCCCGCTTGGTCGGGGGCTCGTCGGCGGAGAAGACCAGCACCCGCCAGGTGGGTATCGACGCCAGCCCCCGCCAGGCCATCTGGGCCGAGGCGTGACCCACGGGAAAGCCCACCTCCCTGGCGGCGGCGGCCAGGGCGTCGAGCTCGCGCACCTGGAGGCGACGGGCGGTCACCCAGGAGTAGGCGGCGGCGGCCAGCAGGATCCCGGCCACCACCAGGTACCCGCCGTTGACCAGCACGCCCCCGTCGCCGAAGGCCGCCCACAGGGCAACCAGCACCATCGCCACCACCAGGTAGATCGCTCCCTGGATCCGGCGCCGCCCGTTGTCGGGGAAGCTGTAGGGGCCGGTCAGGCCGGTGACGTCGAGGTCGGCCGGCAGCTCGTCGCGTATCTCGGTGTTTTCCGACGGCTCGACCGGCGCCGCCTCGGGAGCGGCCTCGGCGGCAGCGGAGGGTTCGTCGGTCATCGGGGAGGGGGCGGCCGAGAGCGGGCCGGGCGGCGAGGCTACCGAATCGCCGGTGGGGCGGTGGCTGCGATACTCAAGGTCGGGGCCGGCGCCACCCGGGCCGGCGGGAAGAGAGCAGGACCATGGCCGCCTCGTCGACCACCGACGCCACCGAGGAGCCGATGGGCCAGGGGGTCCGCTCCGCCGGCGACGCCATCGTCCTCGACGAGGTGCTGGCCGCCCTCGAGTCACTGGCCGCTGGCGACTTCGCCACCCGTCTGCCGTTACGCCGCAAGGGGAGGGCCGGCGAGGTGGCCCGGGCCTTCAACGCCGTGGCCGAGCGCAACGGCCGGTTCAGCAAGGAGCTGGACCGGGTGGCCAAGGTGGTGGGCCGCGAGGGGCGCATGCAGGACCGGATCCCCCTCAGCGAGGCGCCCGGGGGCTGGGGCGTCGACGCCGCCGCGGTGAACGGCCTCATCGACGACCTGGTCCGCCCCACCACCGAGATCGCCCGGGTGCTCGGGGCGGTGGCCGCCGGCGACCTCTCCCAGAAGATGGCCCTCACCATCGACGAGCGGCCGGTGAAGGGCGAGTACCGGCGGATCGGCACGGTGGTGAACGAGATGGTGCAGTCGCTGTCCACCTTCGCCGACGAGGTCAGCCGGGTGGCCCGCGAGGTGGGCATCGAGGGCCGTCTCGGCGGTCAGGCCAAGGTGCCCGGGGTCTCCGGCACCTGGAAGGACCTCACCGACAACGTCAACGAGCTGGCCGGCAACCTCACCGGCCAGGTCCGCAACATCGCCCAGGTCACCACCGCCGTCGCCAAGGGCGACCTGGGCCAGAAGATCACCGTCGAGGCCCGGGGCGAGATCCTCGAGCTGAAGGACACCATCAACACCATGGTCGACCAGCTCGGCAGCTTCGCCGACGAGGTGACCCGGGTGGCCCGGGAGGTGGGCATCGAGGGCCGCCTCGGCGGCCAGGCCCAGGTGCCCGGGGTCTCGGGCACCTGGAAGGACCTCACCGACAACGTGAACGAGCTGGCCGGCAACCTCACCGGCCAGGTCCGCAACATCGCCCAGGTCACCACCGCCGTGGCCAAGGGGGACCTGGGCCAGAAGATCACCGTCGAGGCCCGGGGCGAGGTTGCCGAGCTGAAGGACACCATCAACACCATGGTCGACCAGCTGTCGGGCTTCGCCGACGAGGTCACCCGGGTGGCCCGCGAGGTCGGCACCGACGGCAAGCTCGGTGGCCAGGCCAACGTCAAGGGCGTCGCCGGCACGTGGAAGGACCTCACCGACTCGGTCAACTTCATGGCCACCAACCTCACCGATCAGGTGCGCGACATCGCGCAGGTCACCACCGCGGTGGCCAACGGGGACCTGTCGCAGAAGATCAGCGTCGACGTGCGGGGCGAGCTGCTCGAGCTGAAGGCGACGATCAATACCATGGTCGACCAGCTGTCGGGCTTCGCCGCCGAGGTCACCCGCGTGGCCCGCGAGGTGGGCACCGAGGGCCGCCTCGGCGGCCAGGCCGACGTGCCCGGCGTCTCCGGCACCTGGAAGGCGCTCACCGACAACGTGAACCAGCTGGCCGGCAACCTCACCGGCCAGGTCCGCAACATCGCCCAGGTCACCACCGCCGTCGCCAAGGGCGACCTCTCCCAGAAGATCACCGTCGAGGCCAGCGGCGAGGTGGCCGAGCTGAAAGCGACGATCAACACCATGGTCGACCAGCT
>JBBSKY010000027.1:0-37479 GCA_038255915.1 Acidimicrobiales bacterium | reverse complement strand
CCTGGCCGTGGTGCCCCCCTTCGCCCAGCGGCTGCTGCGCCAGATCCCGCCCGCCGCCCTCGCCGCCATCGTGGCCCCCGCCCTGCTCCGCCCCGGCGGCGACTTCGGCCTCTTCCAGCCCCGCCTGGCCGCCGGCCTCCTCGCCGCCCTGGTGGCCTGGAAGACCCGCAACGTCGGCCTCACCCTGGCCGCCGGCCTCGGCGCCCTGGTGGCCCTGCAGGCGTTGTAGGGCTGTCGGGCCTTGGAGGCTTCGGGCCGTATGGTCGACTGCGGTGGAGGCTGCCGGAACGGAGTCGATCGACGAGACCCGCCGCCGGCTGGCCTCCCCCGAATGGCGGCGCCAGGAGCGGGAGGGCCACGTCGTCGGCATCCTGCTGCTCGTCCTGCCGTACCTCCTCGCCGCCGGCTTCTCCGGCGCCGGCCTGCGCCCGCTCGGCCTCGTGATGAACGCGATGTTCCTCGTCGCCGTACCCGCCATGCTGTGGCAGTTCGGCCCCCGCTTCGGCTTCGACCGCCGGGCCGCCTTCCTCGTGACGGTTCCGGTGATCGGCCTGTTCGTCCACGTCGCCTTCGCCTGGCGCCTCGGCCACCACCGCACCCGCACCTGGAAGACCCTGGAACCCTCCTGGGGCCGCAACGTGTGGGCCGTGCTCACCGTCGTTGGCGTCCTCATCTGGATCTGGACGGTGGCGAGGATCACCGTCGCTTGAACGCCTCCGGGGTGGCCTACGGGCCGGCCTGCCCTGGACGATGCTCGGTCCGGCGGCAGCCGTGCCGAGCATCTCAGCATGCTCCTCAGCTTCCCCGGCTAAGGCAGGACGTAGCCCTTGATGCCGTCGTTGACCCAGCCGTTGGCCAGGCGGGTCTGAACCTCCGCGCTGTCGGCGGTGAGGTAGGGCACCCCGTCCTTGGTCAGCCGGTAGAGGGCGGTGGTCCCGCCGACCGGGGACGAGAAGACGAACCCGGGCGTGCGCTCGGCGACCGCCCCGGCTCGGGTCAGGGTGCGGCGCTCGGCCTCGTCGACGGTGAACACGTGCCGGCCGTCACGCTTCTTCAGCCGGTAGAGGGGCACGGTGCCCGCCACCTTGGCCGAGAGGATCTTGCCGACCGTCCCCTGCTCGACCAGCCCACCCTTGATCAGCTTGGCGGCCTCGTTCGCATCTACGGTGTACACGTAGTCGGACAGGGCGGAGTCGAACAGGCGGCGGAGGGGCACACCCGGTCCGACCCCGGGCGGCAGGGCGACGGTGGTCTCGACGGGGAGGCTGGGCAGGGCCTCGGGGACCGAGACGGGGGTGACCGGCGGGGCTTCCTCGAAGCCGGTCGGGCCCTCGTCGTCGGCCTCCAGCGGCGGCGGGGCGTTACGGATGACCACCGGGAGACCCTTCTTCGAGGTGGCCGGCCCGGAGTCCCGGGCCGCCAGGCAGGCCCGGCCGCCCAGGGCCAGACCGGCGAGCAGGGCCAGGGCCAGGACGCCGCGCAGGAGCACCGACGGCAACGAGCCCTTCGGCTGGGCCCGACCCGACACCGTGGCCACCCGCAGCAGCGACTCGAGGTGAACGGTGTAGCTGGCCGACCGGCCCTTGCCCAGCAGCCGCCGGTGCTTGGGCCGCACGGCCAGCGATGCCGAGGCCGAGGTGGCGGCCGGCACCACCATGGTCTCGTCATCCAGCTTGAGGCCGAGATCGGCGTCGGGGCTCTCGGCCCGCATGCGCACGACGATCGGGATGTTGCCGTCGTTGGTCACCTCGATCCGGGCTCGGCCCCGGGTGCGGACCTCGAGCGCCTCGGGCACCAGGCGGGCGGTGAACGCCTCGAAGGCCACCAGGTCGACGGTTCCCTCGACCTTCTCGTCGCCCTCGGGGTCGGCCCGGGCGTGGAGGCGGACGGTGAAGGGCATGGGCCCGGCGGGCACCTCGCCGGTGCGCGGCGGCCGCAGCACCAGGCGGACGGTGCGCGAGGCGCCGGGGGCCAGGTGGACCAGGGAGGGCTCGACGAAGGCCCAGTGGGCGACCGCGCCCTCCACGTCCAGCTCGAAGGCGGCGTCGACGTCGCCGGTGTTGCACACGAGGACGTCGACCTCGGACTCCTCGCCCGGGAGGGCGTCGACCGAGGGCGTCGCCAACTCCACGAGCCCGGTCACCACCTGGGAAGGCTAGCCGTCGCGCCGGTTTCGGCTTCCTCGGGCTCAGAGGGTCGGGCTCAGACCCGCTCAGCCGGCCTTGGCCACCTCGGCGACAAAGGTGACGGCCCGGTCCTCGATGAGCTTGGCGTCGTGGTCGAGGGTGGCCACGTGGAAGCTGCGCTCCAGGGTGACCCGCTCCACCGGCCCGCTGACGCCGGCGGCCAGCACGTCGGATGACACCGGGTCGACCACGTGGTCCTGGGGGCTGGTGAAGAGCAGGACCGGGCAGGTGACGCGGTCCAACTCCCCGACCAGGGTCTGGCACCGCTCGATGAACGAGACCAGGGCCAGGACCGGGGTGGCCGCGTAGGCCAGCTCCTCGGTGTTCTCCTTGGCGATGTCGCCGCCGATGGCCGGGATGGTGGCCACGCCCTCGTCGGCCAGGCCCTTCACCACGTCGACCACCGTCTCGGGCGGCGGCGCCACCTGGGGGTTGATGAGCACCAGGGCGGCCGGCTCGTGCTCGACGGCCAGGATGGTGGCCAGGGTCCCGCCCATGGACAGCCCGACGACCACCACCCGCTGGCAGCGGGCCTCGAGGTCGGCGTACGCGGCGGCCGCGGCCTGGTACCAGTCGTCGAAGCGGGTGGGCACCAGGTCCTCGATCGTGGTGCCGTGGCCGGGGAGGACAGGCAGCTCGACGCTGTGCCCCGCCTCGGCGAAGCGCACGGCCAGCGGGCGCATGCTCTGGGGTGAGCCGGTGAAGCCGTGCAGCACCAGGATGCCGGTGGGGCCGTTCGGGAACGAGGCAGGCTTGACGTCGTTGGGGGTGGCGCTCACAGGAACAATCTAGGGAGGGTTTCAGCGAACACCGCATCCGCCGTCCGTCACCGGGGGGCCGGGCGGCCCGGCTACGGTGCGCCGCCATGGCCTTCCCCTTCCTGAGCGAGGAGTGGATCGTGGCGGCCCGAGAGATCCGGACCCGGCACGAAGATCAGACCCCGAACATCCCGGCCTCGGTGCGGGCGAACCTCAACATCAACGAGGTGCCCTTCGGGGAGGGTTCGCTCCAGGCCCACCTCGATACCTCCTCGGGGAGGATGGAGATGGACCTCGGCCACCTCGACCCGGCCGACGCCACCCTGACGATGGACTACGCCACGGCCCGGAGCTTCGTGGTCGACCAGGACCAGGCGGCGATCATGCAGGCGGTCATGGCCGGCAAGGTGAAGATCCAGGGCGATCTCTCCAAGCTGATGGCCATGGCCACCCTCGGTCAGTCCGCCGGGGCCGGAGGTGCCTCCGAGGGCGCGCTCCTGGCCGGCCGCATCGCCCAGGAGATCAAAGACATCACCGCGAGGACCGGCGTCGAGAACACCGGCTCGACGCCGACGCCCGATCCGGCGCCAAACCCCGCTCCGGCGCCCGAGGCCGCCGCCGCATCGCCGAGTCCACCCGAGGTCCGCGCCCCGTCGGAGGTCAGCGACCCGCCGGCCGACCCCACGCCAACCGACCCGCCGGCGACCGGACCGGCGAGCTCCAGCACCGACTAGCTGGTCGGGGCACCCTGGATCAACGGGTGTAGAGGGCCACGGCGGTGCCCCGCTTGACCTTGGCTCCGGCGACCGGCTGGGAGCTGAAGACCTTGCCGTCCGGGGGCCCGAAGGTGGCGGTGACCTGCAGGCCGGCGCCGGTCAGCTTCTGCTTGGCCGCAACAGGGTCCTGCCCGGTGGTGGCGGGGACGGTGACCACGTCGGGCCCCTTCGACACGGTGACGGCGACGGCCAGGCCCGGCCGGACGCTGGCTCCCGCCGACGGGTTGGTGGCGATCACCGCCCCGGCGGGGACCTTGTCGTCGAAGGCGTCGATGCGGGTGACGCTGAGGTCGAGGGCCTTGAGGGCGCTGACCGCCTCGTCGAAGGTCTTGCCGGCGACGGTGGGCACAGGGCGGGCGGGCGGCCCGGCCGACACCGACAGGGTGACGGTGCCCCCTCGGGGGACGCGGCCACCGGCGGCCGGGTCGAGGGCCAGGGCGGTGCCGCTCGGCACGGTGTCGGAGTCGACGGGTTTCAGCACCACGTTGAGGCCCTGACCCTCGAGCTCGACCTTGACCTGCTCGGCCTGGCGACCGCCGACGGCCGGCAGCAGCCGGGGCTCGGGCCCGTCGGACAGGGTGACGGTGACGGCCCGGCCCTCGCGCTGGCGGGCGGGCCGGGAGGCCAGCACCTTGCCGACCTCGACCGACTCGCTGCGGGCCCGGTCGCCTTCGGTCATGCGCAGGTCGGCGGCACGGAGCCGGGCAGCCGCCTCCTCGCGGCTGAGGCCGACGACCGCGGGCACGTCGACGACGGGTCGCCAGGGCTGCACGACGGCGGCGGCGGCGGCCAGGCCGGCCAGCGCCAGCAGCACCACGAGCAGCACCACCAGCCCGGTCCTGCGGCGTCGGTGGTCCACCCCGGCCGCAGGGGGTGCCGGCCGGGCGGCCGGGCGGGCCACGCTGGGGTCGAGCGCCTCGGCTCGGGGGGCCACCTCGCGCCCAGCGGCGGTGGCGGCCGAGATCTCGGGGGCCTCGCCGTCGCCGTCGACGTCATAGGGCGGGAGGGGGGCGGTGGGGTCGACGAGCGGGCCGGCGTCGCCGCGCACGTCCTCGACGCGCAAGGCGACGATGGGCAGCGGCGTGGGCGGGTCGAGCTGGCGGGCCGCGGCCTTGAGCAGCCGGGCGAACCCGGCGGCGTCGACCCGCTCGTCACGCTCGGTGCGGCCGGCGGCGGCCAGCGCGGCGGTCAGCGGGCCCACCTCGACGGGGGGCTCGAGCGGGCGGTCGAGCCGGGCCAGCAGCGCCGCGGCCGAGGTGTCAGCGGCGAAGGGCACCTGGCCGGTGATGAGCTCGACGAGGACCAGGGCCAGCGAGTAGACGTCGCTGCGCCCGTCGAGGGGCCGCCCCTGGGCCTGCTCGGGCGAGGCGTAGCGGGCCGTGCCGAGGACCACCCCGAGAGGCTCGGTCGCCGCCGCCTCGGCGATGGCCCGGGCCAGGCCGAAGTCGGCCACCCGTAGGCGGGCCACATCGTCGAACAGCAGGTTGGCGGGCTTGATGTCGCGGTGCACCAGGCCCCGGCGGTGAGCGTGGTCCAGACCCCGGCAGGCCTGGAGGCCGATCCCCAGGGCCTGGGATGGCGTGGCCCGGACGCCCCGCCCGATCAGGTCCTTCAGGCTGCCGCCCTCGAGCAGCTCGGTCACCAGGTACGGCGTACCGCCGTCGTTGCCCCAGTCGTGGACCAGCAGCACGTTCGGGTGGCGCAGGGCGGCCGCCAGCTGCGCCTCGGTCCGGAAGCGGCGCAGGAAGTCCTCGTCGGCGGCCAGGGCGGGGTGGAGGACCTTCACCGCCACCTGGCGGCGAAGCACGGTGTCCTCGGCGGCGAAGACGGCGGCCGAGGCGCCACCGCCGAGCGACGCGATCAGTCGGTAGCGGCCGCCGAGGATGCGTCCGACGAAGTCATCCGAGGGCGGCGCGGACAAGCCCGGGGTCACGGCCCAAAGGCTAGGACCGCACCGCCCGTTCGGAGGTGGATGCGCACTAGGTCCGATGCATGGGGGACGATGTCCCCGTGCGAGCGGCCTGTTCCGACGAGGTGCGATGAGCACGACCAACGGCCGACCGGTCGGCCAGCTGCCTCCGGCCGCGGTCCCGGGCCGGTTCAGCCGCCTGCGGGGCCTGGTCACCAGGAGGAGGCTGGTCAGCTCGGTGGCCCTGGCCATCGCCGCCTCCCTCCTCGTCCTCGGCTTCTGGGAGAGCAAGGAACCCGGGGTAGAGCTTCGCCAGAGCCGGCCCGCCCCGGTGGAGCGGGTCTTCCCCGTGGAGGGCGCCGCCTCGCTGCGCCAGGAGCCCATCGGCGCCCAGCTGCGTGACGACTACACCGGCGAGCTCGAGGTGGACGGCCGGGCCATCCCCCTCGACCAGCTCGAGCGGCC
This sequence comes from Acidimicrobiales bacterium, assembly GCA_038255915.1. GTDB lineage: Bacteria > Actinomycetota > Acidimicrobiia > Acidimicrobiales > JAUJNH01 > JAUJNH01. The sequence continues at coordinate 31,385 of JBBSKY010000027.1, read as the reverse complement.
CGAGCCCAGCCAGGGCGACAACTCCCCCGCCGTCCGGGGCCTCTCCGGCCTGAACCAGGTGTCGTTCACCCCGGGTGCCGGCAAGGACATCAGCTCGCTGGAGCCGGGCAGCCACACCGCCCGCCTGCTGTTCTGGCCCAAGGTGGGCGGGTCGCGCGAGCAGGCAGAGGTCTACTCGTGGAGCTTCACCGCCAGCTGACCCGGACGTCGTTCAGCCGGGCGAGTCGAGGGCGCCGGTCTCGAGGAGCCGGGTGAAGGCGGCCTCGTCGACGACGGGGACGCCGAGCTCCTCGGCCTTGGCCACCTTGGAGGCGCCGGGCTCGCGGCCCACGACCAGCGCCAGCGACCGCTTCGAGACCGACCCGGGCGACTTGCCGCCCCGGGCCTTGATGGCCGCCTCGGCCTCCTCCCGGCTCCAGCCCTCCAGCGTGCCCGAGACCACCACCGCCTGGCCCGCCAGCACCTGGGGGAGCGTCGGGTTGACCGGGCCGGTGAGGTTCACGCCCGCGGCCCGGAGCTTGTCGACCACGGGGCCGACCCGGGGATCGTCGAAGAAGGCGCGCACGCTGCGGGCGATGGTGGGGCCGACGCCGGGGATGGCGGCCAGCTCAGCCTCGGGGGCGGCGGCGATGCGGTCGAGGTGGCCGGTGGCGGCGGCCAGCGTGGCCGCCATGGTGCCGCCTAGGTGGCGGATGTTCATCCCGGTGAGCAGGTTGGCCAGCGGCCGCTGCTTCGAGGCCTGGATCCCCGCCTGGAGGTTGCCGATGGAGATCTCGCCCCACCCGTCGACGCCCCGCAGCTGGTCCCAGTCGATGCGGTAGAGGTCGCCCGGGTCGGCGACCAGGCCGAGCTGGAGGAGCTCCTGCACCCGCTTCTCGCCCAGGCCCTCGATGTCCATGGCCCCCCGGCTGGCGAAGTGCTGGATCCAGCCGGCCACCCGGGCCGGGCACAGCTCGTTCGGGCACCGGTGGTCGGCCTCGCCCTCGGGGCGGCGCAGTGCCGAGCCGCAGACGGGGCAGTCGGCCGGGAAGCTCCACGGCTCCACCCCCTCGGGGCGCAGGGCCAGCACCGGGCCGACGACCTCGGGGATGACGTCGCCGGCCTTGCGCACGATCACCGTGTCGCCCTCGCGCACGTCCTTGGCCTGGACCTGGTCCTGGTTGTGGAGGGTGGCGGTGCCCACGGTGGAGCCGCCAACGAACACCGGCTCGAGCAGGGCGAAGGGCGTGGCCCGGCCGGTGCGGCCGATGGAGACCACGATGCGGTGCAGCAGGGTGGTGCGCTCCTCGGGGGGGTACTTGAAGGCGATCGCCCAGCGGGGGGCGTGCGAGGTGGAGCCCAGCTGGCGGCGCTGGGCCAGCGAGTCGACCTTGACCACCACCCCGTCGATCTCGTAGTCGAGGTCGTGGCGGTGCTCGAGCCAGTGCTGGGTGTAGGCGAAGACGTCGTCGAGCGACCCGACGACCCGGTAGTTCGGGTTGACCGGCACGTCAAGGCCCCGGAGCCACTCGAGCGACTCGCTGTGGCGGGTGAAGGCGGGGGCGCCCTCGACCGCCCCCAGCTGGTAGGACCAGAAGCTCAGGGCCCGGGTGGCGGTGACGGTGGGGTCCTTCTGGCGCAGCGAGCCGGCGCCGGCGTTGCGGGGGTTGGCGAACAGGCGTAGGCCGGCGGCCAGCTGAGCCTGGTTCAGCCGCTCGAACTCCGACAGGGGCAGGAACACCTCGCCCCGCACCTCCAGCAGCGCGGGCGCCGCCTCGATGTGCTTCGGCACCGAGCCGATGGTGGCCACGTTGGCGGTGACGTCCTCGCCCACCTTGCCGTCGCCCCGGGTGGCCGCCTGCACCAGCCGGCCCCGCTCGTAGCGCAGGCTCATGGCCAGCCCGTCGATCTTCAGCTCGCAGCAGTAGGCCACGTCACAGCCGATGTGGCGCTGGGCCCGGGCCCCCCAGGCCTCCAGCTCGGCTAGCGAGAACGAGTTGTCGAGGCTCATCATCGGCACGGCGTGGCGCACGGGGCTGAACAGGGTCGAGACGCCGCCCCCGACCCGTTGGGTCGGGCTCTCCTGCAGGGCCAGCTCGGGGAACTGGGCCTCGAGCGCCTGCAGCTCGCGCACCAGCTGGTCGTACTCGAAGTCGGAGATCTCCGGGTCGTCGAGCTCGTGGTAGCGGCGGTTGTGGTGGGCCAGCTGATCCCGCAGGCGCCGGGCCTGCTGCTGGATCTCCTCGGCGACCTCGGCCATCGCGGCCGAGGCTACCGACGGGCGTGACACCCGGCCGGAGCGCTCCCTAGCGCTCCTGGCGCCGGCGCCGACGCTCCTCGCGGCGGCGGGCGGCCTCCTCGGGCGAGAGGGGCGGCGGCAACGTGCGGCCGTCGTCGCCGTCGTCGACCGGGACGGGCCGGGCCCGCCGGGCGCCCCGGGTCCCCTGCTTCACCCTGTGGTCGTCGTGCCGGGCCTGCCGGGCCCCTCGGAGGTCGTCGGCGGGGGCCGCCTCGGACCGGTCGGGCCGTTCCCGGTCGTCATCGTCGTCGTCACGCAGGCCCCGTTGGGGCCGAGCCGGCCGCTCCCGCTCGCCGTCGTCGCCTTCGTCGTCACGGCGGGCTCGCTCCAGCCGCTCGGCTCGCCTGGTGCGGGCGAGGGCGGCGTCCTCGGCGTCTTCGGCCCGCCGGACCCGCGCTGCGCGGGCCGCCCGGTCGCGTGCCGCCTCCTCGGCCCGCTCCGCCTCCTCGGCCCGCTCCGCCTCCTCGGCCCGCTCCGCTCGCTCGGCCTCCTCGGCCCGTTCGGCCAGCTCCGCGGCCTGCGCCCGGGCGGCCGCCCGGACCCGCCTGGCCTCGTCATCCTGGCGGGCCTGCTCCTCCGCCCTGGCCTGGCCGGCCTGGCGCTCCTGGCGCTCCCGCCGGGACCGCCTGATCTTGCGGAGCCTGCTGAGCTCCGCCTCCTCCACCACCGACGGATCCTCGGCCGAGGGCGCGACCGAGTCGTCGTCCTCGGGAGCCGCCTCAGGGCGGGCCCCACGGCGAGGTGCCACCGCCGGCTCGCGGGGCTCGACTTCCTCGTCCGGCTCGCGGCCCTCGATGAGGGCGAGGACCATGGCCCGGCTCTCGTCGAGGGCGGCGAGCACCTCCTCGGCCGGTGCCAGCTCTTGGCGGATGGCCAGGCTGTAGCGGACGATGACCTCGAGGTCGACGAGCTGCACGGTGCTGGCTGGGCTGTCGGCCAAGTTTTTCTGGCTCCTCTATGAAGATGCCGGCGGATCGTCGGTTCGAACCGGTCCGTGCCAGCATGCCACTCAAGAGCCGATGGACCTCCGACCCTCCCGCTTCGTCCCCTGGCTCCTGCGGGGTGCCTGGGTCCTCCTGGTGCCGCTCACCGGGCCGGCGTTCGCCGCTGCGCTCTCCCCCACCAGCGTTCCGGTCCGAACCGCGGCCAGCTCGGCGCTGTGGGCGGTGTGGGCGGCCACGCTGCTGGCCACGCTGGTGCTCGGGCCCGTGACCCTGACCGCCGTGCGCATCGTGGCCCCGGCCGCCCCGGCGGCGGCGGTGTGGGCCGCGGCAACAGGTCGGCCGTCGCCCCTGGCCGCGGCCGCCGCCATCGCCGCCGCCGCCGCCGCCGCCGCGCTGGCGCTGGCCCCATCGGTGGGCAACGCCTTTGTGAACGCGCCCGCCTACCCCAACGAGCGTCGCCACCTGCTGCGGGCTCCGGGGGCGCTGCTCCTCGGGCCGGTGCCGCTGGCCTGGGCCGTGGCCGTGGCCGGGCCCACCGCCGTGGTCCTGCTGGCCGCCGCGAGGGTGTGGGTGGGGGTCGGCGCCGCCCTCGTGATCGGCCTGCCGGGCGCGGTGGTGGCCGCCCGCTCCCTCCACGGGCTGACCCAGCGATGGCTGGTGCTGGTGCCGGCCGGCGTGGTCGTGAAGGACGCCATGACCCTGGCCGACCCGGTCCTGTTCCGCCGCCAGGTGGTGCTGGCCCTGCGCCCGGCCCCCGCCGACACCGACTCCCTCGACCTCACCATGGGCGCCGCCGGCCTGGCCCTCGAGCTCCTCCTCACCGAGAAGGTGCCGATGACCCTGGTGAAGCCGAAGGAGCGCCGGAGCGAGGACGGCGCCTCGGCCCGCCTCCTCCTCACCCCGACCCGCCCAGGCGCCGTCCTGGCCGACGCCGCCGCCCGCTCACTGCCCGTCGGCTAGCCCCGCAGCTTCACGATGCCGCCGCGCCGCCGAGGCAGCGGTCCGGGTCGGCGGCGGCGTAGAGCACCACGGCCTGGCCGGCGGCCACGGCTCGCTGCGGCTCGTCCCACACGACCCCGCCCGACACCCACCGCGCCGGCCGGGCGGTGCCGTGAGCCGAGACCTGGGCCAGGACGGCGGCACCGTCGGCCGGGGCGGCGACGACCCACGACGGCGGCCCGACCTCGACCCCGTCCCGGAGGAGGTCGGCGGGCTCGCCCACCACGACCCGCCGCCCGGGCACGTCGACCGCGACGGCGTAGCGGGGCCGCCCCGTGCCGCCGGCCACGCCGAGGCCCCGACGCTGGCCCACCGTCACCAGCTCGACGGCGTCGACCCGCCCGACCGGGGCGCCCCCGCCGTCCACCACCTCGGCGGCGTGGAGGCCGGTGCGGGCGGCGAGGAAGGCGGCCCGGCCCGCCGAGGCGGTGATGAAGCACACGTCCTGGCTGTCGGGCTTGCCGGCGGTGCGCAGGCCGAGGGCGGTCGCCCGGCGCCGCACCTCCTCCTTGTGCAGGTCCCCCACGGGCAGCAGCGTGCGGGCCAGCTGGGCCTGGCCCAGGACGTGCAGCACGTAGCTCTGGTCCTTGGCTCCGTCCGCCCCCCGGCGCAGCTCGAAGCCGGCCGGGGTGGCGGCGACCCGGGCGTGGTGGCCGGTGGCCACGGCGTCGAAGCCGAGCGAGGTGGCCCGGCGCAGGAACCGGTCGAACTTCAGGTGGCGGTTGCACTCGATGCACGGGTTCGGGGTCCGGCCGGCGGCGTGGTCTGCCACGTAGGGCGCCACCACGTGCTCGTCGAAGTCGTCGGTGAAGGAGAAGACGTGGTGGGTCACGCCCAGCTGCTGGGCCACCCGCCGGGCGTCGTCGACGTCGGCCACCGAGCAGCACCCCGAGTCGCTGGCGCCACCCCACAGCTTGAGCGTGGCGCCCACCACCTCGTGGCCCTGCTCGAGCAGGAGGGCGGCGGCCACCGACGAGTCGACGCCACCGCTCATGCCGACCAGGACCCGCACCCTCAGCCCCTCAGTCGGGCGGCGGCCGAGGCCACGGCGGTGGCGGCCACCTCGACGTCGGCCTCGGTGGTGGTGCGGCCCAGGCTGAGGCGCAGGCTGGTCAGCGCCTCGGACCTGGGCACGCCCATGGCCGACAGGACGTGCGACGGCTCGACCGCCCCGCTGGCGCAGGCCGAGCCGGCCGAGGCGCACACGCCGGCGTCATCGAGGAGCACCAGCAGGGCCTCGCCCTCGCAGCCCTCGACCCGTACATGGAGGTGGCCGGGCAGGGCCCGCCCAAGGGGCACCGACGCCACCACGCCGCCCACCTCGTCGACCAGACGGGCCAGCAGCCGGTCCCGGAGGGCGCCGACCCGGGGGCCGGCCTCGTCGCGCTCGCCGGCGGCCAGCCGCAGGGCCGTGGCGAACCCGACGACCCCGGCGACGTCGTGCGTGCCGCTGCGCCGGTCACGCTCCTGGCCGCCGCCGTGCAGCACCGGGCGCAGCGGCGTGCCGTCGCGCACCACCAGGCAGCCCACGCCCTTCGGCCCGCCCAGCTTGTGGGCGGCCACGCTGATCAGCTGGGCCCGGGCGGCCAGCCGGCCCAGGTCACACCACCCCGCCGCCTGCACCGCGTCGGTGTGCAAGGCGGCGCCCGGCGCCCGCTCCTCGACCACCGCCGCCACCTCGTCGAGGGGGCTGAGGGTGCCAAGCTCGTTGTTGGCGGTCATGACGCTGACCACCGCCACCTCGTCCAGCCGTTCGAGGGCGGCGGCCAGCTGCTCGAGGTCGACCGACCCGTCCGGGCCGACACCCACCACGGTCCCGCCGACGGCCTCGACGGCGTGCAGCACCGCATGGTGCTCGGCAGCCGGGCACACTGCGGTGCCGCCCCGCGCCGCCACGACGCCGAGCACGGCCAGGTTGTCGGCCTCGGTCCCCCCGCCGGTGAAGACGACCTCGCCGGGCCCGCACCCCAGGACCTCGGCAACCTCGTCGCGGGCCTCGTCGAGGGCCAGGCGGGCGGCGCGCGCCACCCGGTGGCCGCCCGAGGGGTTCCCGAATCGCTCGGTCAGGTAAGGCAGCATCGCCTCCAGCGCCTCCCGCCGCAGCGGCGTCGTGGCGGCGTTGTCGAGGTACACCACCGAACCGGACCCATGATCGAGGGCGGCCACGGGCGGAACGCTATTCCCCAAGTTGGCCGTCAATCGACCTCGCCCGCAGGTACGACCCACTGGCAGCGCTGACCGGTGACCGTGGCGATCACGTCGAAGTCGGCGGCGTAGTGGATGACGGCAAGGTCACGCTCCTCGGCCGCGGCGGCGATGAGCAGGTCGGGGATCTTGCGGCCTCGCTGGCTGCGCCCTGCCAGCAGGCGCTGCACCTGTCGGGCCCGGCGCACATGCGACTCCGTGGTCTCCACCGTGTCGAACGCGTCCAGGGCACCAACCAGGCGGTCCCACTCCGCCAGGTTGCGAGCCGAGAAGCCGACCTCCAGGTCACAGATGGTGGCGCGGCCGAGCTGACCGGTCGCGGCCAGTGGCTCGATGACAGCACGCACCTCGGGCTGGCCGAGTCGCTTCAGGACGCTGGTGTCCACGAGGAACCTCAACGCCATGCGTCAGCACGATCCCCGAGGTCAGCTCCGGAGAGGACGTCGAGGGCCGCGGAAACTCGCTCCGCTCGACGAGATGTCGCCGCTTGAAGCGCCTGGTTCACGGTGTCCCTGATGGTGGTGGTGCCGAGCTCAGCCCGTGCTCCCCCCAGCGCCTCTTCGTCCAGGTCGATCAGGTGCTTCGCCACTCGCCTAGTATATACGCCGTCAGATCCGTCTATCCATGCCAGGCGGGGAGGCGGTCGCCCGCCGGGCGCCGCCGTGGCCGTTGGTGGGCGAGCGGCGGTCCACGATGCGCTTGCCCTCGGCGGCGGCGATGCGGGCCGCCACCTCATCCTGCGAGCTGACCACGTACTGGGTGGCGCCGACCGAGCGCTCCAGCGCGACCAGGACCTCGGCCATCTCGGCGTCCCCGTCGAGGGCCAGGTGCACGACCAGCTCGTCGTGGCCCTTGCGCCGCCGGTGCTCCACCTGCCAGGCCGCCAGCCCCTCGATCGAGGCGAGCACGGGCGCCGGCCAGGCGTCGATCTCGCCGGTCTCGGGCAGCCAGGCGTCGTCGAGGCTGCTGTCGGCGGCGTCGGGGCCGACCTCGGGGACGGGGGGGAGGTGGTCGAGGTCGACGGGCTCGAGTCGGTCGGCCGCCCCGAGGGGCCGCTCGGGCCTCGCCCCGGCGCTGTCCGCCGGGTCCTTCGCCACCGCCCGGACCACCCCGTCCGCCTCGTCGTCGGGGAGGGACGCCGCCCACGGCGTCGCCTCCTCGTCGTTGGTCGCCACTGCGTCCCCCCCGCCGTTCGAGACCGCCCTGAGCACGATGCCCTCATCCTCGCTGGCCCGCAGCACGATCTCGTGGGGCCTGCCCACCGACGGCTCAGCCACCGTCGGCTCCGGCCGGCGCACCGGTTCGGGCCTCGGGGTTCGGCGGGCGCGGGCGGCCCGCACGGGGTCGCGCCGGCCGGTCGAGGGCGCGGGGCCAGCCGCCTCGACCTCGGCCGCCTCGACCTCGGCTCCCTCGACCTCGGCTCCCTCGACCTCGGCGGAGGCCTGGGCCCGCCGGCCTCGCCCGGCGGGGAGCCTGGCGCCCTGGATCCTCGGCGTCGTGCGCCCGCACGCCTCGCACGGGCCCTCGACGACCCGACCGTGCACCCCGGTGGCCAGGCGGACGAAGGTGGTGCCCCGCCAGCCGAGCCCGGTCCACACCAGCTCGCCCACCTCGCCGGGCAGGGAGGGAGTGCCGTCGGGAGCGCACACCTCGACCAGCTCGGCCTGGGGCCAGGTGTGGACGCCTTCGCCGCCGCGGCACTGGGCCCAAAGCGCCCGCACGCCCGGGGGCGCCCACGACTCGACCACCGTCGCCTGGCCCCCGGCCGCCCGTTCGAGCTCCGCCCGCTCGCTGCCGAGCATGGGCGCCCGGGTGATGGCCAGCACGGTGACGACGGCGCTGCGGGCCGAGCCGCTGAGACCCTTCAGCACCCGCAGGAGCTCGGCCGGCCGCCCGGCCAGCACGGTGGGGCCGAGGAGGCTGACGGCGGCGATGGAGGCCGCCGGGGCCAGCCCGGCCAGGGGGACCCCGGCCTCGCGGGCCCCGAGGGCCAGCTGCCACGACGAGAGGGTGGGGCCGGGCGGGATCAGGCCCACGATGGCGTCGTCGCCGGTGACGCCGGCCAGCTCGAGGCTGCGGCGGCCCAGCTCGGCCAGGCGCACCAGGTCGGCCTCGGTGCAGCCGACGGGCACGTTCCCGTCGATGAGCCAGTGGACGGGCTTGTAGAGGGGGTCGAGGATGCGGCGCATGGCGCCCTCTCTCCCCCGGCCGAGCCTGGCCCGCCGCAGCCGCTTGCGGAGGGGCTTGGGCCCGACCTTGCGCACCGCCTCGGCCGACGGGCGCAGGACCAGCGCATCGGGCGGCCCCAGGGCGCTGAGCGGGCGGGGCGGCAGGCCGATGAGCTCCTCGGCCGAGCCGGGGCTGGCCAGGCCGGCCTCGGCCGCCGCCTCCCGCCAGTAGGGCGTGAAGGTCAGCACCTCGCCAGCCACGGCCTCGCGCACCAGTCGGCGCTGCTCCGAGGCGTAGGCACCTGACCGCTCCCTGTCACCGAGCACGACGACCGATCGTAGGCCAGGCACCCTGGCGGTCGACCGTCTGGCCAGGGCTACGTTGGTGCCCGACATGTGCGCCACGGGACGACCGGGGATCCGGTGAGCCAGCTCCGCCTCGACCCACTCAACGGTCGGTGGAGCGTCATCAGCGAGGAGCGGCGGGAGCGTCCCTCTGCGTTCCAGCCCCGGCTCCTCCCCATCGAGGCCGACACCCGCCCCTGCCCGTTCTGCCCCGGTGGCCACAGCGACGACGATCTTCCCCCCACCCTCGAGCTCGGCGATGGCGACGGCTGGGAGGTGCGGGTGGTGCCCAACCGCTACCCGGCCTTCGAGGGCGACGTGCCCATGGCCGTCACCAACCTCGGGCCCGTCTTCACCCAGGCGCCGGGCAGCGGGATCCACGAGATCCTCCTGCTCGGCCCCGAGCACGACCGCAGCTGGGCGGAGCTCGACGACCACCGCTCGGCCCTGGTGATGCAGGCGGTGGCGGCGCGCATGACCGCCCACTCGGCCCTGCCCGGCCTGCGCTACAGCCAGGCCATCGTCAACTCGGGGCGCGAGGCCGGGGCGTCGATCGAGCACCCGCACGGCCAGCTGATGGGCATCCCCTTCGTGCCCCGGGAGATCACCGACGAGCAGGCCGGCTTCGCCCGCTTCACCGGCAACTGCCTGCTGTGCACCACCCTCGACGCCGAAGAGTCGGCCGAGGTGCGCGTGGTCTACGTCGACGACGACGTCGTGGTCGTCTGCCCCTACTGGTCGGGCACCCCCTTCGAGATGCTGGTCCTCCCCCGCCGCCACGGGGCCCACCTGGCCAAGGCGTCGGCCGACGACCTGGCCGCGGTCGGCCGGGCCCTGCAGCGGGGCCTGGCCGCCCTGCGGACCCGCCTGGGCGACATCGCCTACAACGTCATCTTCCACTCGGCCCCCTACCGAAGCGCCGGCGACTTCCACTGGCACGCCCACGTGCTGCCCAAGGCCACCACCCGCGCCGGGTTCGAGCTTGGGACCGGCGTGGTCATCAACGTGGTCCCGCCCGAGGAGGCGGCCGCCAGCCTGCGCGACTGCGCCCGCTGAGGGCGCCGGCGGGGGGTGTCGGTCGTAGGCCGCGAAAAAGGCCTAGAGTGGTAGGCCAGACGGCTGAGACGACCTGGTACTCGCCCGAGAGCATGAGAAGGTAATTTGATGGCAACCGGCACTGTGAAGTTCTTCAACGCTGAGAAGGGCTTCGGCTTCATCTCCCGCACCGACGGCGACGACGTGTTCGTCCACTTCTCGAACATCGAGGGGTCGGGCTACAAGAGCCTCGAGGAGGGTCAGCAGGTCGAGTTCGACGTCGCCCCCGGGCGCAAGGGCGAAGAGGCCCAGAAGGTCCGGGTGATCTAACTGGCAGCGCAGCGCAGCAGCTTCGGAAAGCTCGAGCTCGAGCGGGCCAAGAAGGCCAAGGCTGCAGCCAAGCGTGAGCGCCGCCACGACCGGACGGAGGAGGTGCCCGCCGAAGCGGCGGCACCGCCTCTGCCCGGGCACTCCACCGATGAGGTCCTCCGTCAGATCGAGGCCCTCCACCACGACTTCGAGGCGAAGGCCATCGACTTCGAGACCTTCGAGGAGAAGAAGGCTCAGCTGTTCGCCAAGCTGTCGATCGACTGAGCCCTGACGGGCTCAGGTGGGGATCCCCAGCGTCTCCACCGCCAGCCCCAGCGCCTCACCGAGGGGTTGGAGGTCCGGCCGGTCGTGGTCGACCAGGGCGGCGTACACCGCCTCCTGGCTCCGGTCGAGGTCGATGCCGACGCCGAGCTGGTCGGCCAGACGAAGCGCCCGCAGGGCGAACCCGGCCCCGCCGGGTTCGCTGGCGACCGCGCTCGCCACCGCTCCGTCGAGCACCGCGCCCAGCTGCCGCCGGGCGGCAGGGGTGTCGATGCTGATCGACGCGGCCAGCGGCGAGCGGGCCAGGGCGATCGCCTCCTCGTGGTCGCGGATCGACGTCGACCCGCTGCGAGCGGCGACCAGCGCCTCGATCCGGGCGCCGAGGGCAACCTCGGCCGGCAGGGCCAGCTCGGGTGGGAGCGGGTAGCCGGCGCTGACCAGCGCCTCAAGGGTGGGGCGGGCGTCGTCCAGCAGGTGCTCGAGCTCGGCCACGACGCGTCCCGTCAACCGGCTGGCCACGTCCCCCAGCAGCTGCTCGACCGACCCGGGCAGCGCGGCGGTGACGTCGAACTCCTCGGGTCCGAAGCGCTCGCCCAGCTCCCGCAGGAGGGCGGTGATCGGCGTGCCGCCCTCCAAGGCCCGGCGAAGGGCCCCCACGTCCTCGCGGTCGCGCTCGGGGTCGGCCGGCCTCGTGGCGCCCAGCACCTCCAGGCCGCCCAAGCGCAGGGCGGCGTAGGCGTGGGCCGAGGTGCGGCCGGTGCGACGGTGGCGAAGCCGGGCCACCCCGGTGGCCAGGGCGACGTTGCCGCGCTCGTGGTGGGCATGGTCGCCCGCCTCGATGTCCCAAGCCGCCAGCCGGCTCGGCGGGGCCTGGCCGACCAGTACGCTGGCCAGGGCCAGGTGGCCGGCGACCCGTGACGGTCCCACCCGGGCCGGTTCGACGTGGGTGCGCCACACCTGGGTGCCGTCACCCTCCTCGGGCCGGTTGCTGCGGGCGGTGGCCAGGACGGCCAGGAACGTGGCGGTGGGCGGGCGCTCGCCCAGGTCCTCCAGCAGGTCCATGGCCTGGGCGGCGTAGCGCAGCACCTGCACCGTCTCCAGGCCGGCCAGGTCGTGGAAGAACCAGCCGCACGAGGTGTACATGGCCATGCCGCTGCGCAGCGCCTCGAGGAGGGTGAGGGCGTCGACCCGGTCGCCGACCACGTGCTCGGCGGCGAAGTCGTCCTCGCCGCGGGCGCCGAGGAGCACATCGATGTAGGCGTCCCGGGCCGCCCAGACATCCCCGAGCAGCGCCGGCCCCCTCCGCTCGGCCACCTCGTAGAGTGCGTCGCGCACCAGGTCGAGGGCGGCCCGCAGCGGCGCCCGCCACCGCTGGTCGTCGCCGGCCTGGCCGCCGGTCGAGCAGCCGCAGTCCTGCATCCACCGGCCGACCCCGTGGGCGCACGACCAGGCCGAGGTGCGCACCCGGGCCTGCCGGGTGGGCCGCACCGCCGCCAGCCCGGCCCCCAGGTTGGCGGCCACCACCCCCTGGCGGGGGGCCTCGACAGCCAGGGCGTAGGCGATGCTCCGCTCGCCCCACCGGTGGTGGTGCCCGAACGTCTCGCCGTCGGTGGCCATCACCACCATGCCCTCGGCCGCCGCCGCCGCCCGCGCCACCAGATCGGCGCTGCCCATCCGGCCCAGGCCGAAGGCCACCTCGTTGCTGAGGCCGCCGTCGTAGACCACCAGGTCCAGCCCGAGCTCGGGGCGGTTCGGGTGCTGCCACCGAAACGGCCGGCGGGTGTCGGGTGCCGAGCCCACCTCCTCCCACCCTCCCCCGCTGAGTGACCGGACGGCGGCGATCTGGCTCGGGGCGAGGATGGTGAACGCGACGCCCTCCTCGGCCAGCACGGCCAGCACGTCCTCCGATACCGCGCACTCGGGCAGCCACATGCCCTGCGCCTCCCGCCCGAAGCGGTGGCGCACGTCGGCCAGACCCCAGCGCACCTGGGTGCGCACGTCCCGCTCGGTGGCCAGCGGCAGGATGATGTGCCCGTAGGCCTGGGCCAGCGCCCCGGCCCCGGCGGCCACCATCCGCGCCAGCACGTCCGGTGCGTCATCCGCCAGCCACGACGTCAACGTCGGCCCGACGTCGAACGACAGCAGCCCGTAGTTGTCGACCAGCGCCAGCACCCGGTTCCGCTCGTCCACCACCCGAGCCGCCCCGTTCGGCCGGTAGCACTCGGCGGTGATCCGCTCGTTCCAGTCGTGGAACGGCGCCGCCGAGACCTCCGGCGCCACCTCCTCGGTCCAGGGGTTCTCCCGAGGCGGCTGGTAGAAGTGCCCATGAACGACGAACGTGACGCCCATGCCGCTCGGGCATGGTAGCGGCGGGCGGTGGCCAGTGCCTCACGGTCGGACGCCCCCCACTTACTGACTAGATCGATGGCGAGAGCAAACCCGTTCCCGCCGAGATTAGGTGCGAAATCAACTTGCTAGAGAGGCATGATTGGACGCGATGACTCTCGGACCTTGGCTAACGCGATACTGTTTCTCCGCGGCAGCGCGTCACACACGTCGATAGTCTTTTCGGCATGGCGATCATCGGTGCCGACAGGCTTTCAGGGACGGCGCTCCGGCATGCAATCTGCGTTTGCCTCCTCGACGCCAAGGCGCCCCTGACCTTGGCCGAGGTCGTGTCCAGGCTCGAGGAGCTTGCTGTTCTCGTGCCGGGACGAGCGAGCAAGACCATCTCCGATGCCTTGCGATGGGAGGTGCGGCATTGTCGCTCAGAGGCCGGCAAACCTGGCGACCACCCATCTCCTCGATGGAGCACAAAAGGTGCCTGTCGGGTCGGGCGGAGGTGTTCGATGAGGACGATCATCGTTAGGCTCGAAGTATGAGCGCTCGGCAGCACGCCTCACCGTGGCTTGTCTCGCGTCCGGCCGCCACGTCGATCTGATCCGCCCCTGACGCGGTCACAGGCGCGGCGGTTCAACCCTTTGGATGCTGGCGACCCGGTCGAGGGACCGGTCGAACGAGGCGATCTTGGCGACGCCCGTGGTCTCGGCGCAGGCGACGAGGTAGGCCTCGGCGAAGTCGATCCTGTCGGACTCGTAGACCTCGGCGGCTCGCAGCAGGAGCGCGGGATCGACGGATGCGACAGAACCGAAGGCGAGCAGCGATCGGAGGGCCTGGGCCACCTGGCGGCGGGGAGCCTCGTAGAACGACTCGAGCACGTACACCGTCTCGGCGGCTACGAGGTCGGTGAGGAGCAGCTCGCTCTCGGCCTCGAGGTAGGCCGTCGCTCGGGCCGCCATGTCCGGCGGATCGCCGGTCAGGTGTCGGACGAGGATGTTCGTGTCGACGAAGGCTGTCACCGACGGTCATCCCTTCTTGCGGTCCTCGTCCTGCGGATCACCTCGTCCCACGCCACGTTCCGCTTCGCCGCCGGCACACTGATCGTGCCTGCCAGGTCCAAGAACGCAGGTGTGCGGGCCAGCACGGCTCGATCGCCCTCGACCCGGAAGACGATGTCATCACCCTCCTTGATGCCAAGGGCGTCGCGCACGACCTTGGGAACCGTCACCTGGCCCTTCGACGTGAGCCTCGCTGCTGCGTCCACTGATGCTCCTTACCCTTGCTTTCGAGTAAGGATAGAGCGGCTACGACTCGTGGGCGAGCCAGACGACGGCGAGGGGGGGAAGGGTGAGCGCGGCGGACATGGGTTGGCCGTGCCAGGAGGGGCCGGCGGCTTCGACACCGCCGAGGTTTCCGATGCCGGAGCCGCCGTAGACCGCGGCGTCGGTGTTCAGCACCTCACGCCACCGGCCGGCGCGGGGCAGGCCGATGCGGTAGGCCTGGTGGGGGTTCGGGGTGAGGTTGGCCACGCAGGCCAGCACCCGGCTGCCGTCGGCCGACCAGCGCAGGAACGACAGCACCGAGTTGTCGGAGTCGTCGGCGTCGATCCAGCCAAACCCGCCCGACTCGGCGTCCTGCTCCCACAGCGCCGGCTCGGCGAGGTAGGACACGTTGAGGTCGCGTACAAGCGACTGGACCCCCAGGTGGCCGGCGTCGTGCAGGAGGTGCCAGTCGAGGCTGCGCGACTCCGACCACTCCTGTTCCTGGGCCAGCTCGCAGCCCATGAACAGCAGCTGCTTGCCGGGGTGGGCCCACATCCAGGCGTACAGGGCCCGGAGGTTGGCCAGCTGCTGCCAGCGGTCGCCCGGCATCTTGCGCAGCAGCGAGCCCTTGCCGTGCACCACCTCGTCGTGGGAGAGGGGCAGCACGAAGCTCTCGCTGAAGGCGTAGAGCAGCCCGAAGGTCAGCTCGCCCTGGTGGTAGCGGCGGTACAGCGGGTCACGGGAGAAGTGCTCCAGCGTGTCGTGCATCCAGCCCATGTTCCACTTGAAGCCGAACCCGAGGCCGCCCAGGTAGGTGGGACGGCTCACCGCCGGCCACGAGGTCGACTCCTCGGCCACGGTGATCACCCCGGGCACCCGCCCGTACACCTCGATGTTCATCTCCTTCAGGAACTCGACGGCCTCGAGGTTCTCCCGGCCACCGAAGCGGTTGGGCACCCACTCGCCCTCCTTGCGGGAGTAGTCGAGGTAGAGCATCGAGGCCACGGCGTCGACCCGAAGGCCGTCGATGTGCAGCTCCTCCAGCCAGTACAGGGCGCTGGCGATGAGGAAGCCCCGCACCTCGTCGCGACCGAAGTTGAAGACCAGCGTGCCCCAGTCGGGGTGCTCGCCCTGGCGGGGGTCGGCGTGCTCGTAGAGGGCCGTGCCGTCGAAGTGGGCCAGCGCCCACACGTCCTTCGGGAAGTGGGCCGGGACCCAGTCGATGATCACGCCGATGCCGCGGGCGTGGAAGGCGTCGACCAAGGCCCGGAAGTCGTCGGGGCTGCCGAAGCGCGACGTGGGGGCGAAGTAGCCGGTGACCTGGTAGCCCCACGACCCGCCGAAGGGGTGCTCGGCCGGCGGCAGCAGCTCGACGTGGGTGAAGCCCAGGTCGGCCACGTAGGCCGGCAGCTGGTCGGCCAGCTCGAGGTAGGTGAGCGGGCGGTCCCCCTCCTCGGGCACGTGGCGCCACGAGCCCAGGTGGACCTCGTAGACGCTGGTCGGCGAGCGCAGCCAGTCAGTGGTCTTGCGCCGCTCGAGCCAGTCGTGGTCCTGCCACACGTGGTTGGGCTCGGGGCACACGATCGAGGCGGTCCCGGGCGACACCTCGGCCCAGCGGCTCAACGGGTCGGCCCGCTGCACCGTGGTGTCGTCGGCGCCTCGCACCTCCAGCTTGTAGCGGGCTCCGGGAGCCACCTCGGGCAGGAACAGCTCCCACACCCCGCTGTCGCCCAGCCTGCGCATCGGGTGGCGACGGCCGTCCCACAGGTTGAACTCGCCGATCACCGACACCCCCCGGGCGTTCGGGGCCCAGACGGCGAAGGCCGTTCCCGTGACGCCGTCGTGGGTGCGGTGGTGGGCCCCCAGCACGTCCCACAGTCGGCGGTGCCGACCCTCGCCCATCAGGTGGAGGTCGACCTCGCCCAGGGTGGGCCAGGCCGTGTAGCCGTCCTCCTCGACCTGCTCGGTCCCGCCGGGCCAGGTGGTGGCCAGCAGGTGACGGCCGGCAACCTTGGCGCTCTTGCCCTTTCCCTTGGCCGGCACGTCGGCCGACCACAGGCCCTCGGGGTGGACGAGCTCCAGCGGGTACCTCACGCCCGCGACCTCGACCTCGACGCTCGCCGCGTCCGGTCGCCAGGCCCTGACCTGGGCGCCATGGCGCCCCAGCACCGAATGAGGGTCGACGTGGACTCCTGCCACCAGCAGATCCCCGTGGGCCCGCAGGTCCGTCTCAGCCCGGTCTGCAGGCCCTTCCAGGCCCACTGCCTCTGCCGCTCGACCGACCGCTCCGCCCACCGCCTCCGCCGCCCGCTCAACCGCGCCGCTCAGGCCCTCTGCTTTCCGCTCTGCAGGGCCGCTCAGGCCCTCTGCCTTCCGCTCTGCAGGGCCGCTCAGGCCCTCTGCCTTCCGCTCAGCAGGGCCGCTCAGGTCCTCTGCCTTCCGCTCTGCGGGGCCGCTCGGGCCGTCCTGCTGGGTCTTCTTCATCGGGTCCCTCCAACCAGCTGCTGCACGGCCTTCTCCGGTATCCAGGCCCAGTCGGGGCGGAAGCCACGTTCATAGGCCAGCTCGTACACGGCCTTTTCGAGCAGGTAGGCGTCGAGCACCGGGGTCGGGTCGCTCGGCAGCAGCGGCGCCGCCGCGGGGTCGCCGAGGTAGGCCGACCGACACGCGCCGAGCGCCGCCCGCTCCCACGCCTCGCCGTGGTCGCCGACCACTGCGGCGTAGGCGAACGACCGCAGCATGCCGGCCAGGTCCTTGAGCGGCGGCGCCGCGGCCCGGCGCTCGGCCAGCGACCGGTTGGGCTCGCCCTCGAAGTCGATCACGTACCACCGGTCGCCGTGCTCCAGCAGCTGACCCAGGTGGTAGTCGCCGTGGACCCGGACGGTGGCGCCGGCGTCGGACAGGCCCCCGAGCGCGTCCAGCGTGGCCGGAGCGGGCGGCATCCCGGCGTCGGCGCAGGCCCGCTCGTAGGTGGCCACCAGCGCCGTCCTCTCGGCGGGCTGGGCGGGGAACGCCCGGGAGAGGGCACCGTGGAGACGGGCCGTGAGGTGGCCGATGGCCGCGGCCAGCTCGGTGGGATCGCCATCGTGGCCCAGCGCCACCGTCCACCCGTCGACCACGTCACCGAGGAACGGCACGGCCACGGCCAGGTCCCAGCCGTCCTCGCTCCAGGACGCCACCGGGGCGACCACGTCGGCGAAGCCCACCGCTGCTAGCGCAGCCGGCACCTCGACATCGGGGTTCGGCCCTTGCTGCAGCTTGCGGAAGACCTTGACCAGCACCTCGTCGTCCACCACCACCGAAGAGTTCGACTGCTCAGCCCCCAGCGCCCGCACGGAGCGAACCGACCGCCCCAGCACCCGCTCGGCCACGGCAGGGTTCGTGACCTCGTCGTCTCCGCTGGCCCCGACGAGCAGCTGGTACGCGCCACCACCAGCAACCTCGGCCAAAACATGCTCGAGGGAGCCGACGGGCTCGAGGAGCGAGACCCCGGTCACGATCTCCCCGCCGTACCACCGCTTCCCGCGCAAGATCTCCGAAGCGCGCTTCACCATGTACCCAGAGTGCCCCACCGGCCCCGATCCGACACAAGAGGCCCGCCCTCCGGGGGGAGTTCGAGGGGGGTGGAGCTTGCGGAACCCCCCTCGTCAGGCGGCCGGAAGGGAGCTTGCTCCCGTGGCCGCAACAGTGAGCCGGCCGAAGGCCGACGACCAAACCCGCCCGAACGGAGCCGAGCGCAGCGAGGCGAGTGAGGCGCGGCGCGCGTCAGCGCAATGCGAACCAGAAGAAGCTGTAGGGGGCGAGGGTGATGAAGTAGGGGAGCTCGCCGATCCTCGGGAACTCGTTCTGGCCCATCAGCTCCACCGGCACCAGGCCGTTGAAGGGCGAGAGGTCGAGCTCGACCGGCTGGGCCCGCTTCGACAGGTTGTTCACACACAGCACCCGGTCCTGGTGCTGCTGGCGGACGAAGGCCAGCACGGAGGGGTTGGCGGGGTGGAGGATCTCAAAGGACCCGACGCCGAACACCTCGTGCTGGCGGCGCACCTCGAGGATGCGGCGCACCCAGTGGAGGAACGAGGAGGGGTTCCGGCGCTGGCCCTCGACGTTCACTGCCTCGTAGCCGTAGACCGGGTCCATCAAGGGCGGCAGGTAGAGCTGGGCGAAGTCGGACTTGGAGAAGCCGCCGTTGCGGTCGGGCGTCCACTGCATCGGCGTGCGCACGCCGTCGCGGTCGCCGAGGTAGATGTTGTCGCCCATCATGATCTCGTCGCCGTAGTACAAGATGGGGCTGCCCGGGAAGCTGAAGAGCATGGCGTGGAGCAACTCGGCGACGCGGCGGTCGTTGTCGATGAGCGGTGCCAGCCGACGGGAGATCCCCACGTTCCGCTTCATGCGGGGGTCCTTGGCGTACTCGGCGTACATGTAGTCGCGCTCGTCGTCGGTGACCATCTCGAGGGTCAGCTCGTCGTGGTTGCGCAGGAAGATGCCCCACTGGCAACCGGCGGGGATGGCCGGGGTCTGGTTGAGGATGTCGACGATCGGGTGGCGCTCCTCCTTGCGCACCGACATGAACATGCGGGGCATGAGGGGGAAGTGGAAGCACATGTGGCACTCGTCGCCGTCGCCGTAGTAGTCGACGACATCGGCCGGCCACTGGTTGGCCTCGGCCAGCAGCACCTTGCCGGGGTGGGTGGCGTCGATCTCGGACCGGAGGTGCTTGAGGTAGGCGTGGGTCTCGGGCAGGTTCTCTCCGTTGGTGCCGTCGCGCTCGTAGAGGTAGGGGACGGCGTCGAGTCGGAACCCGTCGAGCCCGAGGTCGAGCCAGAACCGGACCACGTCGAGCATGGCCTGCTGGACGTCGGGGTTGTCGTAGTTGAGGTCGGGCTGGTGGCTGAAGAAGCGGTGCCAGTAGTACTGGCCCCGCACCGGGTCCCAGGTCCAGTTCGACTTCTCGGTGTCGACGAAGATGACCCGGGCCTCGCCCCAGATCTTGTCGTCATCGCTCCACACGTACCAGTCGGCCCGGGGGTTGGTGGCGTCCTGGCGGCTCTCCTGGAACCACGGGTGCTCGTCGGAGCTGTGGTTCATCACGATATCGGCGATGACCCGAAGGCCCCGCTTGTGGGCCTCCTCGATCAGCAGGACGGCGTCACCGAGGTTCCCGTACTCGGGCAGCACGGTGAAGAAGTCGGAGATGTCATAGCCGCCGTCGCGCAGGGGCGAGGTGTAGAAGGGCAGCAGCCAGAGGCAGTCGACGCCCAGCCACTGCAGGTAGTCGAGCTTGGAGATCAGCCCCTGGAGGTCGCCGGTGCCGTCGTCGTTGTGGTCGGCGAAGCCCCGGGTGAGGACCTCATAGAACACCGCCCTCTGGAACCAGTTGTCCTCAGCGTTGCTGCGACCGGGGGCCTCGGGGTTGTCGGTGAAGCTGGAGTGGCCGTCCCGCATCACCGTCGAAGGTACCTGCACCGAGGGGGGGCGGGGCCAGTTGAGGCGACGACCAGCCCCTCAGGCCCCGGCCCGGCGGAGGACCAGGATGTGGCCGGGACCGGAGGTGGGGTCGAGGCGGACCCAGGGGTGGGGGCCCGTCCACTCGTAGGTCTCGCCGGTGATCTCGTCGATGGCCAGGTAGGGCTGATCGATGGGCAGGCCGAGCTCGACGAGGTCGAGGGTGAGGAAGCCCGACTGCACGTTCCAGGGGTCGAGGTTCACGACCACGACCACCACGTCGTCCTTCAGCCGGGTCATGCGCGAGAAGGCGAAGAGCTGCGGGTTGTCGGCGGCGAGGACCCGGGCACCTCGCAGCCGGCGCAGCGCCGGGTGGCGGCGCCGGATGGCGTTGAGGGTGCCGAACAGGGGGGCCAGCGATGCCGGGCTGCCCCACTCGCGGCGCTTCAGCTCGTACTTCTCCGAGGCGAAGTACTCCTCGTTCTGCGGGCTGGCGGGAACGTTCTCGCACAGCTCGAAGCCCGAGTACACGCCCCAGGTGGGGACCATGGTGGCGGCGAGCACGGCTCGCAGGCGGAACGCGGCGGGCGGCCCGTCGCGCAGCGGGTCGGCCAGGATGTCGGGGGTGTTGGGCCAGAAGGCCGGGCGCATGTAGTCGCTGGTGCGGGCCTCGCTCACCTCCTCCAGGTACTCGCCCAGCTCCCAAGCCTCGGTGCGCCAGGTGAAGTAGGTGTAGCTCTGACTGAAGCCGACCTCTCCCAGGCGGGCCATCACCTTCGGGCGGGTGAAGGCCTCGGCCAGGAAGACCGTCTCGGGGTGGCGGCTGCACACATCGGCGATCACCCACTGCCAGAAGGCCAGCGGCTTGGTGTGGGGGTTGTCGACCCGGAAGATGGTGACGCCCCGGTCGATCCAGGTCTGCAGGATGTCGCGGCAGGCCGCCCACAGGGCCAGCCGCTCGGCCTCGTCGTCGGGCCAGAAGTTGATCGGGTAGATGTCCTGGTACTTCTTGGGCGGGTTCTCGGCGTAGGCGGTGGAGCCGTCCGAGCGGTGGTGGAACCACTGGGGGTGGTCCGTGACCCACGGGTGGTCGGGGCTGCACTGCAGGGCGTAGTCGAGGGCGACCTCGATGCCGAGCGTCCTGGCCTCCTCCACCAGGGCGGCGAAGTCCTTGAGCGTGCCGAGCTCGGGATGCAGCTCGGTGTGCCCGCCCTCGGCCGAGCCGATGGCCCACGGGCTGCCCGGGTCGTCGGGACCGGCCACCAGGGTGTTGCCCGGCCCCTTGCGGTGAGAGCGGCCGATGGGGTGGACGGGCGGGAAGTAGACGACGTCGAAGCCCATCGCCGCGACATCGTGGAGCCGCTTGGCCGAGCCGACCAGGCCGCCCTCCGACCGGGGGAAGAACTCGTACCAGGCCCCGATGGCGGCCCGCTCCCGGTCGACCCACAGGGGCCAGGGGGGCGAGGCAACCAGGTCGGAGGGTCGCTGGGGCCCGACCATCCGGGCGGTGACCGCCGGGTGCTCGGCGTGCTCGAACCGCTCGCGCTGTTCGAGGGCGGAGTCGCGAAGGGCCGCCACGGCCACCGCCAGCTCGGGGTCCCCACGCTCCTCCAGCAGGAGGGCCCCGTCCTCCAGCTCGATGGCCACGTCCTGGCCGGCGTCCAGCTTCTTCTCGGTGCCGTCGAGCCAGGTGCACCACCGGTCGACCCACGCCTCGACCACCAGCTCGTGGGCGCCGATGCGCTCGGGCCGGACCACGGCCTCCCACCGGTCGTTGCCGAGGGCGGTCAGGTGGGCAGCGGCCCAGCTCGCCTCCTCGACGTGGCGCCAGCGCACCCGACCGGCCAGGAGGTCGTGGCCGTCGGTGACCAGATCGCACGTCACCTCAAGCTCCTCGCCCGCCACCGCTTTGGCCGGTGCGCCGCTCGGTGTGGAGGGTCGGACGTCGTCGATGGCGATGCGGCCGAGGGGGATCACACCCTTCGGGATACCACGAAGAGGCCGGATCGAACCTCTCGGGGGAGGGCCGACCCCGGACTCGGTAGGTTGGCCGCCCTATGAAGGCGCTCCGCAGCTTCACGGTAAGAACCCGGCTCCCGGCGCCCCTGGCCCCCCTCGGGAGCCTGGCCATGAACCTGCGCTGGTCCTGGGACGAGCGCACCCGCGACCTGTTCCGCTGGGTCGATCCCGCGGTCTGGGAGGCCACCGGCCACGACCCGGTCGGGTTGCTCGGCCGGGTCCGCCCGGAGCGCTTCCGCCAGCTTGCCGCCGACCCGGCCTTCATGTCGTTCCTGAGCGAGGTCGACGACGAGCTCACCCGCTACCTCGACCGGCCGCGGTGGTTCCAGAACAAGGGCCCCTCGCCGTTGCGCACCATCGCCTACTTCTCGCCCGAGTTCGGCATCGCCGAGGCGCTCCCCCAGTACTCGGGCGGCCTCGGCGTGCTGGCCGGCGACCACCTCAAGGCGGCCAGCGGCCTCGGCGTGCCGCTGATCGGCGTGGGCCTGTTCTACAAGCAGGGCTACTTCCGCCAGTCGCTGAACACCGACGGGTGGCAGCAGGAGACCTTCCCCATCCTCGACCCCTTCTCGATGGCGCTGACGCTGCTCGATGACGTGAAGGTCACCGTCGACCTGGCCGGCGAGCCGCTCACCGCCCAGGTGTGGCGGGCCGACGTGGGCCGGGTGCGGCTGTACCTGCTCGACAGCGACATCGAGGACAACCCCCCCGAGGTCCGGGCGGTCACCGACCGGCTCTACGGTGGCGGCACCGAGCACCGCCTGCGCCAGGAGATCCTGCTGGGCGTGGGTGGTGTCCGGGCCCTCGAGGCCGCCGGCGTCGAGCCGCAGGTCTTCCACACCAACGAGGGCCACGCCGGCTTCCTCGGCCTCGAGCGCATCCGCCGCTTCGTGAACGACGACGGGCTGGGCATCGACGAGGCCATCGAGGCGTCGCGGGCGGGCACGGTCTTCACCACCCACACACCCGTGCCGGCTGGCATCGATCTGTTCCCCCGCCAGCTCATGCAGAAGTACTTCTCGGCGTGGGCCACCGGGTGCGGGATCACCCTCGACCGCCTGATGAGCCTGGGCCACGCCCCCGGCGAGGAGGCCGGCCACCCGTTCAACATGGCCGTGATGGGGCTGCGCCTGGCCGGCCGCAGCAACGGCGTGTCCAAGCTGCACGGCGAGGTGAGCCGGGGCATGTTCTCCCACCTCTTCCCGGGCATCGGCCCCGAGGAGACACCGATCGGCTCGGTCACCAACGGCGTGCACGGCTTCACCTGGGTGAGCCCCGAGATCAACGACCTGTTCACCCGCCACCTGGTGCCGTCGTGGCCCGAGGCCGACGCCGAGGTCTGGGCCCGGATCGAGAGGGTGGCCGACGACGAGCTGTGGCGGGTAAAGGAGCAGGGTCGCAGCCGGCTGGTGTCCTTCGTCCGCGACCGCCTGCGCCGCCAGGCCCTGGCCAAGGCCCCCGGTGCCGATGTGACCTGGTGCGAGGAGGCGCTCGACCCCCGCATCCTCACCATCGGCTTCGCCCGCCGCTTCGCCACCTACAAGCGGGCCGACCTCCTGCTGTCCCAGCCCGAGCGCCTCGAGGCGCTGCTGCTGTCGGCCGACCAGCCCCTGCAGCTGGTGTTCTCCGGCAAGGCCCACCCCGCCGACGACAACGGCAAGGAGCTGATCCGCCGCATCGCCCAGTTCGCCCGCCGGCCCGAGGTGCGCCACCGCTTCGTCTTCATCGAGGACTACGACATCGCCGTGGCCCGGCTCCTCCTCCAGGGCAGCGACGTGTGGCTCAACAACCCGCGGCGCCCGCTGGAGGCCTGCGGGACCTCCGGCGAGAAGGCCGCGCTCAACGGCGCCCTCAACTGCTCGATCCTCGACGGCTGGTGGGACGAGATGTACGACGGCACCAACGGCTGGGCCATCGCCTCGGCCGAGGGCGAGGAGGACCTGGGCCGCCGCGACCACTTCGAGGCCGAGTCGCTGTTCGACCTGCTCGAGCAGCAGGTGGTACCCCTGTTCTACGACCGGGGCCGGGGCGGGCCCCTCCCCCGGGCCTGGGTGCGGCGCATGAAGGCGAACCTGCGCACCCTGGGGCCCAAGGTCGAGGCCAGCCGCATGGTGCGCGACTACGTCGAGCAGATGTACGAGCCGGCCGCGTCACGGGCCGACACCATGGCCGCCGGCTCCTGGGCCAGGGCCAGGGACCTGGCCGGCTGGAAGGCGCGTGTGGCCGCGGCCTGGCCGGCGGTGAGCCTGGCCGGCGTCGACAGCGACACCGCCACCCTGGAGGTCGGCGCCACCCGCAACGTCGGCGCCGTGGTCGCCCTCGGCGCCCTTTCGACCGACGACGTGGCC
The DNA here is from genome assembly GCA_038255915.1 of Acidimicrobiales bacterium. Taxonomy (GTDB): domain Bacteria; phylum Actinomycetota; class Acidimicrobiia; order Acidimicrobiales; family JAUJNH01; genus JAUJNH01. The sequence continues at coordinate 7,406 of JBBSKY010000027.1, read as the reverse complement.
GTCCAGCTGCTCCACGGCCAGGTGGGCCCGAGCGACGAGATGGCCGACAGCGAGATCGTGGAGATGGACCTGGACGGGCCCGGCGACGAGCCCGGCCACCACCGGTTCGTCGGCACCTTCGCCTGCGAGCGCACCGGCCGCCACGGCTTCACCGTCCGCGTGGTTCCGAAGCACCCCGACCTGCCCGTGCCCGCCGAGATGGGCTGCGTGGCCTGGGGCTCGTGAGGCCGCGCTGCGGTCAGGTCTCGGTGCTGGGAGCCGCGGCGCCGGCGTTTCGGGCCCGGAGGGCGTGGCGCAGCTTGAGCGGGCCCCGCAGCTGCAGGGCCCCGTTGCCGTAGACCCGGGCGGCCAGGGCGATGGCGCCCAGGATCGAGGCCAGGACGATGGCCACGCTGAGGGCGATCGTCCCCGGCCCCACCTCGCCGGCGGCGATGCGGATGGGCAGGATCAGGGGGGCAGAGAACGGGACGAAGGTGGCGATCCTGGCCACCGGCCCGCTCGGGTCGTCGCCCGAGCCGATGGCGACGAAGAACGACGCCATGGCGATGAGGGTGATGGGCGTGGTGGTGCTCTGCAGCTCCTCGACCCGGCTGGCCAGGGCGCCGCCCACCGCGAACAGGCAGCTGTAGAAGGCGAAGCCCAGGACGAACCAGCCCACCACCTGGATGGCAACCGAGATGGTCTCGGGGGGCAGGTCGACGCTGCCGGCCACGCTCGCCGTCGTCAGGCCCACGATGACGAACGCGACGAGCTGGGCCAGGCCCATCAGCCCGATGCCGATCACCTTGCCGGCCAGCAGCTGCGAGGCGGGGGCCTTGGCCAGCAGGATCTCGACCACCCGGGACGCCTTCTCCTCTACGACCCCGCTGGCCACCCAGTAGCCGAACCCGAGGAGCTGGCCGTAGAGCAGGACGGTGCCGATGGTGACCAGCGCCCGCCGCTGCAACTCGCCCTCGGACTGCGGGTCGAGGGGCAGGACCTCGAGCGGGGCGGGCTGGAGCACCCGGCCGGCCACCTCGCCGCCCACGCCGGCCCCCGTCAGCTCGGCTTCGACCACGACCTGACGGTTGGCCTCCTGCAGCAGGAGGCCGAGACGGTCGCCCAGCCTCCGGTCGACGATCACCGGGCCGTCGCCCACGGCAGCGTCGAGGTCACCGGAGCCGACCAGCCGGCGGGCCTCGGCCTCGTCGCCGATCGTGCGGATCTTCACGTTGGCCTCGTCGCCGGTGAGCCTGGCCACCTCGGGCAGGCGGGCGGCCAGCGGTGCCGAGCGCGAGCCGAAGACGCCGACGTCGTAGGTGGTGGGGTCGTCGTTCGACAGGACGCCGGGCAGGATGGCGGCGGCCAGGATGAACGCAAGGCTGACGCCTGAGGAGATCAGGAAGGCCTTGGACCTGCCCCGCTCGAGGATCTCCCGACGGGCGACGAGTCGGATGAGCCGCAGCCTGGTCATCGGGAGACCACCTCTCGGAACAGGTCGGTGAGCGAGGGCAGCACCCGGCGGAACGAGGTGACCCGACCCGCCCGGCGTGCGGCGTCGAGCAGGGCCTGGTCGTCGGCGCCGGGGAGCAGCTCGAGCACCACCTCGTCACCGTCGCGGCCCACCACCCTTGCCCCTTCCAGCCCCTCGGCCCAGGCCGTGGAGCCCCCATCGAGGGCGATCCTGAGCTGGTCGACGCCGCGCCGACGCCGGACGGCACCGACCGTGCCCGCGGCCACCACCCGGCCCTGGTCGATGATGGTCACCTCGTCACTCAGGCGCTCGACGAGGTCGAGCTGGTGGCTGGAGTAGACCACGGCGGTGCCCCGGGCCACCTGGGCCTGCAGCACCTCGGCCAGGGCGTCGACGCCCACCGGGTCGAGGCCGCTGAAGGGCTCGTCGAGCACGAGAAGCTCGGGCGAGGTGACGAGGGCGGCGGCCAGCTGGGCCCGTTGCTGGTTCCCGAGGGAGAGGCGCTCGACCGGTTCGCTCTTCCGCTCGGCCAGCCCGATGGCGTCGAGGGTGGTGTCGGCGGCCGAGGCGGCGGCCGCCGACGAGAAGCCCGACAGCCGGGCGAAGTAGACGACCTGGCTGCGGGCCGACATCTTCGGGTACAGGCCCCGCTCCTCCGGCATGTAGCCGAAGCTGCGGCGGTCGGCGGCGGTGACGGGCCGGTCGTGCCAGCGCACCTCGCCGCCGTCGGGCTCGGCCAGGCCGAGGATGATGCGCATCGTCGTGGTCTTGCCCGCTCCGTTGCGTCCGACGAAGCCGTGGATGCGACCGGGCGCGACCTCCATCGCCAGCCCGTCGAGGGCGACGACCTCGCCGTAGCGCTTGGTTAGCTCGATGAGTGCAAGCGTGCTCTACCCCTCCCGCCGATGGGGGAACGGTAACCCCGGCGGTGGGTGTGGTGAGGATCAGCGTCCCTCGAAGGTGGCCCGGCCGGGGCCGTCAGCCAGGAACGACCGGACCCCGGTGGCGGCGTCGGCCGTGCGGAAGGCCTGGCCGAACAGCTCGGCCTCGAGGGTGAGGCCCTCGCCGAGGCTGGCCTCGAGCCCTTCGTCGATGGCCCGCTTGGCCAGGGCGTGGGCGGCGAGCGGCCCCCGGGCGGCCTCGGCGGCCAGAGCGGTGGCCGTGGCGAAGACCTCGGCGCGGTCGACCACCCGGTCGACCAGGCCGATGCGCAGCGCCTCCTCGGCGGTGACCGCCCGGCCGGTGAGGATCAGGTCCTTGGCCCGGGACGGGCCGACGAGGCGGGCCAGCCGCTGGGTGCCGCCACCCCCGGGGATGATGCCGAGGAGGATCTCGGGCTGGCCAAGTCGGGCGTTGTCGGCGCACACCCGCAGGTCGCAGGCCAGGGCCAGCTCGCACCCGCCGCCCAGGGCGTACCCCGTGACGGCGGCGACGGTGAGCCGGGGGATGGCGGCCACGGCGTCGTAGGCGGCCCGGAACCCGTCGCTGATGGCCATGGCCCCCTCGGCGGGGATCAGCGTGCCGGCGTCGTCGGTCAGCTCGGTGATGTCGGCGCCGGCGGCGAAGAGCAGGCGGCCACCCCACACCACCACCGCCCCCGGCGGGTCCTCCGTCAGCGCCCGGGCGGCGGCGGCGATCTGGTGGACGACCTCGGTCGAAAGGGCATTGGCCCGAGGCCGATCAATGCGCAGGATCGCCACCCCGTCGACGCGGCGCTCGACGCTCACGACCTGCCCGCTCTCGGCCACGGCGAGGATCCTACGGTGACACGGTCCCAAAAACGCTGGCCGAACGGGTCGGAGCGTTCGACGCCGCCGAGGGCTGGGCGGCCGACGGTGCGTACTCCTTCGCCTGCTGGCTGCGGGCCCGGGCCGACGTGACCCGGGCCGAGTCGCTGCAGCTGGGCCGGTTCGCCCGCACCCTCCGCACGATGCCCGTCACCGAGGCGGCGGTGGCCGAGGGGAAGCTGTCGGTGGCCAAGGCCCGCCTCCTCGCCGGGGTGATCAACGACCGGACGGCCGCCCGGTTCTCCGAGCAGGAGGGCTTCCTGGTCGACCAGGTCCAGGGCCTCACCGTCGATGACGCCAAGGTGGCCCTCGACTACTGGAAGCGCCTGGCCGACACCGACGGCCCCGACCCCAGCGACCCCACCCGCAACTGGGCCCGGGTGACCGTCGGCTACCACGGCCGCTGGAACGTCGAGGCCGACCTCGACCCGGCCAGCGGCGCCATCCTGAAGGCCGTCCTCGACGCCATCGTCGACCGGATGCACCAGGACGGCCGCTTCAGCGACCGCACCGGCAGCGACAGCGACAGCACCGTCAGCCGACGCGACGCCGACGGCCTCATCGAGATGGCCATCCGCGCCTCCGGCCCCCACCCCGACCAGCCGGCGGTCCACCCCGACATCGTCGTGATCGTCCCCGAACCCGCCCTCGCCGCCGGAGAGCCGACCCGTTCCATCCGCCCGTGATCGTCGGCGCCGGCCCCGTCTGCCTCAACGACGTGCTCCGCCTGGCCATGATCAGCACGGTGTCGACCCTGACCGTCGACGACCACGGACGCCCCCTCAACCTCGGCCGCAAACAGCGCCTGGCCAGCCACGCCCAGTGGATCGCCCTCACCATCCGCGACCACGGCTGCGTCACCCCCGGCTGCGACCGCCCCGCCACCTGGTGCCAAGCCCACCACCTCCGCTGGTGGGAACGCGACGCCGGCGCCACCGATCTGGAAAACCTGGCCCTGGTCTGCTCCTACCACCATCACCTCATCCATGACGCCGGCTGGAAGCTGACCCCGCGTGCCGATGCAAGCTGGCAGCTCACCCGCCCAGACGGCACCGACGTGGAGGCGCCCCGCTACGCCACCCATCCAACCCGCACGAGAGCCCGGTCCCCTGCCTGAGAGGCCAGAGCCCACCTCACCTCGCCCAACCTGGACCTGCTCTGTTGTCACCTGCGGGCCCTCGATCCCCCTGCCATCGTGCCGGCGATGATTCGCGTCGCCCGGGACCGTCCTACACCTGACAGCCGACGACAGGAGAGTGCGATGCCCAGGATCACGCCCAACCTCTGGTTTGACACACAGGGCAAGGAGGCGGCCGAGTTCTACTGCTCGGTGTTCCCGAACTCCCGGGTCACCAAGGTGACGTACTACAGCGAGGCGGGGCCGGGGCCGGCGGGGTCGGTGCTGACGGTCAGCTTCGAGCTGGACGGGCAGGAGTACACCGCCATCAACGGGGGGGCCGAACTTCACGTTTACCGAGGCCATCTCGCTGCTCATCAACTGCAAGGACCAGGAGGAGGTCGACCACTTCTGGGCCAAGCTCACCGACGGCGGTGAAGAGGTGCAGTGCGGCTGGCTGAAGGACCGCTACGGGCTGTCGTGGCAGGTGTGCCCGCCGGGGATGGGCGAGCTGCTGGGCGGTTCCGACCCGGAGCGGGCGGCGCGGGCCATGAAGGCCATGTTCGGCATGAAGAAGCTGGACCTCGCCGCCCTGCAGGCGGCCGCCGACCAGGCTTGACCCGGCCCGGGGATGGTCCTCAGGCGGGGCGGTGTGACAGGCTGATGTTGCTGTCGGAGGCGTCGGCGGCGGGCGCCTCGTCAACGCCGTCGCCGAAGTCGATGCCCAGGGCCCGCACGGCGGTGAGGCCTTCGACCCGGTCCTTCAGGATCCGCTCGACGCCGGCCTTGAGGGTCATCGTGCTCATCGGGCAGCTGCCGCAGGCGCCGAGGAGCTCGACGTCGAGGACGCCGGTGTCCTCGTGGAGGTCGACCACGCGGATGTCGCCGCCGTCAGCCTGGAGGGCCGGGCGGATCATGTCGAGGGTCTCTAGGACGGCTGCACGCATCGGCACAGACCTTACAACCCGCTCAGTGACCGCTACCTTCCCCCGGTCCCGGGCCGGGACGCCCTGGACAGCAGGGAGGTAGGTTCGGCGCCATGCGGGAGCACGTCGACGCCGACGCCGTGGTGGGGGCGACCCAGGCGCTGGTGCGGGTCGACACCCGGAACCCGCCCGGTGAGGAGGTCCGAGCGGTGGCCGCCTGCCGTGAGCTTCTCGGGCCGCTGGGGGCCAGGGTCGAGGTGATCGAGCCCAGCCCCGGCCGGGCCAGCGTGGTGGCGGCCCTCCCCAGCACGGGCAAGCCGGTGCTGGTGGTCAACGGCCACCTCGACGTGGTGCCGATCAATCGGGCCGACTGGTCGGTCGACCCGTTCGGGGCCGAGGTGGCCGACGGTCGGGTGTGGGGGCGGGGCACAGCCGACATGAAGGGTGGGATCGCCGCCGCCATCGAGGCGGTGGCCGCCCTGGCCCGCAGCGGCCGGGAGCCGGCGTGGGACCTTGTCTTCCACCTGGTGGCCGACGAGGAGCGGGGGGGTCGGTGGGGAACCAGAGCCCTGGTCGAGGGGGGCTTCTGCGACGGCGTGGCCGCCTGCCTGGTGCCCGAGCCCACCGACCTCGACGTCTGCGTGGCCGAGCGGGGGCTGCTCGTGGCCCACCTCACCACCCTGGGCCGGCCGGCCCACGGCTCGGCCCCCCGCCAGGGCATCAGCGCCATCGAGACCGCGGCCAAGGTGGTGCTGGCCCTCCACGCCGCCGACTTCGACGACCAGGCCCACCAGCTGCTGGGCCGGCCCACCGCCAACATCGGCATGATCGCCGGCGGGAGCGGCCACAACACCGTGGCCGAGAGCTGCCGGGTGACCATCGACCGCCGCCTGCTGCCCGGGGTCACGCTCGAGCAGGCGCTGGCCGCGGTCGAGGCCAAGGTGGCCGCCACCCTCGACCCCGACCTTCGCTACGCGATCGAGGTCGAGGTGTTCGGCGAGGCCAGCGAGATGGCGCCGGATCATCCCTTTGCGGGGCTGGTCAGCCGGTGCATCACCGAGGCCACCGGTCGCTCGCCCGAGGTGATCGGCATGCCCTTCACCACCGACGCCCGCTTCGTGCGCAACGACGCCGGGGTCCCGGCGGTGGTCTGCGGGCCGGGGGGCATCGCCCAGGCCCACGTGCATGACGAGTGGGTCGCCATCGACCGCCTGGTCGATGGCGCCGCCGCCTTCGCCGCGCTGTACGCCACGGCCGCCTCCCCGGCCTAGCCGGGCCGCCGCCCGTGCCGACCGCCCAGTCCGTCGCGGTCCTCGACGACGACGGCCTGGCCGCCGCCCGCCGCCCCTGGGTCGGGCTGGTGCGCGAACGCCCCGACGGCGCCGACCGGTGGGGGTGCGAGGCGGGCCCGGTGCGCACGTGGGCCCGCACGCTGGAGGTGGAGGGGCTGGGCGGCGGCCGGCACCGGGTCACCCAGCGCACCAGCTTCCAGCTCGACCTGCCCTTCTTCGCGTGGCTGTTCGCCCTGCCCACCCGGCGGGAGGTGCGTCGCCTGCCGCTGCGGGCGGCGGCGCCCTGGTGGGCGCCGACCGACGCCTTCGACCGGCATGCGGCCCGGACCGTCTGCGCCCTGTGCATCCTGTCGATGTCGTCGGGCTACCTCGGCACCCTCTTGACCCAGACGATCGCCTTCGCCGGCCGGGAGTTCGGCGTCGGCTCGTCCGGCCAGGGGGTGGCGCTGGCCGTCAGCCGGGTCGACCTGGTCCTGGCCTTTGGCGCCGTGGCGTTGGCCGACCGGGTCGGGCGGCGCCGGGTGCTGGCCACCGCCGTGCTGATCGCCCTGGCCAGCACCGCCGTAAGCGCGCTGGTGCCCAGCCTGACCCTGCTGATCGTGGCCCAGGTCCCGGCCCGGGGGCTGACCGCGGCGATGAACCTGGTGATCGGCGTCCACGCCGCCGAGGAGGTCCCGGCCCACGCCCGGGCGTGGACGGCCAGCGTCCTCGCCCTCATCAACGCCCTCGGGGCCGGCCTGTGCGTGTTGACCCTGCCCCTAGCCGACCTCGGCCCGCGGGGCTGGCGCCTGTCGTATGTGGTGCCCCTCCTGTTCCTGCCGCTGGTGGTGG
>JBBSKY010000026.1:0-38354 GCA_038255915.1 Acidimicrobiales bacterium | reverse complement strand
GCCACCTTGGCCCACGCCGCGGTGTCGGGGTCCACCGTGATCTGGTTGCGGACCTCGCCTTCGAGGAGGCCTTCGAGGACCCAGGCCAGGTGGCGGGCGTCGATGCGGAACATGGTGGAGCAGGGGCAGATGAGGGGGTCGAGGCTGGTGACGGTAACCTCGGGGTGCTCGGCGGCGAGGCGCTGCACCAGGTGGATCTCGGTGGCCACGGCCAGGTGGGTGCCTGGCGCCGCCGCCTCGATGGCCTTGATGATGAAGTCGGTGGAGCCGACCTGATCGGCCAGCTGGACCACCTCATGGCTGCACTCGGGGTGGGCCACCACGATGCCGTCGGGGTGCTCGGCCCGGAAGGCGGCGATGTTGGCCGGGGTGAAGCGCTGGTGCACCGAGCAGTGGCCCTTCCAAAGCAGGAGCGTCGCCTCCTTCACCTCGCGCTCCTCCAGGCCGCCCCGTTCGCGCCGGGGGTCCCACAGCCGCATGTCGTCCAGCGAGTACCCCAGCTGGACGGCGGTGTTTCGGCCGAGATGCTGGTCGGGGAAGAACAGCACCTTCTCGCCGCGGCCGAGCGCCCAGGTCAGCACGGCCCGGGCGTTCGAGGACGTGCAGACGGCCCCGCCGTGGCGGCCCACGAATGCCTTCAGAGCCGCCGAGCTGTTCATGTAGGTGACGGGGACGACCCGGTCGATGTCGGTGACTTCGGCGATCGCCTCCCACGCCTCCTCGACCGACTCGAGGTCGGCCATGTCGGCCATCGAGCAGCCGGCGTTGAGGTCGGGGAGGAGGACCTTCACGTGCGGCCCGGTGAGGATGTCGGCCGACTCGGCCATGAAGTGCACGCCGCAGAAGACCAGGTACTCGACGTCGGCCCGCTCGGCTGCCATGCGGCTCAGCCCGAAGCTGTCGCCCCGGAGGTCGGCCCAGCGCATCACCTCGTCGCGCTGGTAGTGGTGGCCGAGGATGGCCAGGCGCGGGCCAAGGGTGGCCTTGGCCGAGGCGATCCAGGTCGCGAGCTGTTCGGGGGTGGCGGTTGTGTACCGCTCGGGGAGCGGGCCTTGGAGGCGGAGCATGTGGGTTGTTGACTCCTTCGCAGGAGCACCCCGTCAGATCGGCCGGAGGGGACAGCTCGGTCGCCCGCCTCGGGGTTGTCGGCCTAGGGGTGGAGAGTGGCACCGGATACCGAGCCGGCTTCACCAGCATAAACACCTGAACCCCGCCAGGCCATTCCGGCGGGCTTGCCGTCCGGCGGTGGCAGGCTGAAGGCCTCCATGGTGCAGCGCCCGCCCACCGGCTCGATCCCCGACCGACCCGGCTCGTACCAGTTCCGCGACGGCGACGGCCGGGTGATCTACGTGGGCAAGGCCAAGTCGCTGCGGAGCCGCCTGTCCAGCTACTTCCAGAGCCCGGCCGGCCTGCTTCCCCGCACCGCCCAGATGGTGGCCACGGCCGAGACCGTCGAGTGGATCGAGGTGGCCAACGAGGTCGAGGCGCTCCTGCTCGAGTACTCGCTGATCAAAGAGCACAAGCCCCGCTTCAACATCCGCCTGCGCGACGACAAGAGCTACCCCTTCCTGGCCGTCACCCTGTCCGAGGACTGGCCCCGGGCCATGGTGCGGCGGGGGGCCAAGGACAGGGGCACCCGCTACTACGGCCCCTACGCCCACGCCTACGCCATCCGCGAGACCCTCGACCTCCTGCTGCGCACCTTCCCCATCCGCACCTGCAGCGACCACAAGTTCCGCCACCACGAGCGGCTGGGCCGACCCTGCCTGCTGTTCCACATCGAGAAGTGTGTGGGCCCGTGCGTGGGGGAGGTGACCCCCGAGACCTACCGCGACCTGGTCGGCGAGCTGTGCCAGTTCCTCGACGGCGACACCGGGCCGATCGTCAAGCGCCTCGAGTTCGACATGCGCGACGCCGCCGACCTCCTGGAGTTCGAGCGGGCGGCCCGCGACCGCGACCGGCTGGCCAGCCTGCGCAAGGCCATCGAGCGCCAGCAGATGGTGACCGAGAAGGCCGAGGACCTCGACTGCATCGGCATCGCCGAGGACGAACTGGAGGCGGCGGTCCAGGTGTTCTTCGTGCGCCGGGGCCGGGTGGTGGGTCGCAAGGGCTTCGTGGTGGACAAGGTCGAGGACGTGACCCGGGCCCAGCTGATGGACCAGGTGGTGCTGCAGATCTACGCCGATCCGCCGCAGGGCATCCCCACCCTCATCTGCGTCGAGGACGAGCCCGAGGACCGGCCGCTCCTGGAGAGGTGGCTGTCCGAGCAGCGGGCGGCCCAGGTCGAGGTACGGGTGCCCCAGCGGGGCGACAAGCGGCTGCTCCTCGAGACGGTGACCCGCAACGCCAAGGAGGAGTTCCAGCGCCACCGGATGCGTCGGGCCAGCGACCACAACGCCCGGGCCCAGGCCCTCCAGAGCCTGCAGGACGCCCTCGACCTGCCCGAGGCGCCCCTGCGCATCGAGTGCTTCGACATGAGTCACATCCAGGGCACCGACTACGTGGGGTCGATGGTGGTGCTGGAGGACGGGATGCCCCGCCGCGACCAGTACCGCCGGTTCAAGGTGCGCGAGGTGGACGGCAACGACGACTTCGCGGCCATGGAGGAGTGCGTGCGCCGCCGCTTCACCGCCTACCTGGAGGAACGTGAGCGGACGCCGGATGACAACAGGAAGCGGCGCTTCTCCTACCCGCCCCAGCTGCTGCTGGTCGACGGGGGGAAGGGCCAGCTGAGCCGGGCGGTGAAGGTGCTGGAGGAGCTGGGCCTGAGCGAGGCGATCCCGGTGGCCAGCCTGGCCAAGCAGTTCGAGGAGGTCTACCTGCCGTACCGGTCCGAGCCGGTGCGGATCCCCCGCAGCTCCCAGGCCCTGTACCTCCTCCAGCAGGTGCGCGACGAGGCCCACCGCTTCGCCATCACCTACCACCGCCAGCTGCGGGGCAAGCGGATGACCCGCTCCGCACTGGACGAGGTGGCCGGCCTCGGCCCGGTCCGCCGCAAGCGCCTCCTCGAGCACTTCGGCACCCAGAGGGCGCTGAAGGCGGCCACCGTGGAGGACCTGGTGGCGCTGCCGTGGCTGCCGGCCGACATCGGCAGGGCCCTGTACCGCCACCTCCACCCGCCCCCCTCCACCGGCCGCCGGCCCAAGGCACCGGTGCCGGGCGGCGACGAGGTCTCCCTCGACGCGTTGCTGGGCCGAGTGCGAGCAACAGCGGCCCCGCCAGAGAGTCAGGATCATGGCGTTTAACCTTCCCAAGGGCAAGTAGAGCCACTATTCTGTCCGTTGTGAGTCTTCGAAGGACGGTGGAGGAGTGGGAGGGCGTGGTTGGCGAGCAGGTCCGCTCGACCCGGCTCGCCGCCGATCTCGACCAGCGCACGCTGGCGGGCCGGGCCGACGTCAGCGTGGGAGCGGTCAAGAACCTGGAGGGGGGCAAGGGCTCGTCCCTCCGAACCCTCATCCGGGTGGTGCGGGCCCTCGACCGGCTCGACTGGCTCGAGGCGCTGGCGCCCCCGATCACCCTCAGCCCGCTGCGGATGCTGGCCGCCCAGCGGTCCGACCCGCAGCGCCCTCGGCGCGCCTCACGTCGACGCTCGGGAGACTGATGGCCTACGTCCCGCTCGACGTGGTCGAGGTGCTGGCCTGGGGTCAAACGGTCGGGGCCGTGGCGCTGGACCCGCGCTCGGGCTTCTACGTCTTCGAGTACGACCCGGGCTGGCGGCGCGGCGGCGTCGAGCTGGCTCCCACGACGATGCCGACGACGTCGGCGAGGCACGTCTTCCCCGCCTTGGCCCCGGCTACCTTCCACCGGCTCCCTGCGCTCCTGGCCGACGCCCTCCCCGACGACTTCGGCAACGCCCTGACCACCGCCTATCTGGTCAACGAGGGGGTGAACCGCGGCTCGATCACGCCATTGGACCGGCTGGCCTACCTCGGGAACCGGGGGACCGGCGCCCTCGAGTTCAAGCCGGCTCGAGGCCCTCGCACGCGCAAGCCCACCGCCGTCGCCCTGTCGGAGCTGGTCACAGCCGCCCGCTCGGCGGTGGCCGGCGGGTTCGGCTCCGGGGACGGGATCAACGAGGCGCTCTCACACCTGATCGCCGTCGGCACCTCGGCCGGCGGAGCGCGGGCCAAGGCCGTCATCTCCTGGAACCCCGACACCGATGAGGTCCGCTCCGGGCAGCTGGCCGCCGATCCTGGGTTCCAGCAGTGGCTGGTGAAGCTGGACGGCGTCGGGCCTGACCTCGACCTCGGCGAGTCGGCGGACTACGGGCGCATCGAGTACGCCTACTCGAACATGGCGCGGGCCGCCGGCATCACCATGACGGAGTGCCGGCTGCTCCACGAGGGCGGCCGAGCCCACTTCATGACCCGTCGCTTCGATCGCCGCCCGGACGGGACGAAGGCGCACATGCAGACGCTGTGTGCCCTGGCCCACCTCGACTTCCGCCAGATCGGGGTGCACGACTACGCCGAGCTGTTCGACCTCATCGACCGCCTCGACCTCGGGCCGGACGCCCGGGCCGAGGCCTTCCGTCGCATGGTCTTCAACGTGGCCGCCGCGAACTGCGACGACCACACCAAGAACGTCTCGTTCCTGCTGGAACCGGGGGGAGGGTGGCAGTTGTCGCCGGCCTACGACATGACCCACGCCCACAGCCCCACCAGCACCTGGACCGCCCAGCACCTGATGGCCGTGAACGGCCGCCGCCTCGGCATCACCGGCGACGACCTGAGCGTCGTGGCCGACCGCTTCGCCATCCCCGGTTCCCGGGCGATCTTGGCCCAAGTTCTCGAGGCCGTGGCCAGGTGGGACGAGCTGGCCGACGAGGCCGACGTCGACCCCTCCATCGCCCACCGGGTGGGCGGCCACATCGAGCAGTGGTCGGCCCCGCTGGGCCAAGGCCGGCGAACCCTGCCGGGGCAACCCGCCGATGCGGTCTGAACCGATGCACCCACGACCCGTGGCGGTAGCGGACGGCACGGAGCGCTTCCGACGAGAGCGCCCTGGGGCCTTGTTGCGGCTCGCCGGTACGGTCTGCTCCGATGGACCAGTCGGCAGGAGGCGCGCCCGGGTGAGCAACCCGGGCGGTGAGGGTGTCGACCTGTGGGAGGCCCACGCCGCGTGGTGGCAGCAGGAGTTCACCGAGGGGGCTGACCCGGAGTACGACGAGCAGATCCTCCCGCTGGCCGCCCGCCACCTGGCCGGGGCCCGCCGGGTGCTGGACATCGGAACCGGGGAGGGCCAGCTCGCCCGTCTGGCCGCCAGCCTCGGCAGCCAGGTCGTCGGCCTCGACCCGACGGCGAACCAGGTGCAGGAGGCGGTGACCCGGGGCGGGGGTCCGGCCTACCTGCGGGCCGGCGCCGCCCCCCTGCCCATCCGCTCGGCCAGCGTCGACTGCGTCCTGGCCTGCCTGGTCTTCGAGCACATCCGCCAGGTCGACCTGGCGCTGGCCGAGGTGGCCCGGGTCCTGGAGCCGGGCGGCCGGTTCGTGTTCTTCCTGAACCACCCGCTGCTGCAGACCCCGAACAGCGGCTGGATCGACGACCAGATCCTGGAGGAGCAGTACTGGCGGATCGGCCCTTACCTCATCGAGGACGAGACCCTCGAGGAGGTGGAGAAGGACATCTTCATCCCCTTCATCCACCGGCCGCTCAGTCGGTATGTGAATGGCCTGGCCCGCCACGGCATCCTGGTCACCGAGATGGTGGAGCCGGCCCCGCCCCCCGGCTTCCTGGCCCGGGCCGCCGAGTACCAGGCGGCGGCGTCGATCCCCCGCCTGCTGCTCCTGCGGGCTGAGAAGCTGCGCTGAGATGGCCGAGTTCGTGGTCGTGGCCGGGTTGAGCGGGGCGGGGCGAACCACCGCCGCGAACGTCTTCGAGGATCTGGGCTGGTACGTCATCGACAACCTCCCGCCGGCGCTCATCCCCCAGGTGGCCGACCTGGCCCGGCGGGCGGGCACGGCCGGGCCCGGCGCGGGCCGGGTGGTGCTGGTGGTCGGGCGCAGCGCGGTGGGCCAGGAACTGCTGGCCGCGGTGCGCCAGCTGCGCACGGGTGGCGAGCAGGTGAGCGTGCTGTTCCTCGACGCCCCCGACGACGTGCTGGTGCGCCGGTTCGAGGACCGCCGGCGCCGCCACCCCCTGTCCCGCGCCGCCGAGCGCCTGGCCGTGGCCGAGTCGATCGCCGCCGAGCGGTCCATCCTCGAGCCGGTGAAGGCCGAGGCGGACCTGGTCATCGACACCAGCGAGCTGAACGTCCACCAGCTGCGGGACCGGCTCTTCGAGCTGTTCTCGGGCAGCCGGCCGCTCGACGCCCTCACCGTCAGCGTCGTCTCGTTCGGGTTCAAGCACGGCCTGCCGCTCGACGCCGATGTCGTCCTCGACGTGCGCTTCCTGCCCAACCCGCACTGGGTCCCCGACCTGCGCCCCCTCACCGGCCTCGACCCCGCCGTGCGCGACCACGTGCTGGGCCAGCCGCTGGCCGTCGACTTCCTGGCGCAGGTCGACGGCCTGCTCGGCCTGCTGCTGCCCGCCTACCTGGCCGAGGGCAAGGCCTACCTCACCATCGGCGTGGGCTGCACCGGCGGCCACCACCGCAGCGTGGCCATCGCCGAGGCGCTGGCCCAGCGGATCGACGCCCGGGGACATCGTCCCAAGGTCGGCCACCGGGACATCTTGCGCTGATCTGGAAAAGCGGCCCCTCCATCTCCTAGGGTTCGTCCATGACCGTACGGGTGGGGATCAACGGGTTTGGACGCATCGGCCGCAACTTCTTCAGGGCACTGACGGAGAGCGGCCACGACATGGAGATCGTGGCGGTGAACGACTTGGTGCCGCCGGCCACCAACGCCCACCTCCTCAAGTACGACTCGACGCACCGCCGGCTCAAGGCCGAGGTGTCCTGCACCGACGACTCGATCACCGTCGACGGCAAGTCCTTCAAGGTGTTCTCCGAGCGCGACCCCAAGGCCATCGGCTGGGGCGACTGCGGCGTCGACGTCGTCGTCGAGTCCACCGGGTTCTTCACCGACGGGGAGAAGGCGGCCGCCCACATCGAGGGCGGGGCCAAGAAGGTCGTCATCTCGGCCCCGGCCACCAACGTCGACGCCACCTTCGTGGTCGGGGTCAACGAGGACACCTACGACGCCGCCAACCACAAGATCGTCTCCAACGCCTCCTGCACCACCAACTGCTTCGTGCCGATGATCAAGGTCCTCGACGACGCCTTCGGTGTGGAGAAGGGCCTGATGACCACGGTCCACGCCTACACCAACGACCAGAACCTCCTCGACCTGGCCCACAAGGACCTGCGCCGGGGCCGGGCGGCGGCGGCCAACATCGTCCCGTCGGCCACCGGGGCGGCCCGGGCCACCAGCCTGGTGCTGCAGTCGATGAAGGGCCGGCTCGACGGCTCGGCCCTGCGGGTCCCCGTCCAGGACGGCTCGATCACCGACTTCACCGGCATCCTGGGCCGTGAGGTCACCGTCGAGGAGATCAACGAGGCCTTCCGGGCCGCTGCCGAGTCTGGCCCTCTGTCCAAGGTGCTGGTGTACACCGCAGACCCGATCGTCAGCTCCGACATCGTGGGCTCGCCGGCGTCGTGCACCTTTGACAGCGACCTCACCATGGCCATGGGCACCATGGTCAAGATCTTCGGCTGGTACGACAACGAGTGGGGGTACTCCAACCGCCTGGTCGACCTGGCGGCCATCGTCGGGAAGGGCTAGGTGGTCGCTCCGGTCCCCCAGCTCGAGGACCTGCCCGACCCCCGGGGCAACCGGGTCCTCGTCCGCTGCGACTTCAACGTCCCCCTGTCCGACTCCGGGGAGATCGAGGACGACCTGCGGATCCGGGCCGCCCTGCCCACCCTCCAGTGGCTGCTGGAGAAGGGGGCAGCGGTCACGGCCTGCTCGCACCTCGGCCGCCCGAAGGGCAAGGAGAACCCGAAGTACAGCCTCGACCCGGTCAAGGCCAGGCTTGACGAGCTGCTCGGCTGCAGCGACGTCGAGGTCCTGCCCAACCTGCGGTTCAACCCGGGGGAGGAGGCCAACGACCCGGCCTTCGTCGAGGAGCTGTGCCGGGGCGTCGACCTCTACGTCAACGACGCCTTTGGCGCCGCCCACCGCAGCCACGCCTCGATCGTGGGCCCGCCGGCCAAGGGGATCCCCTCGGCCGCCGGGCGGCTCCTGGCCCGCGAGGTAGAGGTGCTGGGCGGGCTGCTCGACAGCCCCCGCCGGCCCTTGGTGGCCGTCCTCGGCGGCTCGAAGGTGAGCGACAAGCTGGGCGTCATCAAGGCCCTGCTGCCCAAGGTCGAGCGGATTCTGGTCGGCGGCGGCATGTGCTTCACCTTCTTCAAGGCCATGGGCCACTCGGTGGGCGGGTCGCTGCTCGAGGCCGACATGGTCGACACCTGCCGCCAGCTGCTGGCCGATGCCGGCGACAAGCTGCTGCTGCCCGACGACGTGGTGGCCCTGTCGCCCGAGGGCGCCATCTGCGACCCGTCCAAGGGCGGCGAGGTGCGCCAGGTCGGGCGGGACGTGCCCGAGGGCTGGAAGGGCCTCGACATCGGGCCCGGCTCGGCCGCCGCCTTCTCCGACGAGCTGGCCGACGCCGGCACCGTGCTTTGGAACGGCCCGATGGGGGTGTTCGAGGACGAGCGCTTCGCCGCCGGCACCAGGCAGGTGGCCCAGGCCATGGCCGACACCAAGGCCTTCACCGTGGTCGGCGGCGGCGACTCGGCCAGCGCCCTGGCCCGCTTCGGGCTGGCCGACGAGGTCGACTGGATGTCGACCGGTGGCGGCGCCAGCCTCGAGCTGATCGAGCAGGGCGACCTGCCCGGGCTCGCCGCCCTGCGGGGCGAGGTGCCTTCGTGAGCGTTCCGGCCCGCCGGCCCGTCATCAGCGGCAACTGGAAGATGCACCTCAACCACTTCGAGGCGCTCCAGCTGGTGCAGAAGCTGTCCTACAACCTGACCTCGGCCGACTTCGATGCCGTCGACGTGACCGTGCACCCCCCCTTCACCGACCTGCGCACCGTCCAGACGGCCATCGACTCGGACAAGATGAAGCTGCAGCTGGGCGCCCAGACCTGCCACCAGGAGGTGAAGGGCGCCTACACCGGTGAGGTCAGCGCGGCGATGCTCGGCAAGCTGCACGTGCAGTGGGTCATCGTCGGCCACTCCGAGCGGCGCCAGCTGTTCGGCGAGACCGACGAGGTGGTCGCCAAGAAGCTGCATGCCGTGCTCGACCACGGCATGAAGCCGATCGTGTGCGTGGGGGAGACCCTGGAGGAGCGCGAGCAGGGGGCCACCGACGCCAAGGTCGACGGCCAGGTGCGGGCCGCCCTGGCCGGCTGCTCGCCTGAGGTGGTGGCCGGCCTGGTCCTGGCCTACGAGCCCATCTGGGCCATCGGCACCGGTCGCACGGCCACGCCCGACGACGCCCAGAGCACGTGCGGCCTCATCCGCCGGGTGGTCGAGGAGGTGGCGGGGGCCGAGGCGGCCCAGGCCGTCCGGGTCCAGTACGGCGGCAGCGTGAAGGCCGCCAACGCCGCCGAGCTCCTGGCCCAGCCCGACGTCGACGGCCTGCTGGTCGGCGGCGCCAGCCTCGACGCCGACGAGTTCGCCTCGATCGTGGCCGCCGCCCGATGAGGCCGCCGCCTCCCTGGTAGGTTGACCGGCCCGCGCTCCGTCGTCCGCAGGGCGGGACCCCCCCGGCCGCAGGAGGCCCCCTTCCCATGCTGACCCTCGTCGTCCTCCTCACCCACATCACCCTGTCGGTCGCGCTCATCGTCCTCGTGCTGCTGCACAGCGGCAAGGGCGGGGGCCTGTCCGACATGTTCGGCGGCGGCGCCGGCCTGGCTGCGGGCTCCACCGTGGTCGAGAAGAACCTCGACCGGATCACCGTGGCGGCGGCGGTGGCGTGGATCTTCACCACCATGATCCTGGGCATCCGCTACCAGTAGGCCCCTCGGGGGGCTGTGGTACGTTCGCCGGCCGCACCCGCGGTGGTGGCGGAATCGGTAGACGCGCCAGCTTGAGGGGCTGGTGTCCGCAAGGACGTGGGGGTTCAAGTCCCCCCCACCGCACTGGCAGATGGCGGGGTCAGACTTCCAGGGCGAGGTGCAGTCGAAGGGCTGCGCCGATCTTGATCATGAGCGGGTCGGGCACGTGTCCGACGAGAACCCCCACTCGCCCGATGTCGACGCTTCGCACCCGCTCCGCTTGGGCTTTGGATGTTGTTGGCAGACCGCACGCCGTCGAGTCCAGGAGAACCTGGAAGGGGTAGACATGCGCGGTGTTGGAGGTGAGGGGGATGACGGTGATGACGCCTCGCCTGAGCCGGGATGCGGTCGTGTTCATGCCGTCGTTGCTCACCACGACCGCTGGTCGTCGCTTGTTGGCCTCGGAGCCTTGAGTGGGGTCGAGGTCGACCATGCGGATCTCGCTTCGTAGCATCAGGCGATGCCGTCTCCGACGACGGCCTCCCAGGCGGCGGCGTCTCCAGATTGCTCCCACTCATCGAAGGCGGCGGCGTAGGCAGGACCCAGCTGGGCGGCTCGGAGCATGGCCACGGCGCGTTGCAGGGCGGATGATCGGGAGCGGCCGTGCTCCTTGGCGTAGGTGTCGATGAAGTCGACATCCTCGTCGGACAGGCTCACGCTGAGCTTCATGGGAGCAATCCTACCCGGGTGGGGTGAGAGGTACTACTCCAGCCGGTGGCTGAGGGCCGGGCTCAGGCAGCTGTGAAGCTGATGGTGACCCGCCGGCGCCGATCCGACCGGCCACCTCCTTGATCTTGGCCGTGGCATCGGGGGTGAGGGTGGCGCTGCCGAAGTTCAAGAGCACGTCGGACCCGATGGTCACCACCGTGACCGAGGCCCAGCTCCTTCGTGCTGGGCTCGGCCTGGCCGGATGCGGCCGGAGGCGGGCTGGCGCATCATGAGCACAGGCACTGGGTGGCTATGATGCTTCTGATGCGCACGACCGTGACGCTCGACGACGATGTTGCGGCGGCGGTGAAGCGAGTGGCTCAGGAGCGGGGGCTCTCCTTCAAGGAAGCGCTGAACACCGCAGTTCGCGCCGGTCTGCGCTCGGGCCCGGCGAACGGCCGGGCGTACCGGATGCCGAGCCGGGACCTCGGTCTGCGGCCTGAGACCGACCTGACCAAGGCGCTGCAGCTGGCCTCAGGCCTGGAGGATGAGGAGCGGGTGCAGGATCTCCGGCGGCGGTGAAGCTGCCGGACGTGAACCTGCTGATCTACGCCGCCGACGATGCGTCGCCGGACCATGCTCCGGCCCGCCGGTGGCTGGAGGCCGAGCTGTCGGGGAAGGAGACGTTCGCCTTCACCTGGGTGGTGCTGCTGGCGTTCGTGCGGCTCACCACCAGCCGGCGGGTATTCGAGCGCCCCTTCAGCGTCGGCGAGGCCCTCGATGTCGTCGATGGCTGGCTAGGGCAGCCGTCGGTCACGGTCATCGGGCCAACCGACCGCCATGCCGCCGTTCTGCGTGAGCTGCTCGCCCCGGTGGGCGCCGCCGGCAACCTCACGACCGACGCTCACCTGGCGGCGGTGGCCATCGAGCACGGGGCCGTCCTGTGCTCGGCCGATCGCGACTTCGCCCGCTTCAGCGGCCTCAAGTGGGTGAACCCGCTGGTCTGACGCCGCCGCCGATGAGGTCCTCGATGGCGTCGAGCTCGGTGCGGGCGAGGGCGAGGGGGCTGCCGAGACGGGCCGAGCGCACCATCTCGAGGCGTCGGCACCGGGGGTCGGCCAGCAGCGTGGCCTTGCGGACGGGGTCGACGGCGGCGAGCCGGACCGGGGCCCAGCGGCGGAGGGCGCCGGTGCCCTCGTCGAGGTCGTCGTAGGCCGCGGCCACCTCGGTGCCGTCGCGCAGCACGGCCAGAGGGGGGCTCACGCGGACGGGGCCGCCCGGCGGAGGTGGCGCTCGAGGAGGCGGGGGTCGCCGAGGGCGTGGCGGAGGCGGTGCTCGAGGGCGCCGACGGGGATCAGGTTCTGGGGGGCCCGGCCGTCCTTGTGGGGGTGGCTGGCATAGCGGGGGAGGGCGAGGCAGGTGCGGTCGGCGAGCAGGGCGGCCCGGGCGGCCGGTAGGTCGTTCGACACCTCGCAGCGGACGATGCCGGCCCAGGGGTGGCCGGCGCCCCCAGGCAGGCGGAGGTACCAGCTGAGGGTGGTGCTGCGGACCTGCTGGAGGCGGAACAGGGGGGTGCGCTGGCCGGGGCGGAGGGCGGCGACCACGTCGTGCTGGCGGTCGGCCAGGTAGCGGGCGGCGTGGGCCTTGACGTAGCCCACGGTGCCCGGGGGGTGGCCCGGGGCCTGGAGGCGTCCGTCGACCACGACGAGGTCGGCGGTGGCGGCGGCGGCCGAGGCCACCTGCACCTCGCGGCGGCCCATGGCCTGCAGCACTGCGGCGACGAGGGCGGCGTCGAGGTCGCTGCTGGCCGGCGTCGGCTCGTAACCGCCCCACGGGGTGGGGATGGGAGCGACCTCCGCGCTGGCCGAGACCAGGACCCGGGCCACGATCATCTGGATGATCTCGGCCCGGCCGCCGGTGGAGCGCACGGCCCCGGCCGCCACCGAGGCGGCCAGCGCCGGGCAGACCCGCCCATCGGGCTCGGTGATCCAGATGCGGGCATCGGTGCGCAGCGTGCCGTCGCAGAACAGGATGGCCGTGGGGCCCACCGCCTGGGGCGCCGGGTCGCGGGGCGCCCACTCGGCTCCGGCCACCTCCACATCGACGTTGACCGGGTCGTTGGTGTCGGCCAGGCCGCCAGCGCCGTCGACATCGAACGAGGACCCGTAGCCGGGATCCCAGGCGTCGACTGACCACTGCATCGGTGCTTCCCGCCGTGCATCGGGCCCGCTCGCCGGCTCGTTCGCGCCGCTCACGCGGTGACCCGCTCGATGGTGGCGCCGCCGGGGCCCTTGGCCACCTCGTAGCGGGTGGGGACCCGCTCGGCCAGCTCGCGGACGTGGGTGACCAGGCCGACCATGCGGCCCTCGGCGCCCAGCTGCTCGATGGCGCTGGCCACCACGTCGAGGGTGTCGGGGTCGAGGGTGCCGAAGCCCTCGTCGAGGAACAGCGACTCGAGGGCCACCTGCCCGGGGGCGAGGGCGGCGATCCGGTCGGCCAGGGCCAGGGCCAGGCTGAGCGAGGCCAGGAAGGTCTCGCCGCCCGACAGGGTGCGCACCGGCCGGCGCTCATCCGCGTTGGCGTGGTCGACGACGCTGAGCTCGAGCCGGTCGTCGCAGGTGAGGGAGTAGGCGCCGCCGGACAGCTGGTGCAGCGTGGTGGTCGCCCCCTCGACCAGGTCGTCGAGCGCCTCGCGCAGCAGCCACTTCTCGAAGTGGCCGGCGTCGAGGTGAACGGCGAGGAGCCGGGCCGTGCCGGCCTGGGCACGGACGGCGTCGAGCTGGCGGCGCAGATCGGTGGCCTGCTCCAGGGCGGCGGCCAGCTGGCGGGCCTCGGTCTCGGCCTGGCCCGTGGCTGACGCCACCGCCGCTCCCGGCCCCTGGCCGGCGCGGAGGGCGATGTCGTGGGCGGCCAGCAGCCCGGCTAGCGCCGTTCGGCGCTCGGCGGCCAGAAGCTCGGCGTCGGCGGCGGCCCGTCGGGCCCGCTCGGCGGCCTGGCGCTCGGCCGGCACCCGGGCCGCGGACCAGGCGGCCAGGAGGGCCCAGTCGGCGGCCAGGTCGGCCCGGGTCGGCGCCGGCGGGTCGAGCCCGCCCAGGGTGTCGCGGGCCTGGTCGAAGGCCGTCCAGCCGATGTCGACCGCCTCCCGGGCCTGCTCGAAGCGTCGCCGGGTGGCGGCCACCACAGCCCTGGCGCGGGTCTCGGCGGTCACCGCCGAGGCTTGGTCGGCCTCGGCGGCGGCCACCGCGGCCAGGGTGGCTTCGGAGCGGGAGCGCTCGCCGTCGCCGGCGGCGGCGGCGGCCTCGGACAGCTGGCGGTCGTGGGCGGTGAGGGTGGCCTCGGCAGTGGCCGCGGCCCGGTCGGTGGCGGTGGCCTCCTGCTCGGCCCGGTCGAGCCCGGCCTGGGCGTGGTCCATGGCCGTCCGGGCGGCGTGGAAGTCCTCGGGGGCCGTCGTGGCTGGCAGGGCCAGGACCGCCTGCTCGCAAACGGGGCAGGGCCGGCCCACGGCCAGATCGATGGCCAGGGCCGCGGCCCGGTGGACCTGCTGGACCAGGTGGAGGTGCTCACGGGCCGCGGCGGCCGCCTGCCGGGCTGCTGCGGCGGCCTCGGCGGCCTGGGCCCGCCGTTCGGCGGCTTCAGCCGAGGCGGCGGCCAGAGGGCTGCGGGCCGCCGTGAGCCCCTCGAGCAGGCTCAGGGCGGCGAGCGCCCGCTCGGCCTCCCTGCGCTCGCCGGCCTCGGCGAGACGGCGGGCGGCGAGCGCGGCAACCTCGGCGGCGGCGGTCTCGGCCTGGACGGCGTGGTCCAGCTCTGAGCGGGCCGTCGCCAGCGTCCCGGCCAGGTCGGCCACCCCGGCGGGAGCCTTCACCGCGGAAAGGCGCTGGGCCCGGGTCTCCGCCGTCCCTGCCGTCTCCAGCAGCCGGCGCTGCTCGGCCGCGGCCGCCTCGAGGCCCGGCTCGGCCTCGGTCACCCGGGCCGCCAGTGACCCCAGCGCCTCGACCCGGGCCCGGGCCGCGGCCACGGCCTCCTCGGTGGCGCCGGCGAGATCGCCGAGGCGGCCGTCGAGCACCCCGGCCTGCTGCTCGGCCGCCTTCTGGCGCCCAACAGCCAGGCTGCGGACCTGGTCGTAGACGCTGAGGCCGAGCAGGCCGATCAGCACCTCCTGGCGCACGGCGGGCTTGTCGTGCAGGAAGCGGGCGAACGCGCCCTGGGGCAGGATGACGCACTTGGTGAAGTCGTCGAAGCTGAGGCCCAGCAGGCGCTCAACCTCGTGGGTCAGCCCCCTCGGGTCGGCGGCCAGCACCTCGTCGCCCCGCTCCAGCCGGGCGTCGCGGGTCGAGGCGCCCCGGGCTGTGCGCTTCACCACCCGCACCGCGGTGTGGCGGACCCCGGCGACGGTGAAGTCGAGGCGCACCCGGGCCTCGGCCCGTCGGGCCGCGACCACCGGCCCCACCAGGGCCGGGTTCTCGTAGCGGGCCACCGAGCCGTAGAGGGCAAAGGCGATGGCGTCGAGGATCGTGCTCTTGCCGGCGCCGGTGGGGCCGACCAGGGCGAACAGGTCGACCCCGTCGAAGTCGACGACGGTGGGCTCCAGGAACGCCCCGAAGCCGGACAGCTCCAGCCGCTCGGGGCGCATCAGCCGGTGGCCTCCTCGTGGAGCTCGGCGAAGAGGGGGACCACCACCGTGACCTCCAGGTTGGCGGCGCCGCAGTAGGCGGTGACCAGCTCGACGGGGGTGAGGCCCTCGGCCCGGGCCCGGCGCCGCCCCGCCCCTGGCTCCTCGGTGGGCGCCTCGACGGCGACCTCGACGACGTGCTCGAACAGGGCGCGCACCTCGTCGGCCAGGCCGGGGCGGGCCGGCTCGCGCACCACGGCCCGGATGTGGGCGGCGCCAGAGGTCCCGGCCACCGAGGAGAGCTCGGCCAGCGTGCCGGACACCACCCGCAGGGGCCGGCCGGCGGTGAGGGGGATCTCGGTGATGCGGGCCGGGGTGGAGGCCGTCACCTCGACCAGCGCCACCGACTTGGCCTCGCCCGCCTCGCCGAAGTCGAGCTGGAGCGGCGAGCCGGCGTAGCGCATGGTGGGCTGGCCGACGGCCTGGGGCCGGTGGAGGTGGCCGAGGGCCACGTAGTGGAGGTCGGCCGGGAAGGAGTGGGGGCTGACGGCGTAGCCGAGGGCGGTGTGGGCCACCCGCTCGCTGGTGCCGCTGCGCCCGCCCAGCACGAACAGGTGGGCGGCCACCATGCGCACGGCCCCGGGGCGCATGGCCCCACAGAGAGTGCCCACCACCCGCCGGCAGCGGTCGTCGTAGGCGGCCACGGCCTCGGCCTCGGTGCCGGACATCAGCAGGTCGGCCCGCACGGCGTGGCGCTGGGACAGGAACGGGACAAGGCCGATGTCGAGCTGCTCGCCGCCGGCGGTGGTGAGGCGCACGACCCCGCCCTCGTCGGGGCGGGCCGGCACGGCGCCGACCACCACCCGGCCCCGCTCGAACAGCGGGGCCACGGCCTGGAGGCGGCGCTCGTTGTCGTGGTTCCCGGCGATGGCCACCACCGTCGCCCCGGTCGACTCGAGGTCGAGCAGGGCCTGGTACACGAGCCGCTCGGCCTCGGGGCTCGGGGCCGCGGTGTCGAACAGGTCACCGGTGACCAGCACCACGTCGACCGCCTCGCGGCGAGCGATGGTGGCCACCTCGCTCAGCACGGCGGCGTGCTCGTCAGCCCGGCTGCGGCCCCGGATGGTGCGGCCCACGTGCCAGTCGGAGGTGTGGAGCACCCTCATCGGCCCGAGAACACCTCGAACGGGTCGCGACCGTCGTCGGGGGCGGCGGCCGCCTCGGCGGCCCGGGTGGCCCAGGCCGGGAAGGGGAACTGCACCACCAGGGGCACGGGCAGGCCGGGCTGGCCGACGATCATGGTGCCGGGCTTGAGGATGGTGGCCCGCTGGCGCTGGATGAGGGGCAGGAAGCCGTACTCCTCGCGTCCGGCCTCGGCTGCGTCGAGCCGTCCGACCACCCGGATGGAGGAGTTGCCCACGATCCGCCGCTCCACCTCGCTGGCCGTCTGCTGGCACCCGATCAGCACGATCCCCAGGCTGCGGCCCCGTTCGGCCACGTCGAGCAGCACCTCCTTGATGGGACTCTGGCCCTGGCGGGGGGCGTACTTGTTCAGCTCGTCGAGCACCAGCACCTGGCGGGGCTCGGCCCGGCCCTCCCGCTCCTTCTGCTCGAAGAGCTGGCGCACCACCACACCGACCACGAAGCGCTGGGCCCGGTCGTTCAGGTTGTGCACGTCGACCACGGTGACCTGGCCCTGGGAGGGGTCGACGGCCGACGCCGTGGCCCGGCGCACATCGGCCCGCACCAGGTGGCTGAGGTGGGGGATGGCCGAGTAGAGCCGGCGGATGAAGGCGTTGACGGTGCCGGCGCCGATGGCCCGGCCGGCCCAGTCGCTGTTCACCCCACCCTCGTCCAGCAGGTGGTCGGCGATGGTGCGGGCCAGCTGGTCGAAGGTGCGCACGGTGACGCCCTCGATCGAAACGGCGCCGTCGCCCACGTCCAGCGCCTCGCGCAGGCGCACCAGGACGTTCTGGATGACGATGGTGAACTGCTGGCGGTCATCCTCGGCGTCGGCGAACAGGAACGGCAGCAGGTCCTGCGAGCAGAACTCGTGGATCGTCCAGAAGAAGGGCACGACGCCGGCGGTGCGGGCGCTGGTGTCGACCGCCCCGGTGGGGTCTCCCCGCCGCGGCGGGGCGAAGAAGGCCACGCTGGCGAAGGCCGCCGCGGGCAGGCCGAGGGCGCCATAGCGGGCCCGCTCGACCTCGGACAGCTGGGTGTTGGGGCGGTCGAGGAACAGCAGGTCCTCGCCCTTCACGTTGAACACCAGCGCCCGGTCGTTGTGGGACAGGGCGCCGCCGGCGAACAGGCCGTGGAGGAGGAACAGGGCGTAGCTGGTCTTGGTGGCCACCCCGCTGATGCCCGAGATGTTGACGTGGGCGCCCTTGGTGCCGTCGACGAAGTCGAGGTCGAGATGGACCGGCTCGCCGTCGCGGCTGAGGCCGGCGGGGAGGCGGCGGGCCATCCCGTCGAAGTTGAGGGCCTGGTCGCGCTCGACCCCCGCGGCCTTGCGCACCGTCAACCCGGGGGTGGGCGGCACGAACACCTCGGGCTCGAAGCGGGTGGCGACCACCTTGGCCGCCTCGACCACCTGACCGGGGCGCAGTCCCGCCTCGATGTCGAAGACGTCGCTCTCGTAGCGGGCGCCCTCGTCCCGGGCCCGCACCTGCTCGACCACCCCGTAGACCTTGACCGTGCCGATCCCCGGCACCTCCCGCTCGGTGGCCACCACGTCGTCCAGCTGCAGGACCGACCCGGGCTGCAGGGCCACCCAGAACTCGAGTGGCGTGCTGTCCTCGGTCCCCAGCACTCGCCCGACAGTCCCCTCCGGCCCACCTTCGCTCCGCGTGCTGTCACTCATCCTCCGGGCACGGTACACAGGGGGGGTGACGGCGACGGGCGACCTGGTGTTCGTCTACGGGACGCTGCGGCCGGGGCAGGCCAACCACGGCCGCCTCCTGGCCGGCAGGGTGATGGCGCCGGCGGTGCTTGACGGTCACGACCTGCGGCTGGGGAGCTGGCCGTGGGTGCAGGCGGCGGCGGGATCGTCGGTGGCGGGTGAGGTGGTTGCCGTCGAGCCTGACCTGCTGGACCGGATCGACCGGCTCGAGGACGTCGCCGGCGGCCTGTACCGGCGAGCCAGGGTCCCGGTGCGGCTCGCCGACGGTGGCGAGGTCGAGGCGTGGACGTACCTGGCCGGCTCGGTGGCGGCCACGGGCGGGCGGCTGATCCCGAAGGGTGACTGGCTGGGGGCCTTCACCTGGTACGTCGCCTACGGCTCGAACCTGTCGGCGGCCCGCTTTCGGCGCTACCTCGACCGGTGCCGGGACCCGGCCGAGCCGTGGCGGTGGGCGGCGGTGGAGGTGCCCCACCGGCTGCTGTTCGCCCGCGAGTCGCGCCACTGGGGCGGCGGCGGGGTGGCCTTCCTCGACCCCGCACCCACGCCCGGGGCGGGCACCAAGGGGCGGGCCTGGCTGCTGACTCGGCCCCAGTTCGACGACGTGCTGGCCCAGGAGTGCGGGCTGGCCGTCGGCACCGTGGAGGTCCCGGTGCTGGACCGCGAGTGCATCGTGGCCCACCCGGGCCACTGGTACGGGTGCGTCGTCCCGCTCGGCCGACTCGAGGGCTGGCCGATGATCACCTTCACCGACGAGGCCGCCGCCGACCTGGTGCCCGGCCGTCCCGGAGCCGCCTATCGGGCCGTGGTCGCCGAGGGCCTGGCTGAGACCCACGGCCTCACCCCCGCCGAGGCTGACGCTTACATCACCCGCCACTCGACCTGACCTCGGGAGTGCCCACTTCTGGTCCTCAGAGGGGCCAGAAGTGGGCACTCCCGGCAGGGTGGAAGGTGGGTCGAGCGTCAGGGGGGGCGCAGGCGGGCCCGGCGGACCCGGTGGTCGGGGCCCTTCTCCAGGATGAGGTCGGCCCGTTCCCGGGTGGGGAGGATGTGCTCGCGCAGGTTCACCGCGTTGACCGACGCCCAGATGCCCCGGGCCACGGCCAACGCCTCAATGGGGCCGAGGCCGGCGTAGCGGTGAAAGTGCGACGCCGGGTCCTGGAACACCGTGGCGCACAGTGCGAGGAAGCGCTCCAGGTACCACTGCTCGAGATCGGCCTCGTCGGCGTCGAGGTACACGGTGAAGTCGAGGAGGTCGCTGACCACCAGGCCGCCCGAGCCGAGCGGCGACAGCACGTTCAAGCCCTCGACCACCACGATGTCCGGGCGCCGCACCGCCTGCACATCGCCGGGGACGACGTCGTAGCGGACGTGGCTGTAGAGGGGCGCCTCGACCTGGGCCTCGCCGGCCTTCACCGCGCCGAGAAAGGCCAGCAGCCGGTCGACGTCGTACGACTCGGGGAAGCCCTTCCGGGCCAGCAGGCCCCGACGCTCCAGCTCGGCGTTGGGGTGGAGGAAGCCGTCGGTGGTGACGAGGTCGACCCGTGGTGCCTCCGGGCCGCGAGCGAGGAGGGCCCGGAGAGCGCGGGCGGCGGTCGACTTGCCCACAGCCACGCTGCCGGTCAGGCCGACGATGAACGGCGACGGCGGCGTCGGCCGTCCCAGGAAGCCCTCGGTGGCCGACGCCAGCCCCTGCGTGGCCCCGGCGTGCAGGTGCAGCAGTCGGCCCAGCGGCAGGTAGGCGCCGGCCACCTCCAGGGCGTCGGGGCGGGGTTCCAGCGGACCAGCCAGCGCAGCCAGATCCCCGTCGTCCAGCGTCATCGGGACCGATGCGGCGAGGCGGCGCCAATCCTCGGCCGAGACCTCGACGTAGCGGGTCGGAGGGTCGGCGGCCACGTCGGCGCAGGGTAGGCCGCCCCGACGAGCTGGCGACCATCGACGCCGCCTCCCGGGGCTGACGCCCATCGGCATCCGGTGACCAGACCCCATCAGACCCACGAGTAGCGTCGCGACGCATGCCCGAGGCCGTCATCGTCGCTGCGACCCGCACCCCGATCGGGCGGGCCTTCAAGGGCTCGCTCACCGAGCAGCGGCCTGACGACCTGGCCGTCTTGGTCGTGCGGGCCGCCCTGGCCAAGGTGCCCGAGGTCGACCCGGCCACCGTCGAGGACCTCCTGCTCGGCTGCGGCCTGCCCGGGGGCGAGCAGGGGTTCAACATGGCCCGGGTGGTGGCGGTCCTGGCAGGCATGGAGGGCGTCCCCGGCGCCACCGTCACCCGCTACTGCGCCTCGTCGCTGCAGACCCTGCGGATGGCCATGCACGCCATCCGGGCCGGCGAGGGCGACGTGTTCGTCGCCGCCGGGGTCGAGGCCGTCAGCCGCTTCGCCGCCGGCACCAGCGACCTCCCCACCGCCAAGAACCCGGTGTTCGCCGAGGCGGGCCAGCGATCACTGGAACGTTCCGGCGGCGGGTCGGCCTGGACGGCGCACACCCCCCCCGACATCTACATCGACATGGGCCAGACCGCCGAGAACGTGGCCGAGGTCGAGGGCATCGGCCGTCGGGAGATGGACGAGTACGCCGCCCTCTCCCAGAACCGGGCCGTCGCAAGCCAGGAGAGCGGGTTCTTCGCCCGGGAGATCACCCCGGTCGAGCGGACCGACGGCACCGTGGTGGCCACCGACGATGGCCCCCGGCCCGGCACCACCGTCGAGCGCCTGGCCGAGCTGAAGCCGGTCTTCCGACCCGACGGCAAGATCACCGCCGGCAACGCCTGCCCGCTCAACGACGGCGCCGCCGCCCTGGTCGTGATGAGCGACAGCCGGGCCCGCGAGCTCGGCGTCACCCCCATCGCGCGCATCGTCGCCTCCGGCGTCAGCGCCCTCGACCCCGAGATCATGGGGCTGGGCCCGATCGAGGCGTCCCGTCAGGCCCTCGGGCGGGCCGGGATGACCATGGCCGACATCGACCTGGTCGAGCTGAACGAGGCCTTCGCCGCCCAGGTCATCCCCTCGGCCCGGGCCCTCGGCGTCGAGTGGGACAAGCTCAACGTCATGGGCGGCGCCATCGCCCTCGGGCACCCCTTCGGCATGACCGGGGCCCGCATCATGACCACCCTGCTCAACGCCCTCCACCACCACGACCTCCAGATCGGCCTCGAGACCATGTGCGTGGGCGGCGGCCAGGGCATGGCCATGATCGTCGAACGGCTGTCCTGAGCGAACCCGCTCGAACTGCAGGGAGCAGGGGTGCGCCCAGCGACACGTACTCCCGGCAGAACGTTCGGTCAGTGGCCGCCAGCAGAGGTGCAGCACCCCGGTCGGCAGGCCGGGGCGCGGTCAGGGCCGGTCGGGGTGGCCCGTTCCGCAGCGACGAGGTCGGCGACCAGGGCGACGAAGCGCGGATCGGTGCCGGCGGTGGGGGAGCGGCGGAAGGCCAGGCCCACCTCGGCGGCCGTGGCCCTCGCCTGGGTGTCGAGGTCGTAGAGCACCTCCATGTGGTCGGACGTGAAGCCGATGGGGCAGACGGCCACGCCGGGCACGCCCTCGGCGGCCAGCGCCCGCAGGTGGTCGTTGACGTCGGGGGTCAGCCACGGCTGGTTCGGCGGTCCGCTGCGGGACTGGAAGACCAGGTCGTGGCGGCCGGCGCCGACCCGCTCGGCCACCCGCCGGCTGGCCTCGGCGAGCTGGGCCACGTAGCCGCCGCCGACCTGGGGCGCCTCGGCCTGGGTCGCGGGCACGCTGTGGGCCGAGAAGGCCACGGCGCTGCCGGGCGGCAGGTCGGCCAGGGCGACGGCCAGGCCGTCGCTCAGGGGGCCGAGGAACCCCGGGTGGTCCCAGTAGTGGGGCAGCTTGGTGACCAGCGGGGCGCCGGGCCCCACCTCGGCCTGGGCCTCGGCCACCGCCACCCGGTAGGCCCGGCACGAGGACGGGCCGGCGTAGGCCGAGGTGCAGAAGGCCAGGGCGTGGCGGTGGCCGTCGGCGGCCAGCCGGGCCAGGGCCTCGGCCAGGAACGGGTGCCAGTGGCGGTTGCCCCAGGACACCGGCAGGTCGAGCACGTCCTCGAGGGCGGCGACGAGCGCCCGGTTCTGGTCGTTGATGGGGCTGCGGCCCCCGAAGCGGTCGTACTGCCGGGCCACCTGCTCGAGCCGGGCCCGGGGCACCCCCCTGCCGGCCACCACGTGCTCGAGGAAGGGCAGCACGTCGTCGGGTCCCTCGGGCCCGCCGAAGGAGACGACCAGGACGGAGTCGGCGGGCGGCGGGAGGTCCACAGGCCACATCGTGGTGGACGGCGACGGCGGACTAGGAACGGGCCATGGCCCTCGACCCCGCCGCCCTGCCGCCCGAGGCCCTCGCCTTCCTCGACGAGCGGCACCTGGCCACCCTCACCACGCTGCGCCCCGACGGCAGCCCCCACGTGGTGGCCATCGCCTTCACCTGGGACGACGGCGCCGGGTTGGCCCGGGTCATCACCGGGGCGTCCAGCCGCAAGGCCCGCAACGTGGCGGCCGGCGGCACCAGGGCTGTGGTGGCCCAGGTCGACGGGGCCCGGTGGCTGGCGCTCGAGGGCGCGGCCCGCCTGGTCACCGAGCGGACCGCCGTGCTGGAGGGCGAGCGCCGCTACGCCCTGCGCTACCGCCAGCCCCAGGCGAACCCGGACAGGGCCGTGATCGAGATCGAGGTCGACCGGGTCCTCGGCCGGGGCTGACGATCGGGCGGGTTGGCTAGGGTCAGGCCACCGTGGGTTCGATCCGGGCGCTGCGGGGCGCCACGACGTGCGACGTCGACGAGTCTGCGCACATCACCGAGCGGGTGGTCGAGCTCCTCGAGCGGGTCCTCGAGCGCAACGAGGTCGACAAGGACGATCTGGTGTCGATCCTGTTCACCGCCACCGGCGACCTCCACTCGATGTTCCCCGCCGCCGCCGCCCGCACCATGGGCCTGGGCGACGTGCCCCTCATCTGCGCCCGGGAGCTCGACATCGTGGGCGGCACCTCACGCTGCGTCCGGGTCCTGCTGCACCTGTGCACCACCAAGTCCAGGAGCGAGCTGCACCACGTGTACCTGGAGGGGGCCAGGGCCCTGCGCGATGACCTCCCCGAGTAGCGCGACGCCCCGCCGGGCTGGCGTGGTGGGGTGTGGCCTGATCGGCGGGTCGATCGCCCACCGGCTGCGGGCGGCCGGATGGCACGTCACCGGCGACGACGCCGACCCGGCCCGGGCCTCCCGGGCCGACGCCCTCGGGGCCCTCGACGCCATCGGCCTCGACCCGTCCGCCGAGATCACCTTCCTGTCGACTCCCGTGCACGCCCTGCCCGGCGTGGCGGCCAGCGTGCTCGCGGCCACGGCCGGCCACGGCGGGGTGGTCACCGACGTCGGGTCGGTGAAGCGGTCGGTGGTCGAGGCCGTCGACGACCCCCGCTTCGTCGGCGGCCACCCGATGGCCGGGTCGGAGCAGGAGGGGGTGGAGGGGGCCCACGCGGCGATGTTCGACGGCGCCACCTGGGTGCTGACCCCGGCGGCCGACACCGACCCGGATGCCTTCGCCCTGGTGCGCTCGGTGGTCGCGTCCCTCGGCGCTGATGTCGTCGCCGTGGCCCCCGACCGCCACGACGAGCTGGTGGCCCTGGTCTCCCACGTCCCCCACCTGACGGCGGCGGCGCTGATGGGCCTGGCCGCCGAGGCCGCCACCGAGCACGCCACCCTTCTGCGGCTGGCCGCCGGCGGCTTCCGCGACATGACCCGCATCGCCGCCGGGCACCCCGGGATCTGGCTCGACATCTGCGCCGAGAACCGTGAGGCCATCGTCGCCACCCTCGACCGCCTCGGGTCGGCCCTGTCGACCCTGCGCAGCGTGGTCGCCGACGGCGACCGCTCGGCCCTCCTCGCCGCCCTCGAGGCCGCCCGGGCCGCCCGGGTCAACCTGCCGGCCCGCGCCGCCGGGCGCCCGGTGGAGGTGGCCGAGGTGCGGGTCCCGGTCCCCGACCGCACCGGCGTGCTGGCCGAGGTCACCACCCTCCTCGGCGAGCTCGGTGTCGACATCTACGACCTGGAGATCGCCCACTCGGCCGAGGGTGACCGTGGTGTGCTCCTGCTGCTGGTCGCCACCACCCAGGCCGACGTCGCCTGCGGCGCCCTGTTCGCCCGCGGCTACCGCCCCGCCGTCCGGCTGCTCCAGTCGTGAGGGAGCCGTTGGCCGTCGAGGGGGGGAGCGGCCCCCTGCGGGGGCAGGTGAGGGTGCCCGGGGACAAGAGCATCTCGCACCGGGCCCTGCTCCTGGCGGCGCTGGCCGAGGGTCCCAGCCAGATCCTCGGCCTCTCCTCGGGTGACGACGTGCTGGCGACGCGAGCCGCGGTCGAGGCCATGGGCGCCCGAATCGACGGTCCGCTGCTGCACGGCGTCGGCCGGATCGGCCTGCATGAGCCGGGGCGGGTCATCGACGTCGGCAACTCGGGCACCGGGATACGCCTGTTGGCGGGGTACTGCGCAGCCCTGCCTTGGCTGACGGTCCTGGAGGGCGACTCGTCGATCGCCGGCCGGCCCATGGACCGGGTGGTGGGCCCGCTGCGACAGATGGGCGCCACGGTCGACGGTCGAGGTGACGGCCGCTTCCCACCGCTGGTCGTGCGGGGCGGTGGCCTGCGCGGCATCGACCTCGACCTGGCCGTGCCAAGTGCCCAGGTGAAGGGTGCCGTGCTCCTGGCCGGGCTGGGGGCCGAGGGCGCGACCGTCGTGCGGGAGCGGGTGCGGACCCGAGCGCACAGCGAGGAGATGCTGGCCGACTTCGGCGCCGACATCAGCGTCTCAGCCGACGGGCTCACCACGACCCTGCGGCCATCGACCCTCAGGCCCTGCAACGTCAACGTTCCTGGTGATCCGAGCCAGGCCGCGTTCTGGCTGGTGGCTGGGTGCATCGTCCCGGGCAGCGAGATCACCGTGATCGACGTCTACGTCGGCCCGGCGCGGGCCGCCTTCCTCGACGTGCTGAACGAGATGGGAGCCGACATCTCTCAGGTCCGCACAGGCAACACCGCCACGATCACCGCTCGCTACTCACCTGACCTGCGGGGCGTCACCATCGAAGGCGACGTGGTGCCGGGGCTGATCGACGAGGTGCCGGTGCTTGCGGTGGCGGCTGCGGTGGCCGAGGGCGAGACGGTGATCCGCGACGCCGCCGAGCTGCGGTTGAAGGAGAGCGACCGGGTGGCGACGACCGTGGCGCTTCTCGCCGCCCTCGGGGCCGACAGCGAGCCCCGACCCGACGGCCTCGTCATCGCCGGCCGTGCCCGCCTCCGACCGGGCTCGGTGGAGTCGGCTGGTGACCACCGCATCGCCATGGCTGGCGCCGTCGGCGCTCTGGTTGCCAGCGGAACCAGCTTCGTCAAAGGATGGGACGCCGTGCGCACCAGCTACCCCGGGTTCGAAACAGATCTCGCCACCCTCCAAGCAGGCGGCACCCGATGATCGAGGAGCCGGTGACCGGAGCAAGCGAAAGGGCTGGGGCTCCCGGTGCCTATGTACTAGCGATCGACGGGCCCGCGGGGTCGGGGAAGTCGACGGTGGCCCGGACGGTGGCCGCCCGGCTGGAACTGCCGTACCTGGACACCGGGGCCATGTACCGGGGGGTCGCCTTTGCCGCCCTGCGGCGGGGCATCGATCCCGCCGACCAGGAGCCCATGGCCCGGTTGGCGGCCAGGGTCGAGCTGTCGGTGGAGGATGGGGTGGTGACCGTGGACGGGGTCGACGCCAGCATCGAGGTGCGGGGCCCCGAGGTGACCCGGGCGGTGAGCGCGGTGGCGGCCAACCCCGCGGTGAGGTCCGAGCTGGTGGCCCGCCAGCGCCGCTGGGTGGCCGAGCGGGGCGGCGGCGTGGTCGAGGGCCGCGACATCGGCACGGTGGTCTTCCCGGTGGCCCGGCTGAAGGTGTTCCTCACCGCCTCGCACGAGGCCCGGTCGGACCGCCGGGCCAAGGAGGTCACCGACCTGTCCTACGACACGGTGGCCGCCGACATCGCCCGACGCGACCACGCCGACTCGACCCGGGTCTCCGACCCCCTCCAGGCCGCCGACGACGCCGTCGTCATCGACACCACCGGGCTGGCCATCGACGAGGTGGTGGCCGCCGTGCTGGGCCACCTCGACGGCCTGCCCGCGCCGGGCTCGGCGCCCTGATGCCCCGCTGGACCGGCCAGGTGCAGCTGCCCATGGCTCCCTGGCAGCGGGTCCTCTACCGTTCGGTGCGCTCGGTCGTCGGGGGCTTCAGCCGGCTCTTCTGGCGGGTGCGAATCAGCGGCCTCGAGCACATCCCCCCCCAGGGCCCGTTCATCCTGTCGCCGGTCCACCGCTCCAACATCGACACCCCGCTCGTGGCCCTGATGGGCCGCCGCACCCTGCGCTTCATGGGCAAGGACTCGATGTGGAAGTACGGAGTGTCGGACTGGTTCTTCACCTCGATGGGCGGCTTCCCCGTGCACCGGGGCCTGCCCGACCGCGATGCCCTGCGCTCGTGCGAGCGCCTGCTGGCCGACGGGCAGGCGCTGGTCATCTTCCCCGAGGGCACCCGGCGCAGCGGCTCGGTGGTCGACGAGCTCTTCGAGGGACCCGCCTACCTGGCGGCCAAGCTGCAGGTGCCGATCGTGCCCGTCGGCATCGGCGGCAGCGAAGGGGCCATGCCGAAGGGGAGCAGGGGCATCAGGCCGGTGAAGGTGTCGATCATCGTGGGCGACCCAATCCCCCCGCCGGCGCCCACCGAGTCGGGCCGAGTGGGCCGCAAGGGCGTGCGAGCCCTGTCCGACCAGCTGCGCCAGCGCCTCCAGGAGCTGTTCGACCAGGCCCAGGCGGAGGTCACCCGGCGCTGAGACGAGGCCTCAGCGGGCGATGAGGGTGTCGAGGACGTCGACGGCCTGGACGGTTCGGTCGTCGACCAGAGCGTTGCCGCTTGCGACGGGGCCGGCGAGGCCGACGCTGAGCAGGGTGCCGATGGCGTCGAGCAGCTTGCGCAGCTCGGGCGGCGGCGGGAAGTACTCGTCCTCGGAGAGCACGTCGACCAGGGTCACCCCACGACGGGGGGCCAGTCGGGCGACGACGCCGGCCACCAGCTCCTCAGGGGCCGAGGCGCCGGCGGTCACACCGACCACGCCGTGGAGGTCGTCCGGCAGCTCGTGGGCGCCGTTCACCCGCAGCACCCGGGGACAGCCCATGCCGACGGCCACCGAGGCCAGCGCCTTGGTGTTGGAGGAGTTCTCCGAGCCCAGCACGACCACGACGTCGGCCTTGTGGGCGATCTCCTTCAGGGCCGACTGGCGGTTGGTGGTGGCGTAGCAGAGGTCGCTGCGGCCGGGCTGCCACAGGTCGGGCCACCGGTCCTTCGCTGAGTGCAGCACGCCGCTCCACTCGTCGAGCGACAGGGTCGTCTGGGCGAGGAAGGCGACCGGCTGGTCGCGGGGGAGGTCGAGGGCGGCGACGTCGGCCGGGGTCTCGACCAGGTGGACCCGCTCGGGGGCCACGGCCATGGTGCCGATGGCCTCGTCGTGGCCGGTGTGGCCCACGTAGACGATGTCGTAGCCCTTGCCTGCCCGCACCTTCACCTCGTGATGGACCTTGGTGACGAGGGGGCACACGGCATCGACCACGACGC
This sequence comes from Acidimicrobiales bacterium, assembly GCA_038255915.1. GTDB lineage: Bacteria > Actinomycetota > Acidimicrobiia > Acidimicrobiales > JAUJNH01 > JAUJNH01. The sequence goes on along the minus strand of JBBSKY010000026.1, from coordinate 10,565 downwards.
CGCCCTTGGCCCGGGCCGCGGACACCACTGCGGGGGCCGAGCCGTGGGCCGAGAGCATGAGCGGGGCGCCGGAGGGCACGGCGTCGATGTCGTCGACGAAGACCACCCCGAGCTGGCAGAAGCGGTCGACCACGAGCTGGTTGTGCACGATCTCGTGGTAGCAGTACACGGGCGGGTCGAAGACCCGCACCATCCACGCCAGCGCCTTGATGGCCATCTCCACCCCGGCGCAGAAGCCGCGGGGCTGGGCCAGCAGCACCTCGTCGACGGCCATCGGGGCGATGCTAGGGCCGGGTCGGGGCTAGGCCACCCACGGCCGGACCGCCTGCCGGCCGCTATCCTCGTGCCTCCATGTCCCTGCCCACGGTGGTGGCGGTGGCCGCAGGGTCGCCTGCCGAGCACGCCGGCCTCCTCCCCGGGGACGAGATCGCTGCCATCAACGGCCAGGTGCCCCGCGACGTCATCCAGTACCGCCTCATGGCCGACGAGCCCGACATCGAGGTCGAGGTGCTGCGGGGCGGTCTCCGGCTCACCCTCGAGGTGGCCAAGGAGGCGGGTGCCGCCCTCGGCGCCGAGGTGTCGAGCGCCCTGTTCGACCAGATCCGAACCTGCGACAACCACTGCGAGTTCTGCTTCATCTACCAGTTGCCCAAGGGGCTGCGGCCCAGCCTCTACATGAAGGACGACGACTACCGCCTGTCCTTCCTGTATGGCAACTTCACCACCCTCACCCGCTTCACCGAGGCCGACCTGGAACGGGTCATCACCGAGGGGCTGTCGCCGCTCTACGTCTCCATCCACGCCACCGATCCGGAGGTGCGGGCCGTGATGCTGCGCAACCGCCGGGGGGCCACCAGCCTGCGGTGGCTGCGGGCCCTGCTCGACCACGGCATCGAGGTCCACGGCCAGGTGGTGGTCTGCCCGGGTCAGAACGACGCTGAGGTCCTGGAGCGCACCCTGGCCGGGGTCCTCGACCGCTACCCCGAGCTGGCCACCGTGGCGTGCGTGCCGCTCGGCGTCTCCCGCCACTCGACCGAGCCGGGACTGCGGCCCCACACCGCCCTCGAGGCGGCGGCGGTGCTCGAGGTCGTCGAGCGCTGGCAGGCCACCTTCCTGACCGCCCTCGGGCGCCGGTTGGTGTGGGCCAGCGACGAGTACAACCTGATGGCCGGCACCCCCTTTCCCGACGCCGAGGTCTACGAGGGCTTTACCCAGCACGAGAACGGGGTGGGCATGGCCACCGCCTTCCGCCTGGAGTGGGAGGGCCGGGTCGAGACGCCGCTCGGCCCCCGTGAGGGCTTCTTCCAGGCCGTCGACTCCCCGGTCGGCTACTCCACGCCGGCCCGCCGGGCCACCGGGCTCTCCATCCGGCCGTCGCGCCGGGCGCCGGCCTGCGTGGTCACCGGCGAATACGGGGCCGCGGTGCTGGCCCCGCTGGTGGGCGGGCGGGCCCGGGTCCTGGCCGTGCGCAACGAGTTCTTCGGCGGCAACACCGCGGTGGCCGGCCTGCTCACCGGGGCCGACCTGAGCCGGGCCCTGGCCGACCAGCCCGAGGGCGAGCGCTACCTCCTCCCTGACGTGTGCCTGAACGACGGCCGATTCCTCGACGGCGGCACCCCAGGCGACCTGCCCCGGCCGGTCGAGATCGTCCCGGCCGACGGCTTGTCGCTGCGCCAGGCCCTGGAAGCCGCCTGATGGCCGCCCCTCTGCCCGTCATCGCCATCGTCGGCCGCCCCAACGTGGGCAAGTCGACCCTGGTCAACCGCATCACCGGCCGCCGTGACGCCATCGTCGAGGACACCCCCGGCGTCACCCGCGACCGCAAGGAGATCGAGGCCGACTGGGCCGGGCGCAGCTTCACCCTGGTCGACACCGGTGGCTGGCTGCCCGGCGGCACCGACCTCGACGCCAAGGTCACCCGCCAGTCCGAGCACGCCATCGCCCAGGCCGACGTCGTGCTCCTGGTGGTCGACACCACCGTCGGCATCAACGACGGCGATGAGCGGATGGCGGGGCTGCTGCGCCGCCGGAACAAGCCGACCTTCGTGGTGGCCAACAAGGTCGACTCCTCCGAGCGCGAGCCCGACATCTGGGAGTTCGCCTCCCTGGGTCTGGGCGAGCCGCTGCCGGTCTCGGCCATCCACGGCCGGGGCACCGGCGACCTGCTCGACCTCGTCGTCGGCGCCCTGCCGCCGGCCGAGCCCGAGCCCGAGCCCGAGCCCGAGGACGACGGGGTGGTGGCCTTCTCGGTGGCCATCGTCGGTCGCCCGAACGTGGGCAAGTCCACCCTGTTCAACCGCCTGGTCGGCGAGGAGCGGTCGGTCGTCCACGACCTGGCGGGCACCACACGGGACAGCGTCGACACCGTGCTGTCCACCGAGGCCGGCCGCATCCGCTTCGTCGACACCGCCGGGCTGCGGCGCCGGGGCAAGGAGGCCGAGGGGCCCGAGTACTACTCGCTGGTGCGGGCCCTGCAGTCGATCGACACCTCCGACACGGCCCTGCTGGTCATCGACGCCACCGAGGGGGTCACCCACCAGGACCAGCGCCTGGCCGAGCGCGTCGACGCCGCCGGCAGCCCCGTGGTGATCGTGCTGAACAAGTGGGAGCTGCTGGACGACGAGGCCAAGGCCGAGGTGCAGCACCAGGTGGCCGACATGCTGGCCTTCCTCACCTACGCCCCGGTGCTGAAGGTCAGCGCTCTCACCGGCCTCGGCGTCCACAAGCTGCTGCCGGCCCTCGGCCAGGCCGAGGAGGCCTATTCACGCAGGGTTCCGACGGCGGTGCTGAACCGGGTGGTGCAGGCCGCTCAGTCCGCCCACCCGCCGCCGAACGCCAAGATCCAGTACGCCACCCAGGGTGCGGTGCACCCCCCCACCTTCACCCTCTTCGCCAACCGCGACCTGCCGCCCACCTACCTGCGGTACATCGAGCGCAAGATCCGGGAGCACTTCGAGCTCGGCCCCACGCCGATCAAGATCCGGGTCCGTCGCCGAGGTGGCTGACGTCCCGTTCCTCTCGGACGGCACCGCTGAGGGGCTGGGGTGGGCCCTGCGGGCGGTCGAGGGCGCCCTGGCCGTCGCCTGCCTGGTGTCGGTGACGCTGTGGGGGCGCTCGGCCCGCCGCCTGCAGCGGGCCCTGGGCCGCATCGAGCGCACGCTGCAGCGCTCCGGAGGCGACGACGAGGCGGCCGACCTGTCGCGGGCCGCCTTCCGCAAGGAGCTGCACACCACCCTGCTCTACGTGGTGCTGGCCCTGGCCCTGGCTGCCGGGGCGATCGGCGGCGCCCGCTGGACGGCGATCCCCCTCGCGCTGTGCGCAGTACCGCTGGCCATGAGCATCGGCTACGGCCGGAACTTCGTCTACGAGGCCGAGCTGGCCGAGTCGCGCTCGATGCTGCTGCGCCGGGCCGAGGAGGTCATGGAGCAGGCCGACCTGGCCCCCCGCCGCTGGGCCCAGCGCCTGGCCCCCTCCGAGCTGCCCCCGGTCGAGGGCTTCGAGATCGGCACGGTCTACGAGCCCGGCACCGGCTCGATGGCCGGCGACTTCTACGACCTGTACCGCACGGCTCCCAACCGCCTGGCCGCGGTGATCGGCGACGTGGCCGGCCACGGCATCGAGCCCTCCATCACCGCCTTCCAGGTGAAGTACCTGCTGCGGGCGTTCCTCGAGCGCTACCGCGACCCGGCCCAGGCGGTCGAGGAGCTGAACAAGGTGATGTTCGCCTCCGGCCAGCCCGACGAGCTGGTGTCGCTTTGCGTGGTGGTCTTCGACCTCGAGGCCTCGACCCTGCGGGTGTGCTCGGCGGGCCACCCCCCGGCCTGGCTGTGGCACGAGGGCGAGGTGCGCCCCCTGCGCTCCAGCGGCCCCCTGCTGACCCTCGACCCGAACGGCACGTTCACCTCACGGGAGGTCAGCCTCGAGAAGGGTGACCTGCTGCTCCTCTACACCGATGGCCTGACCGAGGCCCGCAAGGGCGAGGTGCTGTTCGGTGAGGAGCGGGTGGCGGCCACCCTGCGCCGGGAGCCCGGGCGGGACCCCGCCTACCTGTGCAAGGCGCTCCTCGAGGCGGCCCGGGACTTCTCCGGCACCGCCCTCGGCGACGACGTGGCCATCCTGGCCATCAAGCGCACCTGAGCGGCGCTCCAGGGCGGAACCGCTGGGCTCCTACAGTCTCAAGGATCGTTGGGCTAGAGTCCTGGCGGTCGATCACCACGTGCAGCACCTGCGGAGGAACCACATGTACTCGAAGGTCACGCCACCGATCGTCCTGGGCGGGAGCGGCGCCACGGTTCTGGCCAAAACCGGGTTCTCGTCGCTGGCCTACGCCTTGGTGGCCCTCGCCCTGATCGTGGGGGGGCTGGTGCTGCTCCGAGTGGCGATGATGCGCCGAGCCGGGGTCGCCGGGCAGGCATGACCTCAGCGGTCGCCAGTCGGGCTCGCCGCTTCGGACCCGCCAACGGCACCCAAGCCGCGGCAGCGTTGGCGCTCGCGTTCCTCCTCGTCCTCGGCCAGGAGCAGTTCCGACGTGGCGAGGCGTTCGTCAGCGCACTGATCGTGCGGCTTCTGAGTGTGTTTCCGGCCGACTCCATCGGCACAGCGGTGATCTTCCCCTCGGAGGGCCGCTACGTCGGCTTCACCGTCAGCCCCAGCTGCACCGCCGCATTGCTCATCGTGCCCTTCGCCCTCCTCACCGCCCTGCTCCTCGTTGCCGGCCGGGTCCAGCCGGGCCGGGCCGGAACCACGGTCGCGCTCTTCGCCGTCGTGCTGATCCTGGTCAACCAGCTTCGCCTGCTGGTCATCACCCTCTCGGTGCGCGCCTGGGGCTTCGAGACGGGTTTCGCTCGCAGCCACGTCCTGTTGGGCACGGTCGTGTCCACCGTCGGGGTGGCCGGAGGGCTGCTCCTGTTCCTGCGGATGGTCGTGCCGGCAGGTCGACGCCGTGGCTGAGCTGCTGCTGGCCGTCGCAAACGCCGGTGCCTTCCTGGCCTGTGCCGCGTTTGTGGTCTATGCCGGCCTGATCCTGCGGCCCTACCTTCGGCGCAAGAGAGAGGTACCCGGCGACGCCGGTGACTTCTCGTGGCACCTCATCATCCCCTGCCGGGACGAGGCCGCAGTCATCGAATCCACGGTGGTCGGTTTGGTGAGCAACCATCCCCGAGCGCGCATCTGGTGCGTCGACGATGCCAGCATCGATGCGACCCCCGTGATCCTGGCCCGACTGGCCCGGGAGATCGGGCAGCTCCGAGTGGTCACGCGCACGCTTCCGGACGCCAGGATGGGCAAAGGCCCGGCGCTGAACGCCGCCTTCGACGCAATCGTTGGTGCCCTTCCCCCAGGCATCGACCCCAACAAGGTCGTGGTCGGGGTGGTGGATGCCGACGGCAGCCTCGACCCTCGCTGCCTCGACGTCATCGCCGGGCCGACACAGTTCGGCGATCCGACGGTCAGCGCCGTGCAGATCAAGGTGCGCATGCTCGACCACGTGCCTGAGCTGGCAGGAAGCGCAAGTGTGCGGCCCCGGACCCGGATGGGTCGGCTGCTGGTCCGGATGCAGGATCTCGAGTTCGCCGGTCCGATCGCCGGCACCCAGTTCCTCCGACGCCACGTGGGCAGCGTGGGGATGGGCGGCAACGGCCAGTTCACCAGGCTGTCCGCCCTGTACCGGGTGAGCCGAGAGCACGGCAGGCCCTGGCACGGTGCCCTGGTTGAGGATCTCGAGCTCGGCCTCCACGTGCTGCTCACCGGAGGCCGCACCCAGTACTGCCACGACACCTGGGTGGCGCAGGAGGGCCTTCCCTCCCTTCGCCGCCTGGTTCGGCAGCGGACCCGCTGGGGCCAGGGAACGATGCAGTGCATCTGCTACCTCTGGCCCATCTTGACCTCTCCCCGCATCTCGACCGGAGCAGCGATCGAGATCGCGTACTTCCTGCTCCAGCCGTGGTTCCAGCTGCTGGGCGGCGTCTTCTACGCCGTCTGTGGAGGCGCGGTGGTGTACGGCCTGGTCCAGTCCCCCGGCGGTCCGAGCGACTGGCTGAACCCCACCACCGGCGGCCTGCTGCTGCTGTTCCTGTTGTTCAGCATGGGCCCGCTCATGATCTGGGGGCCCGTGTACCGCTCCCGGGTTGACCGCACGCTCACCCGCCGCGCAGCCCTCCTGCTCGGCGTCGCCAACGTGTTCTACATGTACGTCAACCAGGTCGCCGACTGGCGGGCGCTGGTGCGCATCGTCCGTCATCGACGTGACTGGACCAAGACAGATCGCAACGGAGTTCGAAATGTCCTACCATCATCAACGATCACCAGCGTCGCCCGGGCGACCTGACGAACCAGGAGACACTTTCCCCATGAACTTCATCCGAGGTAGCTCACGGCTCGCCACCGGGCTCGCCATTGCCGGCACCACCGTCTTGCTGCTCGCCGGCCCCGCTTCGGCCGACACCTCACAGGCCCGGGCCACCGCGGCCACGGTCACGCTGCTCAACACCTCCATCCTGGACACGGGTGAGGTGGCCGCCAGCAACGATGGCACGACTGAGACCGTCACCGGCCAGGCCGGCACCGTCGTGCTCGGCGGTGTGACCCTCCTGACCGCTGGCGTGCTCGCCCAGGACGCCACGGCGGAGACCAACGGCACGTCGGCAGCCTGCGCCGGCGCCGTCGGCTCAGGCGGCAGCATCCAGGTCGGGGCCGCGCTCGACTGCACCGCCAACATTGGAACCCCGGACGGCGTCACCCTCGACCTCGGCGGCGCGCTCCTCCCCAACATCATCCCCGGCCTGCCCGCCATAGATAACCTCTTCACCCTCGGCGCCGACGCCATCTACGCCGAGTGCACGGCCACCACCGCCGGCGAGACGGGCAGTGCCACGCTGGTCGACGCCAACATCTTCCTCAGTATCCTGGGCATCACGACACCGACCCCGCTGGACGCGAATCCGGGACCGAACACCCAGATCAACGTGCTGAACCTCGGCGTGATCACGACGAACGAGCAGATCAACAACCCTGACGGCAGCCTGACGGTGAACGCCCTCCACATCGAGCTACTTCCGACCATCACCGGCACGACCGCCGCCGACATCATCATCGGGTCGGTCACCTGCGGGCCGAACGCCGTGACCGCGCCCATCTCGCTGGTCTCCGGCCCCGCCCTGCCTGTGGCCCTCACCGCCACCGCCGCCGTCGGTGCTGTGGTCTTCCTCCGCCGCCGCCAGACCGCCTAGCATCGCCACCGGAGTGCGGGCCCGGCGCCCGCGTGCACGTGTCGGAACGGACGCCGCCCACCGGGCGGCGTCCGCTTCGCGCCCGGCCAGGGCCGGCTGCGAGGATGGGGCCGTGCCGTTCTGCGAAGCCTGTGACCGGCACCTGACACCGACCTCGATGGGCGCCGATGGCTCATGCCCCGCCTGCGGCCGGGTGCTGCCTCCGGCGGAGCGCCCGGCCGCGCCCGGCCGCCACCCCGACGGGGCCGAGGAGGCCCCCCAGGCGCCCTGGCACTTCAAGGTCCTCCTGGTCGGCCTGACGGGCTACCTGGCCTGGCGGGGCGTGCAGGGCGTGGAGTGGCTGGCCCACAAGCTCTGAGGAGGACCGGCTACCATGCCGATCCGCACGGCAAAACGGGCTGTGGCGCAGCTTGGTTAGCGCGTTGGTCTGGGGGACCAAAGGTCCCGGGTTCGAATCCCGGCAGCCCGACTACAAAGGTCCAGGTCAGAGGGGGTGGAGCCCTCTGGCCCGGGAGGCGGAAGCGGAATCGTGTCACAATCGTGTCACGGTGGTCCGGTACTGTGGTCAGCGATGCGGGGACGGATCTACCGGTTCAGCGGCCAGCGGGGGATTTAGCTGGCGGTACGTCGTCGACCTGCCGGCCGATCCTGCCACCGGCGTGCGGCGCCAACGCAGGGCCAGCGGCTTCCGGACGAGGAAGGAGGCCGAGGCCGCCCTTGCCCTGGCCCTTGTGGGCGCTGACGCCGGCGACATCCGAGCTGACGCCCGAACCCTGACCATCGGCGCCTACCTGGAGGACTGGCTCGCCGCCAACAAGCCCCCGACCCTGTCACCCACGACCTGGCACGGCTACGAGCACATCGTCCGCCAGCGCATCGTGCCCCGGATCGGCGCAGTCCGGCTCTCGGGGCTGACCCCGAAGATCCTCCACACCTTCTACGCCGATCTCGCCGCCACCGACGGCGAACGGGCCGGCAGCCTCGGGCCGCAGAGCCTCCGGAACACCTACACGTTCGTGAACCGGACGCTCAATGACGCCGTGCGGCTCCGGCTGCTCAAGGAGAACCCGAACCGGCTGGTAGCCCGACCTCGGGTCCCGAAGGGAGACACCGACGTCTGGTCGCCGAGCGTTGCAGCCGAGTTCTTGGCGCAGACCGCCGACGACCGGCTCTGGCCCGCCTGGATCCTCCTGCTATCCACCGGGATGCGTCGGGGCGAGTTGGTCGGGCTGCGCTGGAAGGACCTCGACCTCGACGGGCTCCGCCTCGTCATACGCCAGAACGTGGTCGCCGCCGGCTACAAGGTCCACGCCAAGGAGCCCAAGACGGCCGGGAGCCGGCGGACGGTCGCCCTCGACGAGCTCACCGTGGAGGCCCTTCGCCGCCACCGCCAGCGCATCGAGGACGAGGCGGCGCTCGTCGGCCGGACCATCAAGAACGAGGAGCGGGTGCTCGTCGACGAGCTCGGACAGCCCTTCCACCCGCAGAGCATCAGCTACTTCTTCCAGAAGGCGGCGGAGCGGTGCGGGATCCAGCCGATCTCCATACGCGATGCCCGCCACACCTCAGCAACCCTCGCCCTTCTGGCCAAGACCCACCCGAAGGTCGTCAGCGAGCGGCTGGGCCACTCCGACATCCGCATCACGATGGACACCTACACCCACGTCCTGGAGAACCTCCAGCACGAGGCGGCCGCGAACATCGCGGCGATGCTGCGCCGAACGACATAGGCCGCCGCCAACCTCGAGGGCCTTGGATCCTGCGTCCCACGAACGGTGGTGTTTCGTCTGTGTCGGTTGCGGTAGGCTGCACGTGCATGAGCGATGTCGCCTCGTTCGAGGTTCGTGGGGCTGCCCGCAAGCGCCTGGCCGCGGCGGTCGGAGCGCCGGACGACGGCGCCCCGATGGCGATCCGGACAGCCGGTGGCGAGATCGAGCTCCCCCCCGCCGCCCGAGCAGCGGTGCGGCAGCTCCTCGAGGATCTTGCTGCGGGGACGCCCGTGCACCTGGTCAGCGACGACGGTGAGCTGACCACCCAGCAGGCAGCAGATCTGCTCGGCATCAGCCGGACCTACGTCGTCCGGCTGGTCGACGCCGGCAAGCTCTCCGGCCACCGGGTGGGGACCCACCGGCGGCTCCGGGTCGCCGACGTCCTGGCCTACAAGGCCAGGCGAGACCACGCCCTCGCCGGTGCTGCCGCCGTGGCCGAAGCCGATGTTGCTGCAGGCGTTCCCTACCACTGACTGGTGCTCGTCGTCCTCGACGCCTGCGTCCTCTACCCACCGTCGCTCCGGGACCTCTTGTTGACCCTGGCCGCGCTGGACGCCCTCGATGTGCGGTGGAGCGAAGAGATCCTCGAGGAGCTCGTCCGGAACGTCGTTGCCAAGGACCCTGACATCGAGCGGGTCCGCTTCGAGCAGCACACCGTCGCCGCCATGCGACGTCATTTCCCCGACGCCGTTGTCCCCTTTGATCCTGCACTGGTCGCAACCCTCGACAACCATCCGAAGGATCGCCACGTTGCCGCGGCGGCCATCGCCGCCGACGCGACCACGATCGTGACCCTCAACGTCAAGGACTTTCGCGGCCGGGCGCTGGCCAGTGCCGGTGTGGAGGTGGTCACCCCTGGCGACCTCGTGGGCCGCCTCCTCGATGACATCCCGGAGTCGGTGGTGTTGGCGGTTCATCAGATCTCGGCCCGCTGGAGGAACCCCCTGAGATCGGCTCACGAGGTGGCGAGCACCCTGGAGGCCCACCCCTCGATGGGCCAACCGATGCGCCGAGTGGCAGAGCTCCTTCCGGCCGACGGGTGAAGAACACGTGCCGTGAGACGCGGAGCGAGGCGGCTGGCCCAGCGGGCGAGTTCCCCGGGCTGAACCGTCGATACCGGCGAGCGCCGACTCGAGGCCGGCCGGACGGAGTGTCAATGGTCACGCGCCGGGAACCTGGCCGCAAACCTCCGATGCAGCCGGCCTGACGCTGCAGCGTCAAGCCGGTCAGCGCTCCGAACTGGCGGTCAGGTGGCCAGACTGACAGCCGCCGATCCGCGCCGGGAGCCCCGTGGTCAGGATCCTGGCCCCTCCGCCGCCGGGCCCTAGCCCCTCCTGGTCATCGTCCTCCGGATGGGTCAGCCTTCCGCCTGCGGTGGTCAGACCCCTGTCAGGCCTTGCAGCGTGGTGACCAGGATCTGACCAAGAATCTGGCTCTCCTGACCCTGGTGTGGGTGGGGTGAGGGCGGCACGGCCAGTGTCGCCGGGCTGATCGGCCTGATCCCAGGGGTCCGCGCAACGCGCACGGGAGGCGACGAGGGTTCCGGGTGTCGAAGCCTGGATCCTGGAGG